>SMDP01000001.1 GCA_012911965.1 Geitlerinema sp. P-1104
CTCATCCATAAACCGTTATTGACAAAACAGTACGGTTCACCTTGGTCATAGCACGTTTTTTCGGGAACTGCCATTGCCGGGCCATATCGGGGCAACACCTTGGCATCCTTGCGAGTCATTGGGATTGAGGCTGGATCACAATCCGCGATCGGGGGTTTCGCTCAGTTTATCCAAGTATGTGATTACCGCCTTGGCTAGGATACTCTTTTCATAGGCAGACTTTGCCACTTCGATCGAGGTGGCTTTAATGGCTTGCAGGTGACGTTCTGGGTTAAGGATCTGCTTGCGGAGGATGGCCAGTCGGTGGTTTGGAGTTTCGCGAATTTCGGTGAATTCAGCCTCGATAATGGCTGAGGCTTCCTGTTCACTGCTGACCTGGGGATGTTGAGTCTCCAGGTCAGCGAGAAGAGCTTGCAAGTCAGCGACGGCTTGTTTTACTTCTGCATTTGTGGTCTGATTATGATTCGTCCCAATCTGATCGCCTTCGACAGTACCACCTAGGTTTATGGCAGCATTGTTGGCGTTGAAGTTTTTGATATTGAAATTGTTATTCATCTTGGTTTTTGATGTTGTTAGAACGATTGAAATCAAGCTCAGAACGAGTTATGATTTCGCAGACTTGAGCCGTAGAAATATCAGATTTATCAGATTTTGAGTAGATGGTGACGAGTAAGCGTTGCCTTTCTGTTTTTAGGTAATATATAATCCGGTAGCCACCACGTTTACCCCTCCGAGCATCACGATTTTGAACTCTCACCTTAAAGAGGGTATAGTCTATGCCAGGAATCTGATCACCGGGTAACTCGCCCGCTTCTAGTTGATCGATAATGGGTTGAACATCTAAACGGATACCGCGATATCGCTTTGCCAGCTGACGTATCTCCCTAATAAAGCGATCGCTGACTAAAACTTGAACGGGTGAGTTAGTCGACATCCATACCCTCCCAAAGTTGGGAAACGGGTTTCGTTCTGCCGCCTAAGATATCTTGCCAGCCTTGATAAAGTCCTTCCTCAATTTCGGCGATGGGGGTATCGTCCGGGTCATCTTCAGGTTCAGTGATCAGCACAATCACGCGAACTCGGCTGTTGACGTTAAGTGCCAGTGGTTCATCTAGGGTGAGTTGCCCATTTTCCGAGAGGACAGCTGTGGTTTCAATAGCTTTCATAGTTAAGATGATTTTGATTTTGATGGGTGTTCTGAGCAGATTGCAGGGCAACCGTAATAAAGTTGGGTTTTTGTCAGGTAGTCACACAATATTTTAGAATTCAGATTACGGGGGCTGTGAACCCGTCTGATTACCTTTAACTGTACCGCCCAGGTTAATCGCTGCGCCCGCTCCGTTCAGTGTTTCGATATTGAAAACAGTTGTTGTCTGCGTTGCACACTCTCTCTCATTGTATCTTGGAAAGTTTTCTTGTAACTGTGCCTCTTTCCAGAGTTCGTAGTTATAGAACTGGCAGCGGTTTTGGATTCGGGTAATGGCATTCCACAGGTAGACATCCACTCGCTGGCTATAGAACTGCCAGAGATCACTCAAAGGTCGAGCATCGCCGATTTCCCCCAACGCTACAGCTACACTTGAAACCATAAGGCTATCTGAGTTCTTGAGGACAGTGCATAACCCCTTAATAGTTTCCTCACTCCCGATTCCAATTTGCCCCAAGGCTTCGGCAGCACTACGCTGCACAGATTTTTCTGAGTCCTTGAGAGCATCTAGTAACGCCTCAACCACTTTTTCAGAGCCGGTTTGCCCCCATGCCTCTTGCCTGCTGCCAATTTCCCCCAATGCCTCAGCGACTCTCCTGCGCACATCCTCATCTGAGTCCTTGAGAGCATCTAGTAACGCCTCAACGAGAGCATCTAGTAAGGCCTCAACAGCTAGTTTACTGCCAATTTCTGCTAACGCATCGGCGGCATTACGACGCACCTCCACATTTGAGTTCTTGAGGTCATCCAGTACCCTTTGAACGGCTTTCTCTACTTGCTTACTGCGCATTTTTTCCAACGTTGGATTCCTAGGCGTATAGCTTGAGACTTGTAGGGAAACTGGTAACTCGTGCGCAGCTTGCTCACTATCGTTTTTCCCAAAAGCTTCGGCGGCTCTCCTACGCACGTCATTATATTCTGAGTGTTGGGAGGCAGTGCGTAACCCCTCAACGGCTTGCTCACCCCCGATTTTCCTCAACGCCTCGACTGCACTCCTGCGTGTATAGACATATGGGTTTTGGAGAGTATCTAGCAACCCCCCAACGGCTTGCTCACTACCAATTTGCCCCAACGCTTCTGCTGCAATTCTAACTAGCAACTGATCTGAGTCCTTGAGGGCATCTAGTAACGCCTCAACTGCTCGCTCACTGCCGATTTTACCCAAGGCCCAGGCGGATCTCCTACGCACATCCTCGTCTGAGTCCTTGAGGGCAGTGAGCAACTTCTCAATCCCTTGCTCTGAATGGCTTGCCTCCCAGCATTGAACTTTGAGCTTAAGAGGTAATTCCTTCTCGTCAATCCAACCAACGCTAGTGGACTGAAAAGTAGGCTGCACATCCCCGGCCAGACGTGCCCCCAAGATTAAATCCACTTCATCCATTGCTAACCGCACCACTCGCAAGGCCAGGTCTTCCTTATCCAGCAGCGCCAACATCAATGCTACGGGTTCCGTCCACTTCAGATAGTTGAGATAATCTCGCGTCAGTTCCTCATCGCTCAGATGGGGCAAGCGTTGCAGTAATTCCTCCGCCGCGTAATATTCCTCAATCAGTTGGTGACGAAACTCCAGATGTTCCTCCAAGTTGGGCTGAATTACCCGTTGAACCAGGTGGTACTTGAGCAGATCCTTGAGCCAGCCTTCAGCACAACCCCTAGGATTTGCCCAACCGGCTTGCCGCAAATACTCAGTTAAACAGTTTTCGGCTTCCTCCCTGGGAATCGAGAGCCGCAGGTCTGTGGGGGTTTCCCCCTGCATCATCACAAAAGCGAGATGGCGCAGTAGCTTCGGCCACTGCTCCCTCGACTCCACTGGGGCATAGGCTTGGATCTCTTGGTCATGGAGTTGGGCGAACTCCCGAAAGGCTAACCCCAAATTCCTGGGAACCTGACCGCTTTGGGCAAACACTCGACAAAGCATCCACAACAACAGTGGCGTTTCAGCAAACTTGCGCAGCCTGTCGCCCTGAAGCTGCTGAAATAAACGATCGCCCTCCTCGCCCAGATACCCCCGCACAAACTCCCGCATTTGCCCTTCCGTCAGGGGCAACATTCTTAGAGTCTTGTCAATCCCCAACGTGCCACCGAGACTCAAATCCCGCGTTGAGACAATCATCGCTGTTGTCCGGTGATAGCGATCGCGGAAATTCTTTATCTCCGTTCTGAAGCTTTCGGGCAACTCATTCAAGCCATCGAGCAACAATAAGAACTTGCCCTGGCGCAACAGTTCCTCAATGTCCTGTCGTTCCAGAGTCACCTGATGCCCGATGAGGAAATCTCGAATCAGTTGTTCGATGCTGCTCCTACAGTTGCGCAACTTCAGCAACACGGGAATCCGAGCCTTGGCATCATGCAACGCTCGCTCCGCCTCCTCCCAGAGTAACCGTTCCATGGAGGTGGACTTTCCCGATCCCGGTTTGCCAATCAAGACCACATGATCCGTCGCATACTGGCGCAGCCCTTCTAATACATCCCATTGTTCAACCCGCTCTTTCTCTTGCGGGGATTCATCAGGAGGATACTCCTGCCCCTGTTGGTCGCGCTTTACCGTTTCCACCCGCAACTTCAAGCGCGAGGAAAACCGCCGTTGGCTAGGCCTAGCCGTTTCCCGCCCTCGCACAGGCTGCCGATCTTCGAGGGTTGTGGGGGTGTAAACCTCTTGCCCTTCTTGATAGTATTCATCGTCCCGGATCGACTTCAAATAGGGCTGAAAGTCGATGTTGGCTTGCGGTGCCAGGAGATTGAGCCAACGCTTATCCCGTTCATGAAACGCCTGCTGACCCTCTCGCAACTGCGGGAACTGCTCCAGAATTACCCTTGTCGGAATTGCCCCACCGCCGAGATCAAAATTGGCATTACGGGTTTCCTTAACCATGCCGCAAACCTTACGTGACCTGAGGTTAAGTAATGCCGCACCGCTAATTCCAGGCTCAATTTGTGCCTGTTTCAATTTCAGTAAGGGTGGCTGGTCTCCCGTCAATCCTTCATTGACCAGACGCACAGGGGCTGCATGGGGGTAAGAACGTAAATAGCCGTAGGCATAAAGTTTTTCACCGTTGGCGACTGGCTCCTTATGCAAGTCCAATAGCACACAAGGATGATTCAACAACGGTTTAGATAATTCAAGTTCAATAAGAGCCAGGTCAAGAGTTTTACCATCGTCGGCTATCTTGTTCACCATCGCCGACAGATACTGTTCTTGATAAAAAACAGTGACTGGCCGATCAGCCGCTTGGCGTACTACATGGGCGCAGGTGAGAATCCAACCCGGAGCCACAAAAAAGCCTGTCCCCCACCCCCGTTGACCAGGAAGGGACAACTTCACCGTACAGTGCTGTACCAGAGTCTCTACTGACATCACGGCTTAATTCTTAGGCTGTGCCTCCCATTCTAGGGTAATCTCCAAATTTGCCTTTCCCGACCCCTTGACCATCACGGCAGTCAGTTGCCCTGACTCGATCGCCAGTTCCATACCAAACTTCACGGTCGCCTTCTTGGGTTTCGCTTTGCGGATAGGAGCGGCAATCATCTCCACCACCCCTTCGATCGCATCGGCCACAGGCTGAAACTGTTTCACATTAAAGCCAACGTCCTCTCGCCCGGTATTGGTGACTTCAACGTTAACCACCGCCCCATTGGGAAGCTGAACCGGAACGGTGTCACTTTGAGATTCGGAAAAGGACATAACAACTTGATCTCCTTAATCTTAAGTATCGGTCTCAGACGACTGGATTGTACTCTACCACTGAAATTGCTCCAGAATTGATCGCCCGATCGCCCTCCTCACCTAGACCCCCCCGAAACAGCAACAGGCACAAAAAAACCGTAACGCCCCGAAAGACGTTACGGCCACCGGTCAAGACATCACCCTAAACCTACGACAACCGAGCCTTAATCTGAGCGTGGCGTTCGACTCCCTCAAAACTATAGCGGTTGTAATTATTCCGCTCAATCAACTCCTCCATATAACGAACCCGAGTTCGCGGAGCCGGGTGCGTGGAGAGATAGGGAATCGTCGGACCACCACCATGGCGTTCCCGCAGGGTTTGCATGAAGTTACGCAGACCATCAGCCGCATAACCGGCACTGTGAATCACCCGAGTGCCAATAATGTCGGACTGGCGTTCATGTTTACGGCTGTAGTCCAAACTGACTAGGGTTCCTAACAAGTTACCAAAGGGAATTTCCCGAGCTAAGTTCGCTAGGAGGTTATTCGTAACCACCCGTTGGAAGCCGTGAGACAGAACCGCGTGACCCACTTCATGGCCGAGTAACCCCGCCAGTTCCGCTTCCGAGTTGGCGGCGAGAATCGCGCCGGTGTTGACAAAGACCTTACCACCGGGGAGGGCAAAGGCGTTGAGATTCTCGTCATCGACCACGAAAAACTCATAGTCAAACTCATCTCGTCCCATATAGCGGGCGACCTCTTGGCCTAACTCGTCCACATAGCCGAGAATTTCTGGGTCATTCACCATCCGCAATTGACCCTGTAACTGTTCGGCGATTTGCTCCCCGAGGCGAGATTCTCCGGCTAGCATCAACTGAGCCAGGTTAATGGCCTGAAACACGGTGGAGCCGGTGCGTCCGGTTAAGACCCCCACGGCTAAGCCGCCTAACCCCCGTAGGGCGATATTTTCCCGGAGGCGACCCCGGAAACTGCTGAGGTACCGATCTGCCAGTTCTGTCATCTCCCCGCTTTGAGGATGCTCGGGATTGACGATCGCAAATTCCCGCGCAGCGATGGAGGCTTCGAGGCGTTGTCCATCTTCTCGCAAGGTTTCGGCCAGCATTCGCGCCAGTTCATAGGAACCCGGGAAGCGGGTGGTGGCATCTTCGAGGAAGGCGATCGCCTCGTCGGTGTCTCCCTCATCGAGATGGCGTTGAGCAATGAGCGTATAGGGCGGTGCAAAACCGGGGGCCTCTTCAAAGAGTAGATCTAACGAGGCTTCAACTTGAGATTCGCGATTTTCGGCCAGTCCCTCTTGAACATTATTCCAATAGACGCGCCCGGCTGGGGAGAGTTGATCCTCGGTGATGGCTTCGGCGATTTGGATAGTTCCTTCGGCGGGAAACTCGGGTTTGGCTTGACGATAGAGCCGTTCGGCTTCGCGGAAGTTACCCTGGAGATGGTAGCGATCAGCTTGGGCCAGTAGGGCTTCGCGTTCATTAAGGGAGACGGGAGCTGGGGTGGCGGGGGTGGCGTTGGGATCGGGTTTCTGCTGACCGGTATTCCTTGAGGTTTCTGTGGCATACACGGCAACTTGATAGTCTCCCCGGCCACGAGAATCAAAGGCGTTGGCGACAATGCGATAGGTTCCTGTGGCTGGCAGATTCAGCACCAGTTCTGAGTTGGTGTCCCCGGGAGCGCGATCGTCGTTCTCAGCTAAGGGCTGATCGTCGGGGCCGATGAGAATTAGATAGGTATCAAAATCAGAACTTTCGAGTTGGATGCGAACTTCTTGTCCAGCATCCCCTGAAAATTCGTAGATGTTGTAGCGACTGCCATCTCGTAGCCGGGGACTGCGGTTAGTTAGACGACCCTGTTCTTGCAGGATTGACCGTTGGGCCAGTTGGCGATCGCCCCTTGAGGGCAGGGCTTTGAGGGCTTTTTCCTCAGGGACGCTCATCTCAGGGTGGGTTTTGAAGCTAATGGATTTATGAACCACTAGGTCATTGAGCGGCTGAGCGGCCACTGCTGCCTGGCGTAATCGGGGAAGATTGGGCAAGAATAAGTTTAGGCTCAGGAACAGGCTTGTCCCCAATAGGAAGCACAATAGGTTTCGTAAGGGTTTCATAATGATTTAAGATGAGACAATGGCCAATGTCGGGGATAGATGCCCAACGGCAATGCTGTGTCTATGAGTATTGATGTAAAACCCGGGTCAACTGTTTCGCGATCTCAGACAGTTTGCGAATTGGCTTGCTGCAGACTCAGCCGCTCCCAGCCAAGATAATGTCCTACGCCAACTCTTGGCAGCCTCACATTGACGAATCTTCCCTGGTCCTTTTGCAGCCCATAATACTATAAGTTTTCACATAGCACAGAAGAGTGGATTGTCAAGTTTTTGAGGCAAAATTAAGCCAGTTCGCGGAAAAATGTCACAATTTGTTACAGTTTTTCCCTCACCTACCGTTCACAGCAAAGGTTAATTCGGGTTAAATATTGAGTAAAACTATTTTAACTCAGGCTCCTGTGGAAACTGTGGAAAAGTTAAATTAATCAGCTTTTTTTCCTGGCTACCCGAACTCAACCACTGTGGAAAAGCTGTGGAAAAGTCCATCTGGAAATGACCGCTTTGGCGTTGATCCTCAAGTTGAGGTGGATACCCGAACCCAGCGGGAGAGGAGCGCCTCAAGGGCGATCGCCCTGGACCAGTCGATGGCCCAAAATGATCAAGTCTCGTTCGACACCATCGAGTTCAGCAATCCTCGGTAAATAGCCCCATTCCTGGAACTTCGCCCGCTCAAATAGACCTAAACTCGCCAAGTTATGGGCAAACACAAAAGCCAGGAGCGTCTTGAGTTCCAAGAGGGGAGCATTCGCCACCGCCAAATCCAAAAGGAACCGTCCCAACCCTTGCCCTTGATAGTCTGGGGCAATATAAATGGCTAATTCCGCCGTAGCCTCATAGGCCGGCCGACCATAAAACGGGCGAAAACTCAGCCAACCCACAACCTGCTGATCCCGTTCAGTCACCCAGAGAGGATACTGATGAGGAGAATGACCGGCAAACCAAGGACGACGACTCTCAACCGACACGGGCGCTAAATCCGCCGTGGCTATGCGACCGGGAATTGCGGCATTGTAAATTCCCACAATCGCCGAGAGGTCGTTCCAGTGAGCATGACGGACATTCATAAGTAGAGAAAATCGTGAAGAATGGCGGGCCAATAGGACATGATCAAAGTCAGCTTAAGCGGTAACCCAGTTGGGGACATCAATGGAACTCAGGTGAGGGGATCTGAATCTAGGTTGGCGCTCAAGCTGGCTCCCTGAGAGCCTTCTAGGAGAGTCTAGGTCATTCTCAGACCTGCCCCCCGTTGATTTGTGATCCGCTACACTACCCTAAATCCAGTAGAGCTTTAAAATGTAACAAGTCCTACCTACATTTTGCAACCTATTCTAACTAACATGAAGCAATAGTAAAACTATCTTAAAATTTACCATTGTTTCCGGATCTACCGGTACACTGAAGCCAATGGAGACCAAGGGCATATCGTGCCTTAACTCTCGGTCACTTGCCCTAGGACGATATAAGAGCGAAGGTGATGGCGCTAGTGGATTTCCGGGAAGTTGCCCCTGTCCAGGCTGTCCCCGATTCTAGCCATCGAATGGCCATTTAATTGTCCTGAAAATCGTTGTTTAATGGAGTAAGTTTATGGTTACGACAATCCCCTACAAAACCGATCCAGCTCATGATGTTCTGCGGTCTCAAAGTGATTTACTGCAATCCATTTTTACGCCAACAAATGTTGCCGTCATTGGCGCGACGGAAAAGCCAAATAGTGTGGGACGGACATTATTGTGGAATCTGATTAGTCATCCCTTTGGCGGGACCGTGTTCCCCGTCAATCCCAAACGCAGTAGCGTCCTCGGGATTAAGGCCTACCCCGATATTGCTTCAGTCCCCGCCCAAGTAGATTTAGCGGTCATTGCTACCCCCGCCCCCACAGTCCCCGATCTGATTCGCCAATGTGTCGCCGCTGGGGTGCGTGGGGCGATTATCCTCTCGGCGGGCTTCAAGGAAGTGGGAGAAGCGGGCCGGGAACTCGAACGGCAAATCCTGGAAGCGGCCCGGGGCAAAATGCGTATTGTTGGACCCAACTGTTTGGGGGTGATGAGTCCCTTATCGGGTCTGAATGCCACCTTTGCTGGTTCCATGGCCCGCCCGGGAAGTGTGGGCTTTATTAGCCAAAGTGGTGCCCTATGTACCTCCATTTTAGACTGGAGTTTTCAAGCCAATGTGGGCTTTAGTTCCTTCGTCTCCTTGGGGTCGATGTTGGATGTGGGCTGGGGCGATCTCATCTACTATCTTGGCGATGATCCTCGGACGGAAAGCATTGTTATTTATATGGAGTCCATTGGCGATGCCCGATCCTTCCTGTCGGCGGCCCGCGAGGTGGCCCTCAGTAAGCCGATTATCGTCATTAAAGCCGGACGCACGGAAGCTGCTGCTAAGGCCGCTGCCTCTCATACCGGGGCGTTAGCGGGCAGTGATGAGGTCTTGGATGCCGCTTTCCGACGGTCGGGGGTGTTGCGAGTGTATCACTTGGCTCATCTGTTCTACATGGCGGAACTGTTGGCGAAACAACCCCGCCCGAAAGGTCCGCGTTTAACGATTTTGACCAATGCGGGCGGTCCCGGGGTCCTCACGACGGATACTCTGATTACGGAGGGGGGCAAACTGGCGGAATTGGCCCCGGAAACTCTGGAACGTCTCGATGAGATTTTGCCGCCTCAATGGAGTCATGGCAACCCCATTGATATTTTGGGGGATGCTGACCCCGATCGCTATGCCAAAGCTTTACAAGTCGCCGTGCAAGATCCCAATAGTGATGGCTTGATTGTGGTGTTAACGCCTCAGGCTATGACCTCTCCTACGGAGACGGCGGAGAAACTGAAAGCTTGTCCCATGGAAGGCCGCAACAAAAAGCCCATCTTTGCCAGTTGGATGGGTGGGGCGGATGTGGAAGCGGGGGCCCGGATTCTCAATCAGGCCAATATCCCGGCGTTTCCGTATCCCGATACGGCGGTGCGGATGTTTAACTATATGTGGCGCTATAGCCGCAATTTGCGCAGTTTGTATGAAACGCCCATGTTGTTGGGGGATGAGGAGGGGGAATCCTCGGGCCGCGATCGCCCCTCGGCCCATGCGATTATCCAACGGGTTCGTGAGGCGGGCCGGACACTCTTGACGGAGTTTGAGTCGAAGCAACTGCTGGCCAGTTACGATATCCCCATTGTTGAAACCCGTATCGCCGATACAGTGGACGAGGCGATCGCAGCGGCTGAGGAGATGGGGTATCCGGTGGTGTTGAAACTCCTCTCAGAAACCATTACCCATAAAACTGATGTGGGGGGGGTGCAACTGAACCTCAACGACCAAGAGGCGGTTCGCAAAGCCTATCAACGGATTCGCGATCGCGTCAGTGAACTCCATAGCCCCGAGGATTTCCAAGGGGTGACGGTTCAGCCGATGTTGAAACTCGACGGCTATGAGTTGATTATTGGTAGTAGTTTAGATCCCCAGTTTGGTCCGGTATTGCTGTTTGGAACCGGGGGACAGTTGGTGGAGGTGTTCCGCGATCGCGCCCTGGGCCTCCCCCCCCTAAACACGACCCTGGCCCGCCGTTTGATGGAAAACACAAAAATCTATACCGCCCTCCAGGGGATTCGCGGACGAGATCCCATCGATTTGGTGGCCCTAGAACGACTGCTGGTGCGTTTTTCTTATTTGGTGGTCGAACAGCCCTGGATTAAGGAAATTGAGGTCAATCCCCTCCTGGCGAGTCCCGAACGCTTGATTTCTCTGGATGCACGGGTGGTACTCCATCCACCGGATACGGATGTGGCCCATTTACCGAAACCGGCGATTCGCCCCTACCCCAGTCAGTATGTGGGACAGTGGACGGTTCGCGATGGACGGGAGGTGACGATTCGCCCCATCCGCCCAGAAGATGAACCGATGGCGGTGAAGTTCCACGAAAGCCTCTCAGAGGAAAGTGTGTATCTCCGCTACGCCCATGCGTTTAAACTCAGTCGCCGGGTCACTCATGAACGCCTCTCCCGCCTGTGTTTTATTGATTACGACCAGGAAATGGCCCTGATTGCGGACTATCGCAACCCTGAGACGGGAGAACATGAACTTGTCGGGGTGGCCCGTTTGAGTCTGATTCACGGAACCCGTGATGCGGAGTATTCTCTATTGGTAAGCGATCGCTTCCAGCATCAGGGCTTGGGGACGGAAATGACTCGTCGTTCCATTGAAATTGCCCGGGCGGAAGGCTTTGATTTAGTCTTTGCCGAAATTCTCTCGGATAACCGGGCCATGCAACGCATTTCTGAACATCTTGGCTTTAAGATTGAACGGATTTTAGGAGAGTCCATGGTTCGGGCGGAGATGCGCTTAACCGGTGAGGCGTCATGATTGTTTGAGACCTCCTAAGTGGGGTTAGTTTGGCTTAGCATAGGGTATAGGGTCAGTCTTGGATGAACGGGCTGGGCCTATGCCCTATTTGTTTTGGGTTTGTTTTAGTTTTGTTTGAATGAGGACTCCCCATGGTCACACCCACCGAAGTTTGGACGATTCGCGATCTCGATGTGATGCCCGATGATGGGGGCTGGACTCGCTATGAAATCATTGATGGAGAACTCTTTGTGACTCGCGCCCCTCATTTTCGTCATCAGGATGTTAGTGGAAATCTCCAGTTTGAACTCCAAGTCTGGTCTCGGGAAACGGGCTTAGGTCGGCCTCTGGCGACTCCATGGCTGATTTTTAGTCCTCGGGATGCGGTGATTCCTGATTTGGTCTGGATTAGTCAATCCCGGTTAGAGACTGGGGTGGATGCGTCGGGACATTTGACGGTGGCCCCGGAGTTGGTGGTAGAGATTCTCTCTCAAGGGGAAACTAATGAACAACGCGATCGCGAGGTGAAGTTAAAACTCTATTCTCTCTATGGGGTTCAGGAGTATTGGCTGGTGAATTGGTGGCTGAAAACTCTGGAGGTGTATCGTCGTCAGGATGCCCAACTTCAGCGGGTTCAGACGCTGCTAGAGGGCGATCGCCTAACCTCCCCCTTATTTCCTGAGTTTGAGGTGGAAGTTGCCTCTATTTTTTCTTCTTAAATGTCAGGTTAGTTAATTGAAAAAAGAACTTGTACCTCAACAGGACAACCTACCTATGATAGTAACATCAACGCAAACCTACAGCCCTGCTGACTATCTGGAATTAGAAGAAATAGCCTCAGTTCGCCATGAATATCGCAATGGAGACATAATTGAAATGACTGGGGGAACTCCAAATCACAATGAACTCATCCGCGTCTTGACGGTCATTCTAAGTTTGTCCCTGGCGGGAAAACCCTATCGTTTATTTCTGGCGGATCAGCGCCTTTGGGTTCCTCAAGCGAACCTTTATACCTATCCTGATATTCTGGTTCTTCCAACTCCAATTGAACTTCAAGAGGGGCGAAAAGATACAGTTTTAAATCCAGTCTTTATTGCCGAGGTTCTATCCGATTCCACCCGCAACTATGACCGCAGTGAGAAATTTGCGGCGTATCGAACCATTCCCAGCTTCCGAGAATATCTCCTAATTGACCAGTCTAAGATGTATGTGGAACAGCATCTCAAGCAAAATTCTAATCAGTGGTTGATGACTGAATATCAAGACCCTGAACAGAATGTTGTTTTGGAATCTTTAGGCGTTGATTTAAAGTTGAAAGATTTGTATCAAAACCTTGACGTTTCCTCATAATCATTTCCAGATCCGTAATACCAAGCATCAGCCCAACGCCGGAGTTGATAGCGTTGCTGGGGATTGTCAGACTCTCGACTCCATTGCGCGATCGCCCGCCCCAGGGGATTCAAGGCTTGATAGCCTCCCAACGCGAGATAGTGACGTAGCCAATTGAGTAACGGGGGAATCCCCACTTGAGGAACCACTTTCGCCACGGTTAGAGGACTAGAAATCGAAGTCCGAAATAGGGCTTGGGATAAACTGCCAAATTGGACGACATCTTGCAAAAAGGGACGTAACACCTCATCCCCGGCTGCGTTCATGGCTTGAAATACGGCGGCTAATAACCCATTGATGGCTTGGTCGTCTCTGACGGTTTCTGTTGCGCCGACGGTCATGGTTTGTTGAAATAGCCAGGTGACGGAGAGATTGGGTTGATAGGGTTGTAGGAGGTCTAGGGATGGGCGATCGAGACAATCGGCGGTTAAGGCTTCACTAATTCCCTGGGTTAGCCGGTTCAGGTGACGCACCATGGCCCCAAAACCGCCGAAACTGAGGGGGGATTGACTGCCGCTACTGTCGCCAATGGGGAGAAGACGAGAAAAGGGCGATCGCACGGGGGAATTGCGATAACTGGGAAACATCCCAAATAAGGCCCGTTTGACGTCGAGTTGATCGAGTTGACATTGTTGATACTCGGGGAGAAGTCGCAGATATTCGTCAAAGAAAAACTCTAAGCTAAAGCGATCGGGATGGGTGTCGAGATAGGTAAATAGATAGGTGGTTCGTCCATCTCGGGCCGGGAAGGCTTCCCAGAAATACTGACATTGGTTGAGAATCGGGGTGAAGGAGACGAATAAATCTCCCGTCTCATTTTTAGGATAGCCTTGGGCGCAGGTTCCCACCACCAAACAGACGCTATCGGGCCGTTGCTGGCCGCGAATTTGTTGGATAATGGGGGAAAAATGCCCCATTGCATCGAGAAGTAGGCGAGTGGTGAGAACTTGGCGATCTGTGGTCACTCGCACCCCGTCGGGATGGATTTGCGCCTGCTGAAAGCTGGTTTGTTCGAGGAGGGTTCCGCCAGCGGCGAGAAATTTCTGTTTTAGGATGTCGAGGAGATAGACGGGATCGACGCCGATGTTGAGGATATCCTCGACCCAGATTTCGGGACTTCCGGGAAAGGCGACTCGGGCTGGGTTATACTCACTGGCGATCGCCGTCTGCAATTCCTCGGGAGTCAACAACTCCAACTCGACAAAGGTTTGCAATTCACTGCGGGAGATGTTCCATTCCTGGTCGCGCCCTTTGAGGACTCCTCGTTCCAAAATGGCTACCCGCCATCCCCGTTGGGCTAAACTTGCCCCCAGGAGGATTCCCAGGGTTGCGCCACAGATGACTACATCCCACTCGCACTCTCCGAGGGAGTCTGGGGATTCCTGGACAACCTGAGGACTGGGGGGAGGGGTTTGGCGCAGTTGACTCCAGCGGCGATCGGCGCTTTGTAAGCCTCGCCAGGGATTACCGGGAATTTGAGTGAGAAGGTCTTGGCTTTGGGACATGGGGGTGGGGGAACGGGGAACTGGTGATGATCACTCTCTTCAGCTTAGGGGAATTTGAGGGAATGACCAGTCCCTTATTGCCAAGATATACTAATTAGCTCCATAATGAGTTCCGTCTCTTGAGCTGTCTTAAGTCTCTGATATGGCAACTCCTATGACCGTCTGTCAAGGTTGAGCGATGACTGACCCGCCTAGGGTTGGGGCAAGTTTATTAACAATAAGTGGCAATAAATATAAGGACGCAGGCTAAGGGCGATGCACAAGGCTTGCTTATGATTAATGAGCGATTTTGACGTGTTTATCGAGAAGAGGGCGCAATGTTACAGTACAGCCAGTTAATTAAAGACCAGCGATCGCAGGATGTTCAACGGCTAAAACGGCTGTTGTGGGGCTGTTTGGGGGGGTCGGCGATCGCCCATGGTGTGGTGATCGGCGCTGGGCTATTGACGCGATCGCCCGATCTTCCCCAGGTTCAAGCCGACGAACCCCTAGAATTGGTGCTTTTGCAAGAGTTCGCCCCCGCAGCGGTGGACCCTTTAGACTCAACGCCAGACCCAGTTAGCGACAGTTCCCCCCTGGAGGCGAGTCCTCTGGAGGCGGATGTGAATTTTACTCCCGATTTTTCGGCTGAGGTCACTGATGGGTCAACCCCGGTTGAGAGGAGTCAGGATGTCACGCCGGACTCACTAGAGGACAGGTCCCTGACTGAACCAACGTGGGTGGAGGAGTCTCTGGTGAAGGAGTCTATAACGGAAGACCCTCTGGCGGAAGACTCGTTACGGTCGGAGTCGGTCACGGACACAGTTAACGCCAGCCCCATTACACCGGGGACGATGGCGACGAGACTGTTTAATTCGGGGAGTGAGTCCTCCCAAGGGTCATCCGCAGGGGATGAGGAGACGCGCGATCGCCCCCAAGCTTTGCGATCGCCTGTAGCCCCCAGTCGCCAAGGTCGGCCCTCTCCTCCCCCAGCCCCCTCTCCCACCACGTCAGAAACAGGAACGGGAACAGGAGGGGGTTTAGCCTGCGCGGAAGGGTGCGAGGGAACCTATGAAGCGTCTGACTCAGACAGATTGGAACGAGATCCTCTGATTCGCGCCCGTCGTAATGAACGGGGAGAGTTGGAGTATGAGTTAATCGAGTCTAGTGGAAGTGACGCCGCCGATCGCGCGGCCCTGGAAACGGCCCGTCAATCTCGGTTTGAGGGCGATCGCGATGAGTTCCTAATCCGGGCGCAAGTGGCCCAGGATGAAGAAGAGGCCCGGCGATCGCGCGAACGAGTCGAACGACAACGGGAACGGGCCCGACAAGCGGCTGAACCCACTCCGAGACCTGATTCTCAAGAGACGGCGGTTCAGGAGTGGGACAATCCTCCCAGTTCAACGGTGAACTCTGATTGGGAGGAGGACGTTATCCCGGAACCCCTGGCTGAACCCTCGGTTGAGGAGAACGTTCCCCAGCCGGAGGCTACACCTACTCCGGAACCGGTGTATGAGGACGCGAAAGAACCGGTGTATCAGGAACCCGTTTATCAGGAACCCAAACAACCGGTATATCAAGAACCGATGCAAAAAAAATAGGGACTCTCCTGACTCCCTTCTCGGGAGATCAAGCATCGGTCTGTCAGAGGGTTCATTTTATTCATATTGTTCATTTTCTTGACTGTTCATGCTGCGATCACCTCTTTTCCTTATTTCTGTACTCAGCCTGAGTTTGAGGCGGGCAAACCTCACGGTGAAAGGGTTTGGGAGTTTCACGATGGGAGTCGCTATGAAGGACCCTCAGTGAATGGACGCTTTGAGGATTTGCCGAGGGGGATGTCTATGAGGGACACTTTGAGGGGGGTTAGATGACTGGGGAGGGCCGCCTACAGTTCCAAAATGGCGATCGCTGTGAGGGGGAATTTGAAGGGGAATTTCAGGAATGATGTTTCCATCAATTGGCTGGAACTGGTGATTGAACGTTAGTTTGGCTTGGAATTGGGTTAACGTAGGATTCACGTGAGGAGACGCATCATGAATTTAAATATCTTGACATCGAGTGGTGTTGTTGCCATTCCATTGCTAATTTTTTCTGTATTATCTTTGGCGTTAATTGCTGAACGCTGCTACTTTTGGATTCAACTTTTGCGCCAGCAAGACCGGATTATTAAAAAGGTCTTTCGTTTGGTGGAGTCTGATTGCTATTCGGCAATTCAACTGCTGAAGAAGAATCTTAAATTTCCCATGTGTCGAATTTTTTTGGAGGCGTTGGAGTTAGATGACCCCACCATTGAGGAGTTTCAAATTGCCCTAGAAACTGCCGCCCGTGCTGAAGTGCCGGTGTTACGTCGCTTTAATACTGTATTTGATACAATTGTCGCCGTTGCGCCCTTGTTGGGGTTATTGGGAACGGTGTTAGGGTTGATGACCTCCTTTGCGTCGTTGCAGTTAGGAGATGTGAGTCAAAGCGATACCATTGGGGTGACGGGGGGGATTAGTGAAGCCCTCGGGTCAACGGTGTTAGGCTTGGTGGTGGCGATTTTTACGTTGCTATTTTCCAATACGTTTCGGAGTTTTTACCGTCGTCAGATGTCTCTAATTGAAGAATACTCGGGTCGCCTAGAGTTACAATTTAGGAAGTTAAAACCAAGGTCTAGTGTATCCATGAAGAATTAGCTGACTTTCGCCATGATTTGCCATCTAGATTGAGCCATGAAACTGCTTGACGACGACCCAGATATTCCAGCACAAATCAACATTGTCTCTGCGATTGATGTGATTTTTGCCATTTTAGCCTTCTTTATTATCTCCAGTTTATTTCTCACCCGAAATGAAGGCTTACCGGTGAACTTACCCCAAGCCCAGAGTTCCCAAGTTCAACAGGAGACCCGCATCACCGTCTCGGTGACCGCTGAGGGAGAGATTCGCGTTGATGAAGATGGGGTGACCCTAGAGACGTTACAAGACCGAGTTCGCCAACAAATGGCGCAAGCGGACACCAGCTTAGTGGTATTGAACGCCGATGAAGCGATCCCCCATGGTCAGGCGATCGCCATTATGGATCGCTTACGTCAAATCGAAAACCTGCGCCTGGCCATCGCCACCCAGTCCCACCGTAACCCAGCCGATTAAATGACATCACCCCTGAGTTACCCCAGCAAGTCCCCTCAAAGTCACTATTCTCGGGTGTTCCTGGTCACCCTAGCCTTACTGGGCCTCCTCGTGGGGGTGGGCTAGTATTGGCAGCTTGATTGGCTTTGTGGGGCTGATTATTCCCCATGGGGTGCGCCTGTTGGTGGGATCAGACCATCGTCTGAGTTTACCGCTGTTAGCCCTGGGAGGGGCGATCATCCTGATTCTCGCTAGAATACTGACTATCAATAACACGGAACTATGCGGGGAACCCCAATCCGTCCATCTCAAACTGGTAAGACTATCCCCATCGCCGCCTCTGACCTGACTGGAGGTTATAGCAAACAGGCGATTATCAGGGATATTTCCGTAACCCTCCACGACGGTGAATGGCTAACCCTGATTGGGGCCAATGGGTCTGGGAAATCGACTCTGCTGCGGCTACTGAGTCGTTTGCTTCCCCGCCAACGGGGCCAGGTGTTTCTGGCGGGAGATTCCCTTGATGGACTCTCGAACCAGGCTGTGGCCCAAAAGTTGGCGGTTCAAACTCAGCAACAGCCTTCTGTTCCTGGAGGGATGACCGTTTGGCAATTGGTGGCGATGGGGCGATCGCCTCATCAGCCTTGGTGGCAATGGGACAGTAGCCCAGAAGACCGGTTTTGGATTGAAAATGCCCTAGAATCGACGGATTTACGGGATTTTGCTGAGCGTCCCTTGGTTCAGCTATCGGGCGGTGAACGACAACGGGCGTTTCTGGCCCTGGCGTTGGCCCAAAACCCTCAGGTGTTGTTCCTCGATGAACCCACCACCTTTTTGGATGTTCGCTATCAGTTGGAACTGTTGGAGTTACTGAAACGCTTAAATCGCGATCGCCGTCTCTCCATTGTCACGGTTCTCCATGAAATCAACTTAGCCGCCCGCTATAGTCATCGTCTCGCGTTAATCCAAGAGGGGCAGATTCGAGAAATTGGCCCCCCAAAGGAGGTGTTAACGTCCGAGAACCTTAAGCAGGTGTTTGATATCGAAGCCTTAATCCTGGATACCCCCGTTGGCTTACAGGTTTGTCCCTTGCGTCCCGCCCATTCTCACTGAAGACTCCCAAAGTCTGCATCTAAGAATCTGGGTGGCGTTTTAGATTTTTTGTTGAGAAAGAGTATTAATACTCTAAGATGTCCCGTCCTTTTGACTTGCCGCTTATTAGGAATAATTCTAGTTAATGGCTCTAACGCCTAGGTCAGCCATCCTAAAACTCTTGTCATACCATTTTTCAAAATGCTTGCTATACATATGCAGGTCGATCAGGGAATGTCGAGTATGCACTGAAGCTACTTATCAGCAGTTGACGGAAGTTTTAAGGATGGATGCACTGAGAATGGTCATCAACTGGCGACGGGTTGCGATGGGATCTCTTCGATGTCTTCGTCTCCGGAGTTATCGCGAAGTGTGAAGTAATGGTATAGGTTGGCGATCGCAAATGGGGAGGCTTCCTTGAGGTATTGAGGGATTAGAGTTCGATGGCCTTCTTGTTGGGCGCGACCCGAAATATAGTCAATGCAATCAACCCGTAACTGGGGCTTCATCATCAGCCGAATCTGGTCACAGAGGGCTAAGGGATGAGATTTTTGCTTAAAGTCTTCATATTGCGCGATCGCCGGGAGTTGAGAGAGTTCTTCCCCGGAGAGTTCCCTATCTGAGGCGGGAGGGTTGCTAATTTCCAGAGATTGCAGTTGTTCTTTGTCTTCTGGGGGGAGCGATCGCACCCAATCGAGTTGATTGTGTTCCACGTCCAAGAACGCTAAATCATTATCATAAATATGCAATAATTCAGGTCCAACAAAATCCAGATCGGCTTCCGTTTCACAGCGATTGATGACCTCAACTCCATCCTCACGGATATGCTCGGCTAAACTCAGTAAAGACTGACAGGAAGACCCCAGTTGATTTTGTAGGGAATAGCTACGAGCAATTTCATACTCAATCAGCCAAGCACATTCAACCCGTCTTAAGTATCCAGGAGCCTTAACATCGTCTAAGATATTGGGATTACGATAAATGGATAAGGCTTCCCGCAACATTGACCGAGCATTAGCTAAATCCGCATTACGAATTGACTCATCATCACAGTATAACCCAGTTTTAACTAATTCGATGGCACCGCTAAATTGACCATAGGCTTTTACTAACTCCATCCGATGCTGCTCAAATTTAATATCTTCAGCCACTCGGTCTAACTGTTCCTGAATGGCTTGTCCTTGGTCTTGGATAAGTGAGGTTAGATCGAGAAAACCCTGATCAATTTTTATTCCTAGCTTTTCAACATCTTGTCGCAGTTTAAAAATTTGCCATAGACTGACTGCACCGAGGGCAACATTTGCCACAGTTCCCACGCCAATGAATCCCATAGTCGTTTGCAATACGCCCAAAGACCTGGTGACGTGAGCAAGCTGTCCGATGATATGCTTGTTTTGATGAACAATATGATGATTTTGGGCAACAGATATAACTCCAGTGAACCCAGCCATTGGATTCATCCCCAACAAAGACGTTTGAGCCATTTGACTGGCGACATTACCTAAAACCTGACTAGCCGCCTGATTACCGGTCACACCAATCGCATGACCCAGAAAGCGACCGGTCGCCTTGTCGCGGGCCACGCCAATCAGTGGACCGGCTCCTGTCTTAACGATTTCGGATGTCCCAGCAGCCAGGCCCGCTTGAAGATGAGGCGGAAATATAAAACTTATCATGGTGAGACCCCAAACTAGGAGAATAACCCTGATTCTAGCAGTTTTTTCGATATTTGATAAGGTCTGTTTTTTTACGAATTGACATATTTTGTAGGTTTACTTAACCTTTTATTGTCAAAAAATCATAACTTTTCTGAACAGATCCTCATTCTGAAAAAAAGTAGTACAATCTGAGGAAACGTCTATCGCGAGTAGGGTGATGAAGAACCGACCAGTGGGAGCTGAGGCGATCGCATTGCTGTCACGCATGACTGGCGAAGACCTAAAATCAGAGCATGTCAGTCCATCTGTCCTATTTTTAGCGGCTATCTCAACCCTCCTGCTGAAAGTCATGTGTGCCGATGGAGTCGTTAGTGAGGACGAAAAGCGTCATTTTCAAATGACCTTGAAGCAGGTGATTCCCTCCCAAGGAGATTTACGTCGCTTGGTCAAGTCGATGGTGAGTCGAGTCAAGAAACAGAAACTCTATAATGACCCTCGCACTTTACAAACATTAACATCCAGCTTTTCTCAGTCTGAAAAGTTATTACTAATTAGTTTTGGCTACCAAATGTCTAGTATTGACGGCACGATGCACGTCAAAGAACTGAAGGAATTGAATAAAATTGGAAGTTACTTAAACCTCAACCCTGAGTATTTAGACGTTTTAGAACATATATTTAAAGGTGAGTCGGTTCGCGATCGCACTGCCTTAAATAAAGTTCGACGATTGCTAGATCCCTCTCAGTTTTATGATTTAGAGCCTATCTTTAAAAAAGCGGCTAGTCTGATTGAAGATAGATTTCCTCAACCTGAAGAAGAGCCAGCAGAAGTTCTGATCGCTGAGAAAGGGGGAAACGCTTACTTAAAATTAGCGCAACTTAAAAAAATCAAAACTCAAACCAGCATTCAGGGATATCACTACTTTCAAATTCTCCAAAGTTTATGCGATGAAAAAGTGATACCTGAAGAGCTATTAGAAACCACCCGTAATTTATTCAATAAGCTATCTGATAGCCACTTTCGTATTTCGGTCATTGGTAGCTTTAGTGTGGGTAAATCGACATTACTTAACGCCTTGTTAGGGTCGAAAGTTCAACCTGTTGCAGCTATCCCTTGTACGGGAGTTCTGAGCATCTTGCGCTATAGCCAGCATCCCCGAGTCATCTGTCACTATAAAGACGGAACAACCGAAGAAATACCGTTTGAGGCGTATCAAGATAAAGTTAAGATCGCTGAATCCCAGTCGGAGACTGAAGCCAATCGAAATCAAGCATTGGTCAACTCATCCCTAGAATATGTTGTGTTTCAGACTCCCGATTTAGAGTTTTGCAAACATGGTTCTGAAATTGTTGATTCACCAGGATTAAATGAACATCCTGAACGGGAAAAAATCACGCAGCAACTGGTTAAGGAAACTGATGCCATTATCTTCATGATTAGTGCTCAACAGTCTTTGACAGCAACAGAACGAGAGTTGTTTGAACAAATTAGGAATCCTCTAAATCTTCTCGGTGATGCAGACATCAAACCAGCAAAAAATATTTTTGTGGTCGTCAATTACATGGATGCACTCATTAGTGATGATGATGACGATGATGATAGTGAATGCAATATCAATGCGGTCAAAAAACGGATAGAAGATTTCTGTTTTTGTGAACAGCCAGTACGAATTTCTGGAGATAACCGAGTTCACTACATTTCTGCAAGAAAAGCGTTGACTGCTAAATTAAAAAATAAAGACAATCAATATATTCAGGGCTTTAACCAATTTACCCAGTCTCTTGAAGATTTTTTGATTGATGACCGAGGTGCAATTCAGCTTGAGAAGTTTTCAAGTAATTTTAATAGTTTAATGAGAAGTGCTTTAGCCAAGATTCAAGACTATCAAGAACTACAAAAATCAAACCTGGAAAATCTAGAACAGCAAAAGAAAATAATTTGGGATAAGATGGGGGAAGCAGCAGCCTGTCAATTCCGATTCGATGAATTTGTTTTTGAACTTTACGATGAGGTCGTTGACTTAGCAGCTGAATCATTCGAGGAATGGGACGCCGAATTGTATGAGCGGATGCTCGTCAAATCGGAACAATGGACATCCGAACATCAATGGCTTCTCAGTCGTGATAAGCTCATGGCCGACTATATTCGGCAGTTTGAAGCTGATTTATCAGATGAAACTAAAACTTGGGTAAAGCAAGACTTAATTGAAAAAGTTATCAACCCAAAACTTGAGGAGCTTGACTCCTTCATTGCCAAAGAACTTGAATTAATCAAAGAGAAATTTAAGCAACATCGGTCAGGACAAGAGGACTATACAGAAAGCTGGGTTTTCTCCAGTGTATCGCCATTGAAAACCGATGACGATTCAGGCGGTGGTCTGAATCTAGGAATGGTTGGCTTAGGACTGGTTATGATTCCCGGACTTTTCTTTGGTCCTTTCATTGCAACAATTGCAGGTATCATTGGTGCAGGAATGGCTGGATTCGGAACAGCGGCAATGTTCGATGTGCATGGGAGAATTCGTCGAAAGCTAGTTGAAGAGGGAATGAAGCAATTTCAAAATTCTGAGGATGATAGATTACATCAAGTTGGAGATGCAATTAGGAGCGAATTTACTCAACGAATTGATGAGTTTAGCGAAGTCATCAAAAATACCCTCTCGGTGTATGAGAATGACATTGAGCGCCTGATTAAACTGAATAGTCAATCGAAAGAACAACACACCTCAGAAATGGAATGGCTCAATCAGCAACGGGAGCGATTGCAAGAGATTCAACAGGAGATTAACCAAATCCTCTCAGTTTAACGGCGTTCCTCAGCGTCAGATTCAGACAACTGTTGGCAAGGGTTGAGGGACGTCAGCGATTGGGGGGAGTCATCTGAAGCCAGCCGAAAAGGCGATCGCAGGTCAGAGTTAGGGAAAGCTGAGCAAACTGGGGGAGTGGACTAGACCCTTCAAATCTTCCAAGAGGTCTATGAGTTTCCCCTGAGTGAGCCACAACCTGTTGGCAAGATGTGCCGGAAACGGTTAATTCACTGTGAGAAATCATCAGATGACCTATCTAAATAGTCTTGATTTTCTAAGTAATTTTCAATGTTAACAATAAAAAACTTAAGATAGATAATAACTCGATTTTTCATCCTAAACAACTCGTCAGATGATATATCTCTGCCAATTTCATTGAATGACTTAATCCCATGAGCCAAATCCTTTCGCTTATCTTTGATATCTCTTAAATCATATCCATCACGAGTCATCGGAACAGATTGGCTGGAAAATCCATAGTTTTTCGCAATATCTTTGATTTTACGAGCATCCACATTCCCGGAGACAATATCATTTGCATCAAAGGTTTCTGCAATAATATCAAGCGAGAGTTGGCTAATATTTTGAATTAGCTTATCTGGTGATTGTTTTTTAAGATTCTTCAAGACGATTAACTTAAGATCTCGATTGAGATCGTCAAAGGAAACAGAGTGATCACTGAGATGATCAAAAATATGTTGTATTGAACTCCGAATAGTTCCTTCAATCAAGTTATAGAGGAGTAGAAACCCAGCACTTTTTAGAGTTAGTTTAATATCCTCATTGAAATAAACATCAATGACTGGATTCTGAGCCGTGATACGCTCTCGCTCATAAGTCTCTTTCTCAAGCTTCTTAAGAAACATGAAATACTGACTTACTTCTACGGCTTTTGGATTAAATTCATAAAATAATTGACTATTCATGACTCAGCCAATACAGCATCACGAACATACTCAATGCGACGAACAACCTTATTTTTAGAGCTACTTGCATCACTCTTAGTGTACATTTGGAACTCGTCCGATTCAAGAAAGCTCAAAGAACGGGGTATCCAGTTATCTCGTCGTTGCAACGCTAATGCTAATCCAACGGATAAGGACTCAAATTTAATGCGAGTAATCGGTCGTATCTTGTGTTTGCCAGTTCGTAAGCTGTTTGGGTCTAACTCCTCGATAACATATAGGACAGACAAAAAAGTTTGTCGTAATTTATTTAAGAACTCTGTTGAGTTTTCTGATTGCTCCAGAGCCGCATTTTGGGATTTCAAGTAATCATCAAGGAAGTCATGAACATTGCCAGAAAAAGACTGATAATTATCTAAAAAAGCAAAAAATCTTAGGACATACTCTTGGGGATCTCGCCGGTCAATTGCAGCTTTAGGGAATGAACATAGCTCTAAGAATTTTGGATGTTTCGATAAGTCTTCGACGAGGTTTAGAAAAAGTCCCGGCTGACTTCCTCGCCGTTTTTCCATGGCATTTAGCTCCATACTTCCTGAGTTGATTCGTTCAAATAAGTCTCGCCGGACTTCTTCATCTGCTGTTTCTCGCAAGCGTATCATTCTTAATGTATTGCGTTGAAAGCGACGCTGTCGAGGTTTAGGGAAGTTTTTGAACTTAAAGCCATTTAACTCGTTTAGCTTTTTAAGATTACTCAGTTGGAGTTCATTGGTGAGAAAGCGCGCTAGGGTACGAATCCGTTGTGTTCCATCAATAATCTCTAAGCGAGCATCATAGTCTTCTTCTTCATCAGAGACCTCGGCAACAAAAATATAAGGAATTGGCAACCCCAGCAAAATTGATTCAATAAACTTAGACTGATGAGCTTCATCCCAAGCTATTTCTCGTTGATAGTCGGGAATGTAGATCTCATTGGTATCGTCTTCTAGTCCATCACAATACTTTTGAACAATGACTTCAATGGGGTACTCAAGTGTGTTGTAATCAACCTGCTTGGCTTTATCACGAATTTGGGCTTCGGCAGCTTGTTGCTGGCGTTCAGTTATGGAGGATAGTGTGACCATGGTTAGCTTAGACTCACAGTTAGAGCAGGATGTAATATGCAGTGATGTCTTTCATCTAGTTCGGTCTCAGCGTTCAATCGGCTCTTTCCCCGACACCACTGGAGCGATGTTACTTAACTGTAACTTGGGATGATCTGCCTGAACCTGAGCCACATTCCACTCATTGCGGAACAACAACACCGGACGCTCCCAACTGTCCTTCACCGCCGCCGTATTAAAAATGCGGCCAGCCTCCTCCAGGGCCTCCCAACCCCCCTGAACCCAACGGGCCACCGTAAAGGGTAACAGTTCCAAACGAGTATCCACCCCATACTCAGTTTCCATGCGGAATTGAACCACCTCGAATTGCAGTTGGCCCACCGCCGCCAAGATGGGATCTCGTTTCGACTCATCCACCGAATACATAATCTGCACGGCCCCCTCTTCCCGCAGTTCTGCCACCCCTTTACGGAATTGCTTGAACTTCGAGGGGTTCACATTCCGTAAATAGGCAAAGATTTCTGGGGAAAAACAGGGAATCCCCTCATATTCCAATTTCTTGCCGTTATAAATGGTGTCACCAATGGCAAACATTCCCGGATTATTGAGGCCGATGACATCTCCAGGATAAGCTGTATCAAGGGATTCTCGACCTTGAGCAAAGAGTTTCTGAGGACGAGATAGCCGCACGGTTTTGCCGGTTCGCGCGTGTTGCACGGTCATGTCTTTCTCGAATTTACCACTACAGACGCGCACAAAGGCAACGCGATCGCGGTGTTTGGGGTCCATATTGGCCTGTAACTTAAAGACAAACCCCGTGAACTCAGGATAGGTGGGGTCAATGTCATCTCGGGTACTGTGGCGAGGATAGGGTTTTAGGGAATAGTCGACAAAGGCATCGAGGAATAACTGCACCCCAAAATTCGTCATAGCACTGCCGAAAAAGACTGGGGTGAGTTGGCCGCTATGAATGGCCTCTAAGTCAAAGTCCGTTCCCAGTTCGTCGAGGATTTCAACCTCATCTTTGAGTTGATGATAGAGTTCGGGATCAATTAAGTCTGCTAACCGGGGATCTCCGAGTTCAAATACTGTATCTTCAGCGGCTTTGGTTCCGTGGGCCGTGCGTTTGAACAGGTGAACTTTCCCTTGGCGGCGATCATACACTCCAGTGAAGCGATCGCCACTGCCAATGGGCCAAGTGACGGGATAGGTAGCTAACCCCAACTCCTGTTCAATCTCATCAAGGAGTTCGAGGGGATCGCGACTGGGACGATCCATTTTATTGATAAAGGTAAAAATCGGCAGCGATCGCATCCGACAGACTTCAAATAGCTTGCGAGTCTGCGGTTCTAACCCCTTAGCGGCATCCTCCAACATCACCGCATTATCCGCCGCCGTCAGAGTGCGATAGGTATCTTCGCCGAAGTCTTGGTGTCCGGGAGTATCCAGGAGATTAATGTGATGATCTTTGTAGAGAAACTGCAACACCGTTGAGGTGATGGAAATCCCCCGCTGTTGTTCCATAGCCATCCAGTCTGAGGTGGCGTGACGCTGCGATCGCCGCGACTTGACGGCCCCCGCTTCATGAATCGCCCCCCCATACAGCAACACCTTCTCGGTGAGAGTCGTCTTCCCGGCGTCAGGGTGGGAGATAATTGCAAAAGTGCGTCGATTGTCGATCGCCTCTTGCAGTTCGGTTCGCAGCTCGTCGCTCATAAATAATGGCTCTAGGAAGGGAAAACGCAGACTAATCCGTTGTACAGTTACCTTAAACTAACCGGCCAACGCCCCCCCTAGTTTAACAAACTCTCGCCCCCCATTCCCTGTTCCCTGTTCCCCATTCCCCGTTCCCGTCTCCCCCCCATGTCTCCAATTGTCTTTTGCGATTTCGACGGAACTATCACTCTTGAAGATACCTTCGTCTCTACGGTAGAGCGATTTGCCCCCGAAGTCGCCAGTCGCGTCTTGCCGCAAATTTATGATCTGCGCCTGAGTCTTCAGGAGGGAGTTCATCAGATGCTAGAGGCCATTCCCTCAGCCTGTTATCCAGACATTATTAAGCTGGCGGCGACATATCAGATCCGTCCTGGCTTCGTGGAACTCCTAGATTTTCTCGATGAACGCAACGTTCCTTTAGTCGTGGTGTCTGGGGGAATTCAGGCAGTTGTTGAAGGGGTATTGGGAGAGTTGGGCCAACGGGTTCAGGCGATCCATGCCGTGCAACTGCAAACCCAGGGAACCTACTGTTCTCCATATTCAGCCTTCGAGGGAGAGGGAGAAATGGTGAATAAACTAGCGGTGGTTGAGCATTACGGAGAACCCGATTGGATTCTCATCGGAGATTCGATTACGGATCTCAAGGCGGCCCTGGCGGCCCCTCGGGTGTTTGCCCGCGATCGCCTCTGTCGTTATCTTAGCGAACGCGGTGTAAGCTACGAACCTTTTGAAACCTTTACGCAAGTTCGCGATCGCTTATCTCAAGTTTGGACGTAATCCTGATTGATTGGCGATCGTAGCCTGGATACCCTTTGATTGAGTTCTGGTGATCCAAGTAATCATTATGTGAACTTATAAGGTAAGAGACTGAGGATGGCATGGCAAAGCGTCAGCAAATCGTGAATTTTTTGTGAATTTTCAAGGACAGATGCCAGAAGAATCTAGCAAATCCTTCAATTTAGCTAAGCATTTGTGAATTTATCTTAATAAACTGGACTTAGCCCTAGCTGAAGCGATAGATTTAACAGTAATTTAAGATTGAGGGCGATCGCCAGATTCCTATGATATATTCAGGAAGCAAGCTCGTTTGCCCCGAAGATATGTCTGGATCATTTCCATTTAATCCTTCCTTTGATAGTTTAGGGGGAGATCAATCTGTCGTGAGTCCTTTAACCTTGAACCTGTCTCCTTGGCGCCGTCTCCTCGATGCTGGCTTAGAGGCCATGCTAGTGATCGACAACAATGGCAGCATTATCGAGGTGAACGAACCTGCGTGTGAGTTATTCGTTCGCTCTCGCAGCGACTTGCTCAAATCCTCAATTGATAGTGTGACCGAACCCGGATTTGATTTTGCCGATATCCAACAAAAGCTCCAAGACAATGGCAAAATTCGCGGTTCCTTTTGCGTTATTTCCGGTGAACGGGAGATCCGCGAAGTTAAGTATGCGATCAGCTACCATCTGATTGGGGACTATCACCTTCTGAGCTTAAAAGATGTTAGCCAGGAAAAACAAGATCAGCAAGAGATAAAACAGCTTCAGAAACAGCTCAGTGATCAAGCACAACAGCACCAGAGACAACTAACAAAACTCCAGTCCCAACTCAACGTAACCCAACAACTCATCTCCCGAATCACCGCAGAACCCAAATCTCTGTCCTTAGATCCAGATCATTCCCTACAAGAGATTTCTCGTCATATTCCGGGAGTCATCTATCAGTTTCGGATGCGCCCAGATGGGAGCGTTCATTTTCCCTATGCCAGCGAAGGAATCCGAGATATTTATGGCGTTAGTCCTGAATCCGTGCGAGAGGATGCAGCGGCGATTTTTACCCTAGTCCATCCAGATGATCGAGCTGCCATGAACCAGTCGATTCATCGGTCAAAAGAGACGGGTGTTCCTTGGTATTGTGAATATCGCATCATTCGGGAAAAAGGTCGTATTGTCTGGTTGCTTGGCCATGCCACACCCCGCTCTCTCCCCGATGGAAGTACCATCTGGTATGGCTATGTTCGCAATATCAGCCGACAGAAGGAGCTGGAATCTCATCAAAGTCGTTTACTAGCAATTTTAGAAAGTACATCTGACTTTATCGGAACCGCCGATGCCACCGGCAACATTCTCTATCTCAATCGGACCTGGCAAAACTTTTATGGTGATTTAAGCAAAATCCCCAAACGGCTAGAACAAACTTGTCCCGCTCGGGTATTGGAGCTGATTTTCGAGGAAGGATTACCTGAAGCGCGTCGTTTAGGACTTTGGATCGGAGAAACGGCTATCCTCACCCATGATGGCGAAGAGATTCCCGTTGAACAGTTGATTATGCACCATGTCGGGGAGTCTGAAGAGGAAGAGTATTTCTCAACAATTCTCCGAGATATCCGCGATCGCCGCCGCAACGAACTAGAATTCAAAACCCTGACACAACAGCTTCGAGAAGCCCAAGCACTCGCTCATATTGGGGATTGGTCTTTTGATATTCAAACTCAAGAGATTACTTGGTCTGATGAGGTGTTTCGTATCTTTGGCATGAGTCCCCATCAGGGAGAACCCACCTTTGAGGAGAATCTCCAGCAGGTTCATCCCGACGACCGTGCCTATTTTTTAGACTGTACAACTCAGGCAGAACAAGGAATCCCTCAAAACTTTGATATCCGTATTGTACGCACCACTGGAGAAATTGCCTATATCAACAGTCGCATTCACCCTGAAGTTGAAGGGGATCAAACGACTAAACTATTTGGCATTATTATTGATATTACAGATCGCAAACAGATCGAAGAAGAACTGCGACAAGAAGAACAACAAACGCGGGCCTTACTCCATGCCATCCCCGATATGATGTTTCGCTATAGTCCGGAAGCAGTCTTTCTCGACTATAAACCCTCGCGGGATGTGGCAGCCTATCAAGATCCCAAGGATTTTGTTGGCAAACAAATCAATGAGATTTTCCCAGATAGTTTTGCCAATGAAGTTAAACAAATTATTGCGACAACCTTCAGTACCGGGGAACCCCAGGTATTTGAGTATCAGTTACCCGTACCGGGTATGAGACAGGATTTTGAGGCCCGCTTTGTCAAAGTCAACGATGAAGAAGTCTTATCATTAATTCGGGATATCAGCGATCGCAAACGAGCAGAGCGGGAACGTCAGGAACTTCTAACTCGCACACAGATTCTCAACTCCATCAGCCTCAAAATTCGCAACTCTCTAGAACTTGAGACTATCTTAGACAGTGCAGTAACCGCGATTTTTCAGGAACTTGAACTTGATTTGTGCTGCTTTGGCTGGTCTTGTCAGGAGGATGATGGGGAGTACTGGCAAGTCTTAAATGAGCGGAAGGTGGCAAATCTTCCTAGTTTCATGGGTCACTATTCATTAGACAGTTTCCCGGAAGTCTATGAAGCCCTAAAGCAGAACCGAATTTACATTATTAACTCAATTAAAGACTGTGATGATCTGTCCCTTCAAAAGCTATTTGACGGCTTACCCATCGAGTCTTATTGTACAGTTCCCATTCAGACACGAGGAGGACGACTCGGGGGGTTCCATTTAGGCTACAGTCGTGAAACCCAAACCTGGAGTGCTGATGATATTTGGCTATTAAACGAAATCGCCAATCAGGTGGCGATCGCCATCCAACAAGCAGATCTCTACCGAGAGGCCCAAAGTAAAAGTGAAGAACTCAGCCAAGCCTATCAGCAACTGCAAGATACCCAAATTCAGTTACTCCAAGCCGAAAAAATGTCCAGTTTAGGGCAGTTGGTGGGGGGGATTGCCCATGAAATCAATAATCCTATCAGCTTTATCTACGGAAATCTCGACTACGTCGCCGAATACTCTCAAGGCTTAATTGAACTCTCTCACCGCTATCACCAGAACTATCCCGAGCCAGTCCCGGAAATTGTCGAGTATTGTGATGCCATTGACTTAGAGTTTCTAGTCGATGATTTCCCTAAAATCATTCAGTCCATGAAATACGGTGCAACGCGCATTCGCGACATCGTTAAATCGTTACGGACGTTTTCTCGCTTAGATGAATCGAGCCTGAAAGAAGTTGAACTCCATGAAAACCTGGATAGCACCCTAGTTCTTCTGCAAAATCGGCTGCATCGTAGCAATCATGAGCCAGAAATTCAAGTTGTCAAAGACTATGGTAACCTCCCTCAAATTTTCTGTTACAGCGGCTTACTCAATCAAGTCTTTATGAATTTACTCATGAATGCCATTGATGCCATTGAAATTCGGTGTCAGCACCAAGACTCCACCTTGTCAGGGGACTATCAAGGACAAATCACAATTATAACAACAGTCATCGCCAACAACCTGATTCAAATCAGCATTCGTGATAACGGCTGTGGCATGACTTCAGCCACCCAAGAAAAGATATTTAATCCCTTTTTTACAACCAAACCCATTGGCACAGGAACCGGCATGGGCTTACCCACCAGTTATCAAATTATCACTCAGTCCCATCAAGGGAAACTTTACTGCAACTCGTCCCTCGGTCAAGGAACGGAATTTATCATCGAACTGCCGACAAAAATTGATGTGAAGGGGCGTTCTCAAATTTAGGATCACAGCAAGCAACCGTGTTACGATATCAGCTAAAGTTTAAGCTCAACGTCACATGTCGGGTAACGTCCAGGAGACTCCCCCCAGCCACCAAAACGCCTCTAAGGCCAAGCCTCTGGACTCCGTTCAACTGCGATCGCTGTTTGAGGGGGCTCCAGATGCCATGGTGGTTCTCGATGATGAGGGAACTTATGTCGAGGCCAACGCGGCGGCCTGCGAACTCTTTGGCCTGCCACGAGAGCAATTACTGCAAACCTCCATCGCCGACTTTGCCGAACCCGGATTCAACTTTAAGCAAGCTTGGGACTATCTCCTCTCCCAAGGTCAAGCACGGGGGGAATTTCGCCTACTGCGTCCTGATGGCGAATTGCGTGCCGTCGACTATGCCGCCACCGCCAATTTTAGCCCCCATCGTCACCTATCCGTCTTACGGCCCATTGTTGCCGAGCGATCGCGCTCCCATCACTCACCAGCGCGACAACGACATCTCGTCGAAATTATTGAGCGTACCTCAGATTTAATTGGCACCGCCGACGCTCAGGGTAATATTTTCTTTGTCAACGAAGCCTGGCAGACTTATTTTGATCAGGCGACGCTCCAGAGTCATCATATTTCTAGCTTTCATCCCCCCTGGGCCCTAGAAATCATCCTAAATGAGGCTCTTCCTGAAGCACAACGTTCGGGAATTTGGCGGGGTGAAACAGCAATTTTAGCCCAAGGTAAGGAAATCCCCGTCGAGCAACTCATTATGTATCATCCTGGGGGGCCAGGAGAGCCACCCTTTTTATCAACAATAATGAGGGATATTACAGAACGTCAAGGGACAGAAGCAGAAATACAAGAACTCCTCCGTCGCACCCAAATCTTAAGTAATATCACCCAAGCCATTCGCAACTCTTTAGATTTAGAGGTGATTGTTCAGAATGCAGTGACGGCAATTTACCAAGAAGTTGACGTCGATATTTGTACCTTTGGCTGGTGTCGGCAGATTGACAGTCCCAATCCTGAAAAAATCCAGGTTGAGCTGACAGTTCTCGTGCAGGAAAAACACCCCCAGGTTAAAGATTGGCTCGGCACACATATCTTGGATGGTTTTGGCATGGTGTATGAGTTGATCATTCACAATCAGCCGTATTATTTAAATTCCGTGGATGATTGCCCCGATGAGGGATTGAAGAGTATTTGTGATGAAACCGGCGTTGACAGTTATTGCTGTTTACCAATTTGTAGTATCAATGGCTATTGGGGCATCTTCGAGTTAGCTCGGATTCATGATCATGGGCGTTGGGATGAAGATGAAATGGAATTACTCAATGAAGTCAGTAACCAAATTGCCATCGCCATTCAGCAAGCAGAACTCTATCAAGAAGCTCAAAGCAAGAGTGAGCAACTCAGTCTGGCCTATCGAGAGTTGCAGGATACACAAGTGCAGTTAGTTCAAGCCGAAAAAATGTCGAGTTTAGGACAACTGGTGGCTGGAATTGCTCATGAAATCAATAATCCTGTAAACTTTATTTACGGCAACTTGCAATACGCCTCAGAATATGCAGAAAACTTACTGAGCTTAGTCAACGCCTATCAACAGCATTATCCTAATCCTCCGGGGGCGATCGCGCAACTCATCGATGACATCGACCTAGACTTTCTCAAAAGCGACTTTCATCAAATGATTACCTCAATGCAGAACGGTGCTACACGCATTCGAGATATCGTCAAATCCCTGCGAACCTTCTCCCGTTTAGATGAAGCGGAACTCAAAGCAGTGGATTTACATGAAAACATCGATAGTACCCTAGTGATTCTGCAAAACCGTCTTAAGGGTCATCGAGATAAACCTGACATTGAGGTGATTAAAAACTATGGTGAACTGCCGAAAATTGAATGTTACAGCGGCTTACTCAATCAAGTTTTCATGAATTTATTGGTGAATGCCATTGATGCCATTGAGCAACAACAACAGAGCCTTACAGTTGAGCAAGCCGTCACCTATAACGGTTCCATTACCATCACAACAATCGCTCTCAGCACCACAGATATCTGTATCTCAATTCGAGATAACGGAGTGGGTATGAGCCACCAAATCAAAGAGCAGATTTTCAACCCCTTTTTTACCACAAAACCCGTCGGAATGGGAACCGGGATGGGCTTACCCACGAGCTATCAGATTATTAGCAAGTATCATAACGGAGAACTACTCTGTCACTCCACCCCAGGACAAGGAACCGAACTAATTATTCAACTTCCCATCATCGCCAAGAGTTAGACTAGACCTATCCAGACAAGGCTCTCAGTCCCAGACTCCTCTCCCTCTTGAGGGGTCATTATTGATGATATCGTCCTAAATAGTATGTCTGCATCCCAATTTCCCCGTATTCCTCTCGTGCGTTCTCTCGCCCCACAACAGACTCAAGACGGGTCATTTACCTTTTTCTCCCAAGAATTTGGCGAGTTATTCCATTCCCACCATGGCGCCAAACAGGAAGCCGAAGAGAAGTTCGTCAACCCCACGCGCCTACGAGAACAGGCCCACATCCACGATGTCCTCTACCTTCTCGATGTCTGTTACGGCCTAGGCTACAACAGCGCCGCCGCCATTGACGCTATTTGGGACGCTAACCCCCGCTGTCGCATTGTCTTAGTCGGGTTAGAGTTAGACCGCGTCGTTCCCAAAGCCGCCGTTCATGAAGACTTACTCGATTGTTGGTCCAATGACGTGCAGTGGCGTTTAGCCGACTTAGCACAAGAGCACCAGTTTGAGGATGCTCGTTTGAGCGCGAACTTATACTTTGGGGATGCGCGATCGCAGATTCAGGACCTATGCGAAAGCGGCTTTCAGGCCAACGGTATTTTCCTCGATCCCTTTTCCCCCCCAACCTGTCCCGAATTATGGACCGTGGACTTTCTAAAAAAACTTGGGGAGTGTCTGGGGCCCAAGGGTTACCTAGCGACCTATTCCTGTTCCGCCGCCATCCGCAGCGCCTTACAGGAGATTGGTCTGCAAATCGGCTCAACCCACCCCGTTGGCCGTAAAAGTCCAGGAACCGTCGCCTGTTGGGGCGATCGTCCTCTCCCCCCTCTCTCCCTCCAAGAACAAGAACACCTACAAACCCGAGCCGCAATTCCCTATCGAGACCCCAGCCTCAGCGATTCCCGAGGCCTCATCCAAGAACGCCGCCGTCAAGAACAAGCCGAATCCAATTTAGAACCCACCAGTCACTGGAAAAAACGCTGGGCCGCCCCCAACTGAGGAACCCGCACCCCTCCTCCTCCTCCTCCCTGTCCTCGGGCAACCACAAGGGATTGCCCCTACATCGGGACCCTCCCCCTCCCTATTTGCTATCCTCAACTTAGACAAATCCACACGTTCAAAATAACCATGATTCAGACCATTACAAAACCCGTCTCCTTCGATGAATTTGTGGCCGGGTATCCCGACAATGCAGACTGCAAATACGAACTCTACGACGGAACCATTATCGAAATGCCGTTAGCCACTGGAACCCACTCCAACATCACAGGATTTATTAGCCTCAAACTCGGTGTTCAAATTGATCGCTACGATTTACCGTACTCGATTCCCGGTGCCTGTTTATTGAAACCCCTGGAGACAGAATCAGGGTATCAGCCAGATGTGATTGTTTTGGATAAAGAGGAGTTGGCTAAAGAACCTCGCTGGCAAAAAGAGTCAATTGTAACCCGGGGGAGTTCCGTGCGGCTTGTGGTAGAAGTCGTGAGTCAAAATTGGCAAAATGACTATCTACGAAAGCTGGGCGATTATGAGGTGATGGGGATACCAGAATATTGGATTGTCGATTATTTAGGATTGGGGGGACGGCGGTTTATTGGCAATCCAAAATCGCCGACTCTTTCAATTTATAGAATGGTGGATGGGGAGTATGACGTGAGGCAATTTCGAGAAGAAGACCGAATCGAGTCAGGGGCATTTCCTGAACTGGCATTAACAGTTAATGATATTTTCGAGTAGGGGCGAACCCTTGTGGTCGCCCTCCCCCCTAACGATGTTTTTGAGCGAACCCTTGTGGTCGCCCTCCCCCCTACTGCCTACTATACTGGAATCAGGTTTGCTGGAGGTCTCAGTCGATGGTGACGCGCACAGTAATGGCATGGGTGTTGGGCTTGTCTCTCCTGCTGATTCCTCAGATTGGGGTGGCCCAGTCGGTGGATGAGTTGTTTGAGCGCGGAAATGCGGCTCAGAGTCAGGGGAGATATGAGGATGCCGAACAGACGTGGCGTCGAGTGTTGCAGATTGACCCTAATAATGCTGGGGCTTACGTCGGTCTCGGAAATGCCCTGAGACGGCAAGGGAACTTAGATGAAGCCATCGCCGCCCTCAACCGGGCCCTTGAACTTAATCCTGAGGATGCTGATGCTTACCGCCATCTCGGGAATGTCCTGTACGACCAAGGGAAATTAGAGGAATCCGTCACCGCTTACAACCGGACCCTTGAACTCAATCCTGAGTCTGCCATAGCTTACAACAATCTCGGAATTGTCCTGTACGACCAAGGGAAATTAGAGGAATCCGTCACCGCTTACAACCGGACCCTTGAACTTAATCCTGAGTATGCTAACGCTTACTACAATCTCGGAAATGCCCTGTATGACCAAGGGAAACTCGACTTAGCCATCGCTGCCTTCAACCGGGCCCTTGAACTCAATCCTGACTCGGCTATGGCTTACAACAATCTCGGACTTGCCCTGAGAGACCAAGGAAAACTAGAAGAAGCCATCGCCGCCTTCAACCTGGCCCTTGAACTCAATCCTGAGTATGCTAACGCTTACATCAATCTCGGACTTGCCCTGTACGACCAAGGGAAATTAGAGGAAGCCATCCTGGCTTACCGAAGGGCGATTGAACTCAATCCTGACTCGGCTTTGGCTTACAGCAATCTCGCAGCGGCCCTATATCTCCAAGGACAACTGGAGGAAACCATTGCCGCCTCCCAAAGGGCCATTGAACTCGACCCTGAGTCAGCTATGGCTTACAACAATCTCGGAATTGCCCTGAGTGACCAAAGGAAACTAGAAGAAGCCATCGCCGCCTTCAACCTGGCTATTGAACTCAATCCTGACTCGGCTATGGCTCACTACAATCTCGGACTTGCCCTGAGAGACCAAGGAAAACTAGAAGAAGCCATCGCCGCCTTCAACCTGGCTATTGAACTCAATCCTGACTCGGCTATGGCTTACTACAATCTTGGACTTGCCCTGAGAGACCAAGGAAAACTAGAAGAAGCCATCGCCGCCTACCGCACCGCCCTCAGACTCCCCGATGAACAAGGAACAGGCGGCAGCGCCCACACCCTCGCCCATAATGCACTCGGCTACGCCCTACAACAACAAGGACACCTCCAAGAAGCCATCAGCCAATACCAAACCGCCATCCAACTTCACCCAGAATCCGTCAACGCCATAACTAACCTGCGAGAAGCACAACGTCTCCTGAACCTGGAGGACAACCCTCTCCCCGACGACCCCGAAGAACGTTTCCCCAGCCTAGAAGAAAACCCCTTCTTCCCCCTGCAACGGTCTATCGTCCTCATCTTCACTGAAACCTCCACCGGCCAAAAACAGGGAACCGGCTGGGTCATCCAACGGGACGGAGACATCACCCTAATCGTCACCAATCGCCATGTCGTCTCCGACGGAAACACCGAACGCCCCAGCGACTCCATTGAAATCGAACTCTATAGCCAAAACGTCCCCGAACATCGATTGCGCTTCCCCGCCCGTATCCGTCATATCACCGCCCTCGATGACCCGTTAGACTTAGACTTAGCAGTTTTGGAAGTTCGCGACCTCCCCGACGACATCGAACCCCTAACCCTGAGCAATTCTCGCGCTCCTCTTGGTGCTGACATCAGTGTCATCGGTCATCCCGTTACCGGCAATCCCTGGAGTTGGCAGCCGGGTCACATCTCCGCCATCACCGCCGCCCAAGACCAGCAAAACCTGCAATTGGCAGTTCCCAATCTCGCCGTGGGCAACTCCGGCAGTCCCATTTTCCATGACAACCAGGTGATTGGCATGGTCACCAGCATTAGCAATCGACAAACCGCCACCAGTTCGGGAACTGAAGGAGATTTCACCGGCGGCTTTGGCTTTGCCTATCCCCTAGACATTCTCCAGAACCAATTACAAGATTGGGGGATTCCCTTTTAGAAGCTGTCACCATCTCCCCCCATCCCAGCCGCCTCACCCTCAGGCCCACCGCTGTTACAAAACTCAATCCAGATTCCCTGACATTTCCCCACAACTCGCCAATCCCCTCCGACAGAATGGCAATTTCGCCATCTCCCTTCCCCTCCAGCGCGTCCCCGGCCGAAGGCGACTCCCTCAGCCAGCCACTCCCCTCCTCTCCCCCCAACCTAGGGACTTCTTTACGTCTTGAAACAGGACGTTAGTTATTCTTAAAACCTGGATACTATGAAAGTTACTCTAATCCTTAAAAACTCGTAACACCGATAGCCCTAGGGGCAAACCGCAAGTGGTACACCCTCTCCCCTATCCCTCATCTAACTCGTAACTTGGCTGTCTACCTCGTGACTTGGCTCCAGCCAAGTCATGCTTTTGGGGAGGCTCTGCCTCCCAATTACAGGCGTTAAACCCTTTTGGAATAAGAGTTACAGCAAAACCAGGACAGAAAGAAGACAGTCATTAAAACCTGAGGAATTAAGCAAGTTGTAGCTTCTAACAACTGTTATCAATTGCCGGAATTTAGGTGAATTATTCTAACACCTCAAAACAAAAAACTGTATCTTAAAAGTCAAATCATGACTCAAAAGACGATACCAACTATAGATATTTACAACCGCAAAAACAACATCAAAAATCACGGCTTCCGCCACCCTCTGCATTTTAGAGAAACCCGCCAAAAATCTCCCCTCAGGGGTTGACAACTGCCCCAAAATCGAAAAAAATGGCATTGTGATAGGTTGCCCCTCTTGTAGCCATTCCCCCAAATTTCACCCCCTCAGACCCGCTAAACCCCTTGAAAACTGGGAAGTTTCGAGACTCGCCTCCCGTGCAATGCCAGGAAATCTGCCCTCAGCGACCCCTGGGTTTCAGGAAACTTTCGGCCACCGCCTCCAACCCGTTGCAAACGTCGAGTTATTCATTCACTGATTCCCCATCCGACCATGAAACTGAAACTCACCGCCAAAGTGGACAGCAACGGCACATTATCCCTACAACTTCCGCCCGAATTAGCCAATCACGAACTCGACATTATCCTCTGTGACCATGACCCCCACTCCAGCCCAGAGGAATTAGGCTATCCCGCCGACTTTTTCGAGAAAACTGCTGGTCAATGGCAAGGAGAACCGCCGACGAGGGAAGACGTCCAGGACTGTGATGCGAGAGGATAGTTGAATTTGATACCCAATTGTAGGGGCGAAAAATTTTTCGCCCCTACAGCAACGGATGTAATCCGCCATAAATTTTCCTGATCACCCTGAACCCAGAAGACCCAAAGAAAGAGGATAATCTCGCATTATATGAATTTTTCTTTTCTCACTATATTAGCCTTCCTTTTGATGGAGAATCTGCAAGAATTGAGCAGCAGTGACAAGATTGGGGGATTTGCTTTTAGAGGCGGTGAGGAACGCCGAGCTGTTCGCCCCTACAGCAGGAGAGATAAAAACTATACTGGAATCAGGTTTGTTGGAGGCCTCAGTCGATGGTGACGCGCACAGTAATGGCATGGGTGTTGGGCTTGTCTCTCCTGCTGATTCCTCAAGGTTGTGGGATGATAGGAACGGTAGATGAGTTGTTTGAGCAAGGAAATGCGGCTCAGAGTGACGGGAGATATGAGGATGCCGAACAGACGTGGCGTCGAGTGTTGGAGATTGAACCCAATAATGCTAAAGCTTACAGGCATCTCGGGATTGCTCTGTATGACCAAGGAAAGCTAGATAAGGCGATCGCAGCTTACCATCGCGCTCTGGAACTTAACCCAGATTTTGCTAGGGCTTATAACAGTCTCGGAGTGGCCCTATCTGAGCAAGGAAAGCTAGATGAGGCGATCGCAGCTTACCATCGCGCTTTGGAACTTCCCGACGAACAATCAATAACTGCCAGTGTCCATACCTTAGCCCATAATAATCTCGGAGTGGCCCTATCTAAGCAAGGAAAGCTAGATGAGGCGATCGCAGCTTACCATCGCGCTTTGGAACTTGACCCGAATTATGCCAATGCTTACGCCAATCTCGGGCTTACTTTATCTAAGCAAGAAAAGCTAGATGAGGCAATCGCAGCTTACCATCGCGCTCTGGAACTCAATCCTGAGTCTGCTAATACTTACAACAATCTCGGAGTTTCCCTGTACGAACAAGGGAAATTAGACGAAGCCGTCGCCGCCTACAACCGTGCCATTGAACTGAATCCTGAGTTTGCTGAGGCTTACGACGGTCTCGGAGTTTCCCTGTACGACCAAGGAAAATTAGACGAAGCCGTGGCGGCCTACAACCGTGCCATTGGACTCAATCCTGAGTCTGCTGGGGCTTACAACAATCTCGGAAATGCCCTGAGTGACCAAGGAAAACTAGAAGAAGCCATCGCCGCCTACAACCGGGCTATTGAACTCAATCCTGAGTTTGCCATAGCTTACAATAATCTCGGAATTGCCCTGGGACGGCAAGGGAAGTTAGACGAAGCCATCGCCGCCCACCGCCGGGCGGTTGAACTTGACCCCAATGATACTGGTCATTACGTCGGTCTCGGCTACGCCCTGCAACAACAAGGACACCTCCAAGAAGCCATCAGCCAATACCAAACCGCCCTCCAACTTGACCCAGAATATGCCCGCGCCCGAACCAACCTGCGAGAAGCGCAACGTCTCCTGGCCCTACGAGACAACCCTCTCCCCGACGACCGCGAAGAACGTCTCCCCAGCCGAGACGAAAACCCCATCTTCTCCCTGCAACGGTCTATCGTCCTCATCATCACGGCAACTCCCACCGGCTTGCAATATGGAACCGGCTGGGTCATTCACCAAGAGGCAGACATCACCCTAATTGTCACCAATCGCCATGTCGTCTCCGATGAAAACACCGAACGCCCCAGCGACTCCATTGAAATCGAACTCTATAGCCAAAACGACCCCGAACATCGATTGCGCTTCCCCGCCCAAATTCGTGACATCACCGACCCCGATGACCCGTTAGACTTAGCCATCTTAGAAGTTCGCAACCTCCCCGACGACATCGAACCCTTGCCCCTCGCCCCTTCGCCAGTCAGTATGGATGCTGACATTCGTATCATCGGTCATCCCCTCACCGGGACTCCCTGGACTTTGCAACGAGGTTATATTGCCAATATCACCGCCGAACCCGACCAACAAAACCTGCTCATTGGCGGCACCAATCTCGCCGTCGGCAACTCCGGCAGTCCCGTCATTTATAATAATGAAGTCGTCGGTCTAGTCGTCCGCATCAGTAACGAACAGGCCGCCGCCAGTCCAGAACGTCAAGGGGACACCATTGGCGGCTTTGGCTTTGCCTATCCCTTAGACGTTCTTGCCCAACACTTACAAAATTGGGGCATTCCCTTTTAGAAGCTGTCACCTCCAACCCCTCCAAGCCTCCCCTCATCCCCCTTCCCTTATCCTCCATCCCCCCCAGCCATGACCCTCAAACACCTCCTGACCACCCTAACCCTTCTCGGCACCAGCCTCGCCAGCGTCGGACTCACTTGTCCCACCAATCTCCCCGACGACCTGGCCTACCAACGTCGCGATAATCCCAGCCGCTGCGAGGGCATCAATCGCCAATCCGTCAGTGGGTCATTTAGCCTCGTCTCCTTCGCCACCTCCAACGTGACGAGTTATGACAACCCACTCCAGCTACGAATTCCCGGAGTCGGCAGCAACCCCAATCTGCGAGTTCGCTCGTATCAGCGGCGTTACCAACTCGACTCCTTGCAACTGCAACGGCAGCAGAATCGGTATCAAGTCGACTTAAACACGAGAATCCTGAGAGAATCCCATGTCCCCCCCAACAGTCTGCGGGCGCTGGCCCAATTACCCGGGAGTCAACCCGCCTATGTTCCAGTTATTATTGGTTCGCCCACCAACCACTACGAAATTGTCTTTTACTCCCCCAGTCGCGTCTTAATTCGTTCCTTAGAAATCCGCCGCAACAATCAAGTCGTTCACCGAGACAGTCGGCCCAGTCCTCGCCAGGGAGAAATTCGCTTTACCTGGGATGGCCGCAATCAGCCAGCGGGAGACTATCAACTGCGAGTCGAAGCGGAAATTCAACAACGGGGAATCGCCCCACAATCGGTCACTCGGGTGTCCCGATTCCATCATGACCCGAGTTGGCTATCCCAATAAATCCTGTTTTTGCCTAAACTCAGACTCAATCATCCGCCATTCCCCCGCTGCTTCCGTTCAGAACCATTATGATACCCAACCGACTTAGAAAATGTTGGTCTCAGTGGCAAACTCACGTTCAGCGGGCGGTTCAATTTGCCCGAAACAATCGCCTAAATGCCCCTATTTCCCGGCAACTCAAGCGCCTGCGCCTCAGTTTTCTCGACCTCACCGCAACTCTTTTCCGTCGCCTCATTTTTCGACTTAAAACTCTCCTGAAACGCCTATTTCCAGGAGCCAACCTCGCCGACGAATACCCCTATCCCTTTACCGGGCCAATAGCCGTTCGGTCATTCTTAAAACAGCATATTCTTCATATTATTGCCCTGCTATTATTAGCTATTTCCGTTTTATTTATAATAGCCTTTTTTATCCCCGTTTCCATCTCCTTTGAAGGCAACATTATTAGTCGTCAGGTTAGTTTTACCAGTCGCGTTCAACGCAACCAACTCTTAATTAATTCAATGCGTTCCATCTCACGGCTAGAAATCGAAGGATTACAGGCCAATCCCGTCACCCTGTGGGGAGAGTTTAGAACAGACGACGACAGCGAAGACATCAACGAATTGAATGAAGTCGAGATGACGTTACCCTCCCCAGACAGCAAACTCATTTTCGAGACGGGTGACCCAGACAACCCCAGTCAACTCGAAATTCAATCCCTGCGACTCCCCCCAGGAACCCAGGTGAGATACTTAGCCTACGACCCAGAACGCCATCAACTCTCCCTCAGCCTCAACCCTCCTGAGGAAGAAACCCCCAAAGAAGACACTCCCGAGGAAGACACTCCAGGGATTCGCGTTCAACTCGCCCTAGGGGGGAATCCGCTACAAGTCATGGCTGAATATGTCAGAAGTCCTCAATTGCAGTCTCTCCCCTCAGACAATGGGATTGCAGAGGAGACGGAGATATTCGACTATAACCAAGAGCAATTTAGCTGGACTCCCTTTAGCACAGAATTAAACTTATTGTTCCCAAACGAAATAACACTTTACATCGACTTGCCCGACTTGCAGGGTAGCGACTATCAGGATTGGTTTTGGGGAGGGTTTGAGGTCACGGATGTGGACTTTACCTACAACGCCACGACGGCGAATGTCCCCGATGAATTAGTACGCTCAACTATTTTAGAGGGACAAATCAAGTTTTTAAATCAGGATTTACTGTTAGAGTCTGAGCAGTTTTTGGTATTACCGAGTTCCTCCAAGATTCAACGAATTCCCCGTTTACAACTCCATCCAGACTCCCCGGCGGGGTTACAGGTTCGGCTTCAGGGAAAAACCAATGAGGTCGCGGTGGGACTTGACCCTGATTTCCCCGTTCGTCGCCTCAAGTCCAATTTTTGGGAACAGCGATTATCCCGAGAGTTGATTACTGTTTTGCTAACGGTTTGTTCGGTGATGATTGGTTATTTGATTCCTTGGCTGTTTTATTCATAATTTGCAGACTAGACACCGGGTTTGTTTGAGGTTCCTCGTGACTTGGCTGGAGCCAAGTCATGCTCTTGGGGAGGCTCTGCCTCCCGAGTTGCCTTTTGCCTGAGGCAATTTTCTGGTTCCTCGTGACTTGGCTGGAGCCAAGTCATGCTCTTGGGGAGGCTCTGCCTCCCGAGTGCAGGCGGCAGAGCCGCTCAGAGTCCGTGTCACGGCTTCAGCCATGACACGAGGAAAGAGGATTGCCTGTTTTCTGGTTCCTCGTGACTTGGCTGGAGCCAAGTCATGCTCTTGGGGAGGCTCTGCCTCCCGAGTGCAGGCGGCAGAGCCGCTCAGAGTCCGTGTCACGGCTTCAGCCATGACACGAGGAAAGAGGATTGCCTGAGGCAATTATTGCAACATGGCCCCGCCTAACATTCGCTCAAAGCGTATCTCTAACTCTGCCTTCATGCGGGGATATCGCTCTAAAGTGGGGTCTTTGCGAATCACCCGTTCCGCTGCATCTCGGGCCAGAATCAACACCTCTCGGTCATCCACGAGACTGGCTAAGACAAAATCCGGTAACCCCGACTGGCGAGTTCCCAGCATCTGACCGGGACCGCGAAGCTGCATATCCATCTCAGCAATCAAAAAGCCATCCTGAGATGATTCCAACACCTCTAACCGCTGTTTCGCATCCGGTGAGGCCTTAGGATGGGTCATTAATATACAATACGCCCGATCGCCCCCTCGGCCAACCCGACCCCGTAATTGATGCAACTGCGACAAACCAAAACGTTCCGCATTCTCAATCAACATCACCGTCGCGTTGGGAACATCCACCCCCACCTCCACCACCGTCGTCGAGACCAAAACCTGAGTTTCATGACCATGAAACGCCGCAATGGCTGCATCTTTCTCCGCCGACGTCATCCGGCCATGCAGCAATCCCACCCGAAAATCGGGGAACACCTCTTGTAACCGTTCATACTCCTCCACCGCTGACTTGAGATCTAATTTCTCCGATTCTTCCACCAATGGCAACACCACATAAGCCTGATGTCCCATCGCCACCTGACGGCGAATTAAATCATAAGCCTCTAACCGTTGTTTCCCCGCCAAAACTGTGGTTTGAATCGGTTTGCGACCGGGGGGTAATTCATCAATTTGACTGACATCTAAATCCCCATGTAAGGTCAACGCCAAAGTCCGAGGAATGGGGGTGGCGGTCATGGAGAGAACATGACAAATCCCATTACTCCCCTTCTGTTGCAACTTGGCCCGCTGCTGTACGCCAAAGCGATGTTGTTCGTCAATCACCGCTAACCCTAAACGGTGAAATTGCACTTTATCTTGAATTAAGGCGTGGGTTCCCACCAAAACGGGGAGTTCGCCGGTTTCGAGTTGACTGTGGATTTGTCGCCGTTTGCGGGTTTTGGTGGACCCCGTCAGGAGTTCAACGGGGAGTTGTAGCAGGTTCAGCCAATCGACTAATTTGCGATAATGCTGTTCGGCTAAGACTTCCGTGGGGGCCATTAAGGCGGCTTGATACCCGGACTGAATCGCCGCCAGTATCGCCACCACCGCCACGACGGTTTTACCGGCCCCCACATCCCCTTGAACCAGACGATTCATGGGGGAGGTTTTGTTGAGGTCGCCGAGAATCTCTTGAATGACTCTGGTTTGAGCGTGGGTGAGATTGAAGGGAAGTAAATTGTAAAATTGTTCGATAAGTTGTCCTTGGATGGTGAGTCGTTGGGCCTGGCTGTGGGCCAGTTGCAGTTCCCCGGCTTGTTTGAGTTCGTGGCGACGTTTGAGGAGGCCCAGTTGCAGATAGAAAAACTCGTCGAACACGAGGCGACGACGGGCTAAGTCTAGGATATCAGTATCGGGGGGAAAATGGATGTTGGCGATCGCCGTCGGCCGGTCCAGCAATTCATACTTTTCTCGCAACTTCCGAGGTAAGGGTTCGGGAATTTGCTCGCTGGCTGGAAGCACCGCCAACACGGATTTTCGCACCAAGTCAGCGGTCACCCCATCGGTCAAGGCATAGACCGGCAAGACCCGCCCCACAGACAAAGATTCAATCCGCGATTCGGAGTTTTCTAAAACTTCTAAATCGGGGTTTTCTAAGGTAATTCCATATTTATTTTTCTTGACCAATCCCGAGGCTGCAACGGTTGCCCCGCGCGGGTATTGGGATTTATGGGCATATTGCCAGCGGGTGGAACTGTAGCGATTTCCGGGATAGAAACGACTAATTTTTAAGCGTCCTGTGGGGTCTTTTAATGTTAATTGAAAGATGCTTAATTTCTTGTTTTTAGAACTACTAAAAAAGCTGCAACTCTGAACTTGCGCCACAACTGTAACCGTCTCTCCCGGTTCCAATTGAGCAATGGGAACTTGACGGGCATAATCAATACGATCGCGGGGAAAATACTCCAACAAATCCTGAACCCGATAGAGTCCCAACCGAGCCAAGCGATCGCCTCCCCGGCGGCCAATCTGACGCACCTGAGTCAGAGGCTGATCCAACGTCAGCTGGGCCGGAGAAACCTGGGAGTGAAGCTCAGCCGTCGGGGGTTTGCGGCGTGTAACCGGGGGTCTTTCCGATCGCGATCGCATCTCCAGAGAGCGTTGACTGTGTAACAACACCCGCCGCGACTCCGCCACCAAATGCTGACGTTGGGCCAGAGTCAGAGACGGGTAGTTGGCAAACTCCGCCGCTAGACTTTGCCAACGTTGGCGATCGCTCGTCGCCAACCGGGCCGGCGGGTCCTGCAACTGATGCTCAAGAAACTCATGAAAACGAAACTCTCGCCCCACCAGATCCGAAAAACCGCGCTCAGCTTCAACACTGAGCGCCTTTTGTAATCGCTCCCAATCGGGAACCTTCTGAACAGATGCAGATGGAGCCATCGTCAGCTTCGAGAATCCTTAGGAATTGTTGGCATTAGCTTCTCGCACTGCCGCCAAAAAGGCAAACACCACCAGAGGCGCACTCAACCCTAAAATCACCCGCGTCAGCCAAACCCCATATTGAGGGTGTCCCGACGACAACTCAAACACCGAGCCAACCGCCGCGATCGCCGCCACACAGGAGACAGCCAACAAAAACCCGACTTTCGGAGACGAAATCATAATCCTCGCGGCTCCCTAGGCTTTAAGATGACGAACAGACTTGACCGAGAACCCACACTTCGAGAGTTCCTCCGTCAGCAGCAACTGGTCTTCCACGCGATCGACAAACATCACCCCATTGAGGTGGTCCATCTCATGCTGAACCACCCGGGCCGGGAGTCCACTGAAGCGGCGACGTTGGGGACGGCCCAACTCATCCTTATAAGACACCTCAATCACCTGAGGCCGTTTCACATCCATATACACCCCAGGAATACTCAAACAGCCTTCCTGGCCCAACGCCACCTCACGGCTGTAGGCTTGAATCACCGGGTTAATCAACACCAGCGGCGGCGTACTGGGGTCATCGAGAGCGCAATCGACCACCAACATTTGTTTAGCAATGCCCACCTGAGGCGCAGCTAAGCCAATGCCATCGGCAGTATACATACTTTGTAGCATCTCACGAGCCAGACGGCGCACCGTCTCATCGACTCGGGCCACCCGCTTCGTACTTTGGCGCAAGACGCGATCGCCCAACGTATGAATCTCAAGCGGGGGATGCTCTAATTTCGTTTTCTCAACCAGGAGAGGTGCTGAAGTTGACATAATTTAGCAACGTGTTCGTCGATACAGGCCTTTACTAAAATCATAACGTTTGTTGCTAGCACGACAAGCCTTCCCCCCCAAAGGAGTCGCCCCAACCCTAGACCCCTGTGGCGTATAGAAAGCTTAACCTCTCCAGACAAACATCCCGAAAACCAGTGGTAAAGTAGAAAGACAGCGTCTAACGCCCCTGACCATTGTCCTTACCTGACCCTGACCGTGTTAACACCATCCACCTGTCGCCGCCTCAACAAACTCGACCAAATCCCCTCCGTTTGGGAAGGTGATCGGCGATCGCTGCAAATTGACTTAGATTCAGGAGAAGTCATCGGTGAAGATGCGAGTGACTGCGTCATTTGGGTCGATGGTTCAGAAGGAGTGGTGCGGGCGATCGAGAAAGTCTCCGACGAATCAGGGATGGAAGCCGTAGTACGAACCCTATTGCGGGCCATGGAATATCCCCACAAACCCGCCGGCCCAGCACGACCGCAAAAAATAATCGTCAAAGACCGCGAACTGCTCTTCTTCCTACGAGGCGTTCTCCAAGACCTGGACATTGCCCTAGACTACGTCCCCGAACTGCCCCTCATTGACGAACTTTTCCGGGGACTCGAAGATGCCGTCGGAGGCCGGCCGCCCAAACTTCCTCCCCAGTATCTCGACCCCCTCACCGAACAAGCCGAAGCCCTCTGGGAAGACGCGCCCTGGGACTATCTCGGCGATAATCAAGTCATCAGTATTGAACTCAACTACGGTGGAATTGACAGCTTCTATGTCTCCATCCTAGGACTCCTCGGTCTCGACTATGGCATTTTGCTCTATCGCAGCCTAGAATCTCTGCAAAGCTTCCGCGCCTCCATCTTGGCCAATACCTCCATGGAGAACTTAGAAAGCATCTTTCTCTCTCAAGATTGCATCTTCCTCACCTACGAAGGAGACGAGGACTTTGACGAAGACCTAGAAGACCTCGGAGACTGTCCCTGGTCCCAAGTGGACGCCAACTTTGGTAGCTTACATCCCCTCGAAGGCCTGCGGCCCTTTCTCCATGAAGAAGAAGCCCTCCCGGCCTGGGTTGCCCTCAAAGCCCTGCATTTATTCCTCTCTGAACATGACGAAGCACTCGGGGGCGATTGGGACAGCGTCGTGCGCCAAGTCTATGACATTAGCATTCCTAAACCCCTACAAACCGACGATATCAACGCTGAGGGCGATCGCAGCGTCACCGTCACCGTCTCCTCAATGCCCACAGTCGCCCAAGAACTCGCCAACGAAGATGGTGTCGTCAGCTTCGACGAAGACCCCGGCTACGAGGACGTTTTATCCCTCTTCGAGAAGATGTCGCGCTTGCAGGATGAGATTATCCCCGATGGCTCGATTTTGCAAGTGGATAACCTCCCCTGGGATTTCATCGAACACTTGCGAGAGAACGTTGGCTATCATCAAGGGACTCCCTGTAAACGAACCTCGGGGACCTATCCCGTGCTGATTGTTCAAAGCACTCGTCCCAAAGTCAAAGAGATGGTGGCAAACATTGAGGGCCGAGGCGGCCTACGGGGTCTAAGCTTCAAACCCTGTCAGTCTCCCTTCGATGACATTCCCTTTGAGTTAGGGCTGCTACAACTGAATAATGAAGAAATCCATCTCGTCGGTGAGTTTGACCTAGAAAACCCCTATCATATCCGGGCCCGTAAAGCTTGGACAGCCAACCTGAAAAAGACCAAGGGCAAATGTGGTCTAATTCTTGCCATGGGGGCCACCGGACAACGCAGTGGCGACCCCGGTCTCCCCGACATGAAAGCCTTTTATGAAGTGGATATGCTGTCCTTAGACGATTTGGGTCTCGAAGACCTCAAGTTCTTTCCTGTCGTTTGATCACTCCAGGCATCAAGACCCCTGAGACGCCCGCAATTGACCGCAAGCGGCATCAACATCCAACCCTTTGGAATAGCGCACACTGACAGCAATATGGCGCTCTTTCAGGGCTTGAACAAACTCATTAACCTGTTGGGGCGTCGGTCGTTGATAGTCCACTTCCGAGATGGGGTTATAGGGAATCAGATTGACATGATTTTGGAATCCTCGCAGATGGCGGGCCAGTTCCTCCGCATGGTGGGGGCGATCATTTAACCCCGCCAGCAGCAGATATTCAAACGTCAACCGTCGCCCCGTGAGCTTGACATAATCACGACATTCTGCTATAAGCGCCTCCAAAGGATACTGGCGGGCGCTGGGAATCAGTTGTTCGCGCAACCCTTGATTAGAACTATGGAGACTCACCGCCAGCGTTGACTGTAAATGATGGTCTGCCAGGCGGCGGATTTGTCCCGGAATCCCCACCGTCGAGATCGTCATCGATCGCGCCCCAATCCCCACATCTTGATTCAAACAGCGTAACGCCCCCAGGACATTGTCCACATTGAGTAGCGGTTCTCCCATACCCATAAAGACAATATTACTGACGCGATCGCTAAACTCTCCCTGCACCGTCAACACCTGATCAACGATTTCATGCACCTGCAAATTCCGCAAAAATCCCCCCTTCCCCGTCGCGCAAAAGTCACAAGCCATCGGACAGCCTACCTGAGACGACACACAGACCGTCAAGCGCCGTTCCGTAGGCATTCCCACCGTTTCGATGATGTTGCCATCCGCCAATTTTAGGAGATATTTAATGGTTCCATCCGGGGAAATCGAGCGATGATGAATCGTCGAACGCCCTAGATTGGTATCTTGGTTGGCCTCCCGCCAGGCCTTAGGAAACACCGTAATCTCCGAGAGCGATCGCACCCCCTTGTGATACAACCACTGATGCAGTTGTTTCCCCCGATAGCCAGGTTGTCCCTGGTCTTGCATCCAAATGGTGAGGTCTTGTAGAGATTGACCTAACAGGGGAGTGGCGGTGGCGGTAGACAGAGACATCGAAAAAGCCTAAAAGGTGACATCCTATTTTACCTTCCCCTAGAGACAGAAAAATCGATACAATACGTTACAAAGCCTCTAACCAGCCTCATGACCCCGACCATGACCAGCACCTCCACCCTTGAGCGCGGCCGTTTCCCCGGACAGCATTGGACCTGGCGCGGCCACCCCATTTACTACGTCCGCGCCGGAAAATCTACCCAGACCTCCTGTCCCCCCCTCCTCCTCGTTCACGGCTTCGGCGCTTCCACCGACCATTGGCGCAAAACCATCGAGGGATTGCAAGAGGAATTTGAAGTTTGGGCGATCGACCTCTTAGGATTTGGCCGTTCCGGAAAACCCCCCCTGGCCTATAGTGGTCAACTTTGGCGCGACCAACTCCATGACTTTATCCAAGAGGTCATCGGTCAACCCGTCGTCCTCGCCGGAAACTCCCTCGGAGGCTACGTCTGTCTCAGCGTTGCCGCCGAGAAACCCGACTCCGCGCGAGGTCTCGTCTTACTCAACAGTGCCGGTCCCTTCAGCGACGCACAACCGCGCCAACCCAGTCGTTTTAGTCAAATGCTGCGCCGTTTCGCCCTGCAAGACTGGGTCGCCTTCCTCATTTTTCAGAACACCCGCCGCCGGTCTGTGATTCGCAAAACCCTCGAAAAAGTCTATCTCGACAAAAGCGCCGTCACTGATCGCCTCGTCGAAGAAATTTACCGGCCCTCCTGCGATCGCGGCGCCGCCAAAGTCTTCGCCTCTGTCTTCAAAACCCCCCGAGGTGCAACCGTCGACGAACTCCTCAGCCAACTCAACAAACCCCTGTTAATGCTATGGGGAGAAGGAGACCCCTGGATGAACAGCAAAGACCGCAGCGCCAAATTTCGCCAATACTACCCCAACTTGAGCGAACACTTCCTCAACGCCGGTCACTGTCCCCATGACGAAGTTCCCGATCAGGTAAACGCCCATCTCAAATCCTGGGTCAACGACCTAGAATAATGCCAGCCAAACCCTCCACGTTCTCCTCCCCCTCCTCTTTCCCCTGTTCCCTGTTCCCTGTTCCCTGTTCCCTATGCCTAAAACCACCCACATTGCCACCTTCGGCGCCGGTTGTTTCTGGGGTATCGAAGCCGCCTTCGCCGCCCTCGAAGGAATCACTAAAACCTCCGTCGGCTATATGGGGGGACATTTCCCCAACCCCTCCTATCTCGACGTTTGCGCCCGCATTACCGGTCATGCCGAAGTCACCCAAGTCGAATATGACCCCGATCAGGTCTCCTACGACGACCTCCTAAATCTCTTCTGGAAAATTCACGATCCCACCTCCTTTAACCGCCAGGGGGCCGATCGCGGCGAGCAATATCGTTCCGTCATTTTCTACCATAGTCCTGAACAGGAACAGATGGCCCGCAAATCCAAGTTAAAGCGTCAACAGCAGGAGACGGAAAAACACATCGTTACGCAAATCGAACCCGCATCAGACTACTATTTAGCCGAAGACGAACATCAACAGTATTACGCCAAACATCGCATTTAGGAGTCGGCTGGGCAATTCCTTGCCCAGCTAATAATCTCTATTCTTGATTTTCCCCATCCTCCATCATTCCCGGCGGCAAAAGACTAGGATAGGAGAGTTTTTCATAAACAAAAGCCGCCTTAGCACGGCGAATTAAATCCGTTTTATAGATAAACTCATCCCGAGCATCAATAGGATAGGATCGTAACTTAAACTGGGTTCCCCAAATCTTCTCCTCCATGACGACCACAATGGGAAGTTTTAGTTGAGTAAATCGACTACTGTAGGCAGCTTGATATAAAATCTGCATCACCTTCTCCACATCAACATCATGACTAAAATAAAAGTTCGTCGCGACTTGAGCTTCGAGTTTACCGCTGTTGGCATTGGAAATGGGTTCAGTCCACGTCTTATTATGGGGAATAGTGATTAAGTTATCATCGGGGGTTTGAATCTGAATAGCCCGCAAACCATAGCCGACCACCTCCCCATAATGGTCGTCAATTCTGACGCGATCGCCCACATGATAGGGCGCTTCAAACAACGCAATAAGCCCCGCAATAATTGAACTCACATAATCCTTAAATGCAAACCCTAGCGCAACGGCGACCGTCCCTGTAACCGCCACTAAATTGGATTCTGACAGCTTCAAAAATAGGTTGGCTAAGTAGAAGCCACTCATCACCAAAATCAAGGCTTTCCAGAAGGGAATTGATTGCTTGATAATCAATCGTAACCGCCGGGGAACTCGCTCAGACATCCAGTTAGCGATCGCTTGAATAATATAAATACTCCCAGAAGCCACCAGAATCGCCAAAATTCCATGGAGAATTTTATCCTGTGTAATATCCGTCACAAGTTTTTCCGTTGCTTCATCAGCATTATTCCCTTGAGCCAACACCTGAGCCTGAGACAGACTCATAAGAAAATTCACCCCGAACCACCCCAGAAGTGTGATCTGTCTCATTAGTTTTTCTCCACAAAAAAGTTATTATTAGATAAATCAAATCGCAACTTATCATAATACAATGGATGAATCCTTAAACTCCCGTCGTGGCTTTCCAAAACCCCTTGGCGAGATAGCCATTGTACCCGCGCCTGAATTTGACTCTCAGCTTCTCCTAATGTTTGAGCCAAATGACTGCGCGTGATGGTTGTGTGAATTAACGCTGCATGAAGTAAATAGCGATCGATATTGGTTAATGAGGGTAAACTCGGTAATGAAGGTTTAACGGGGTGAAGGACTAGCTTTTGTTTCGGTTCCGTGTCACCAGTAAGGAGTTCGTCAAAGTCGAGAGACTCTCCCGTCTCACTCTGCACAACATCACCGTGAATCTGCAAACTCTCTAGCCAAATATATTGAGCCACGCGGGCAATTCCCGAGGCTTGACTGGCGATGAGATCCCAATACGTTTGACGAGGATCATTACTGGAATAATCAGGTTTATCTAACGTCACCAATGGTTCCACAATCGGGGTTAGCCAATCCGCAAGCATCTCATCATCGAGTTCTGGTAGCGATTGAATCTGGTCAAAATAGGCACTAATTTGGCAAACAAAGTCTAAAAAGTTCCAGGCAGAATAACTCGAACCAATCACCCAAAAGCAATCGGGATTTTTGAAAATAATTTCCCTGAGAAACTCAATACCACTCCAGCCCCCAATTGAACGCAAAAAACAGTGTTCTAAATGAGGGACTAAAACTAGAGTTTTTCGCTTCTCTTTCAGTGATTTTTCTTTATTATCATCCGAGGATTTAAAGTTTTTTACTTTAACCTGGCTATAGGGTTCTAAAAACTTGGCAATTCGTTTTTCGATTAGGCGAGGATTGTAGGGGCGCTTGAGCCTATCAAAGGGGCGAATTACCTCAATCGACGGATGCTCCCAGCCATCTAAACTATCATTAATAATTTTAGGCATTGATTCAACTGAATCAGCTAAAATGACCAGAGAATTGGCAGCACTTTTACTAGAATGCCAGGATTTTATGGCTGGTGTAATCGCCTCCCGGATGGTTGTTTGATAGGCTTGAGGACTTGGAGATTCATCAATGCGTTTGAAAAGTACCGCTTTAAGCTGTTCGGGAAGTTTAATTAACTCGTCTTCTGATTCACGGCTGGGTGGCTGCGTGAACCAAGACTTGATTTTTTCTCCGATTGACCTAAACCAAATTTCATTCATTGAAAACTGTAAAGACCTTGTAGGGTGGGAAGAACAAAATGTAGGGAGTATATTGCCCACCCTACATTGGGTCTCATTAATTATATAAGTTTCTAAAACCGTAACTCATAGCGAAATTCAATCGAACTAAAGCCTGGGGTATCCGAGTCAGTTTGTCCCCCTTGCAGCAAAAAGCCACTGAGACCATAGTCATAGGTTAAGCCTAACAGCGATCGCTCATTAAGTTCATAAATAGCCTCAACCTGACCAATGGGAAAGACACTCAGACGATCCAAGCCGATCGCATCTCCCGCCTGATTAGCGACTCGGTCAATATCCACCAATATTCCCGTTAACTGAGGTTCCAAGACAAAGCGCAGCAAAGCATATTCAAACAACTCCGTTCCCCGCAGGCCCGCAATCTCATCAATGGTAGTCAGCACTTGTCCCCCCAGGAGGGAGACTAACTCATTTTCACTGCGGCTGGGAATACTACTCAACTGCACCGTTTCCAACAAAGCATCATTCCGTTGAAATCCCTCCACCTGAACCACCTCCCCCGACTCAGCCAACACCGCATTGAGGAGATCTTGAGCCATCGCCTCAATAGTGACATTTACCAGCAGTTGACGAGACTGGCGTAGAGGGAGAATCGTCGTATCGGGGACTTCGTTGCTGTCGCGATCGCGATCGGCGATGGGATTGCGGCGTTCCTCGGAGACGAGAGTGGACATCTGAAGATCCAACCGGGGATTCAACAGGCCCTCATTGGCGATAAACTCCACCGTTTGCGGACGGCCCGGGGTGATAAAAAAGAGATTACTCAAGAGATCCAATTGTCCCCGTTCCACAGAGACAATTCCCTCGGGGCGTAAATTCTCCAAATTGCCATCGAGTACACCACTCACGAGCAGATCCCCCGTCACCCGTACATTAAAACTGGGGATGGGGTTCACAATATTCAGACGTTCCCCTAACACAATCCGAAACTGATCCAATACCGGCGTAATCAGCGGTGATGTCCCAGCAACACTCCCCTCCTGGGCTAATATCGGGGAGGAGTTAGCCATACGTCCCCCCCCAGCAAACTCCCGAGTTGGCACTAACACTCGTCCCTGAGACACCTCAATTCCCCCAGTAATAACCGGCGTGAGAGCCGTTCCCGTCAAGGTGATCTGGCCATCTAATTGCCCGTTATAGAGACCATCGAGGGCGATCGCCCCATTGTCCACCGTTAAGGTTAAGGGACGGTCGATCTCAGGATCGGGGGTTAACAGAGGTAACACCCCCCCTAGACGAAACTCACCCTCCGCCACCTGGGCCAGCAACTCATCAACCTCGATGAGCCGCTGATTAAAGCGAATCACCCCATCCACCTGAGTCTCCGCCTCCGGGAGGGCCGCCGCCGCCAACTGAACCTGATCTAGGGCGATCGCCCCATCGGCCACAACAGAGTTGAGAATCCGCTGAATCTCCCCAGAGGTTAACGCCACCATATCCAGACTCGCCTCCAGTTCCACCATGCCCTCCCCTCCTAACCAAACCACCGCACCATCGCTGAGGGCCTCTAGTAACTCAAAGGCCGGGGTATCTAAGGCCACCTGGGCCCGGGCGATCGCCCTCTCAGGAGGTAAATCTGTCAGGGGAAAGGGAACACTCACCTGGAGACGACTCCAATCCGGGGCTAGGGTGGCAAACTCAAACTGCTGATTGCTATAGCCGAAATTGCCTAAAAACGGGTCAAGGGGGCGGTTATTGAGAACCGGGTTGGCGATCGCCACCTCCCCCATCAACCTCGGCTCTTGCAGACTTCCCGCAAACTCTCCCTGAAGGTTCACCTCACCCGCCACCTCAACCGGTAAGGCTACAAACCGCTGCAAGAGACTTAGGGGTAAATCCCTCACCATCACCCCACCCTCTAGCCTCTCGGGAGACACCGTCCCCACCAAGGAGGCTCGGCCCCCCTCCGCCAAGAGACTCGCCTCCTCCACCGTCAGAACCTGATCCTCAAAGCGGGCCCGTAGATTGAGAGCATCGAGGCGTAGAGAGGGCCGGGGAGTAGGCATTGCGGCCCGAAAGGCGGCGGGAGTCTGAGGTTGAGGATACCAACGCCAATTCTCCGCCGTCAGTTCCGCCCTCAGATTCGGGTTTCCCAGAGTTCCCGCCAAATCCACTTGAGCAGTGTAAGTTCCCTCAATCTCCACCACCTGAGGCGGTTGCGGTTCATCCGGTTGCGTAATCCGTTCTCTCACCTGCTCACGAATGCGGTTAAAGAGGGCCAATTGTTCCGGGAGCGATCGCTGAGGAATCCCCACCCCCGTCGCCGCGAGGTCTTCCGGGTCTAAACTAGGGCTGGCGATACCCCGACGCAACAGGTCATCGAGTTCATACCAGGCCACCGTTGTCAGCAGATCCCCCACCTCAGCCTCCTCCACCGTCAGCCGTCCCCAGACTGGGGCCGTTTCCCAGGCGCTCAGGGGGATACGGCCTTGCAGTATCGCCAACAGATCCAGTTCCGTCCCGGCATTGAGAACTAGGCGCGTCTCTTGGAATTGCAGCCTGCCATTGCGGACCTGGGCCTGTTGTCCGTCATAGCCAAACTCAGCGGCGATCGCCTCCCCCCGCAGATAGCCCAAAGCTGGATTGGCCACCGCCACCTGGCCCTGAGTTTCCAGGGTAAAGAGATTAGCCACAATCTCCCCCGTCACCTGACCGCTAACGGGGTCACGAATGCCAAAGGGTTCTCCAGGAAGCACATTTAAGAGACTCAGCTCAAACGAATCCAATCCCAACTGAAAGCGATCGCCCTGACGCTCTCCCATCGCCAAAAACTCCACCGACTCCCCATCGGTTTTACGAATCTGCACCTGTTGAGGCAGATAGGGAGCCAAACAGCGAGGGCCCTGACAAGCGTCCAAGGCCACGGCTAGGCGATCGCCCTGAGGTCGTTCTCCTCGTAAATCCAGAGCCACCCGATCCCCCGTGCGCGCCTCAACCGTCCCCCGTAGCCGAGGCTCAAACTGAATCTCATTGACGGCAAAATTGGCTAAGTCAACCGCACCTGCCAGATTCAAATTTCCCACCCCAAAGGGATTAGACAGCAGATTCTGGCCTTGAAAGCGTCCTGAAAAGTCCACCTGTCCCCTGACATTGACCGCACTGGGACTCTGCAAATTTTCCCCCACCGCCACATCCGCCAGTAACAGGGTTAAGGGGAGTCGGTCTGAATCATAATTAGCATCAACCTCTAAATCCGTTTGTAAATCCGGGCGTTGCCTGAGATTCGTCAGGGCCACCTCCCCTCGGGCCCGCAACAAATCCCCATCAAGATTGGCCGTTAACTGATGCAGCGTTGCCGGAATTGGCACAGTTCCCAACTGCAATAGAGGCGTTAGGGACCCCGAGAGATGACTACTGGCCTGTAATGTTGCGGGGAAACGGGGACTGGTGACGATGCGATCGCCAATCAACGCCTCAACCAAGGCATCATCCACCGGTAACGCCGCCTCAGTCATGAGTTGCCATTGTCCCCCCGCCACCTGAGCCGAGAGACTTCCCGACCCCTGATTGAGAGTCAGGTTAGCTTGGCTGGTGATTTGGGGGTCGAGTTGGTTGAGGTCGCCCTGTTCTAAAACTCGCAGGACATTGGCCAGAAATAGGGTCGCCTGTCCTTCGGCATTGAGGAGGGTCACCGTTGCCGGAAGATTGGCTAAATAGGGATTTAAGGCGATATTGGCGGCATTGAAATCACTATCAACCTGTCCATCTCGGACTTGAGCCGTGACCTGGGCCGTTCCTTCGGCAACCGCTAAAGCGCCTTCAGCCTGTACCGTAATCCCGCCAAAGTCTTGGTTAAGGGTGGCTAGTAAGCCATTCAAGGAAGTTTGCACTTGGGCCGTCCCCCTCTCCAACCTCACCCCCAGGGGTAACGCCAGATTGAGACCCTGGGCCGAGAGTCCCGAGGCGATCGCCTCTAAGCGAATTTCCCCCCCTTGCAATAGCCCTTGCACTTGCGCCTGTCCATCAGCCAGAGTGATTCCCAGGTCGGCGGTTCCGTCAATCCCTCGGATAATCCCGTCGGGGGAGAGGTCATCGAATCGCCCCGAGACTTGGGCGTTGAACTGACTCAGTTCTGCCGGGAGGGCCAGGAAGGGTCCTAGGTTTAGGGGGCTGGACTGTATATCCGCCTGCCAGCTTTGCTCCCCTAAGTCCGCCAGTCCGGTAACGGTAATCTCTCCTCCGGCCGCCATGAGGTTGGCTCCCTCTAATTGGAGACGGCCATTGGCAAAACGGGCCGTTCCCGCCGTGCTAGCGGCCCCCAATTGGGGAACCCACAGGTCAGGACTGGTCCAACTCAGCGTCCCGTTAGGATTATCTAGGGTTCCACTGAGGTTAACCTGAGCCAGCAGTTGCCCTAAACGCAGGGGGGTGGGTACGTCCAGATAGGGGGCGATGAGGGCGTCACTAGGGAGGTCAACTCGTACATCCAGGTTGAGATTGCCACTCGGGGGCTGTTGGGGGCGCTCATCGAGAAGACCCTCGGGAAGTTGCTCTAGCAGAGGAGCCGTCCATTGAGAAATCTCGATATTACCTCGGGCCAGCACGCTTCCCCCCACTCCCGGACTGAGACGAAAGCCGTTGAGAACCACGCGATCGAGGTTGGCCCAGAGGTTGACCCGTAGTTCTGAGATGACGCTTTGGGCGACAATCAGCGGTGTGGTATTGCTGAGATTGAGGCTTAATTGGGGGTCGTTGAGGTCTCCAAGGAGTTGCGCCTGCCCTTGAATATCACCTGTTAAACCAACTCTATCGAGGGGGTCGAGGAGGGGGTCACTGAGTAGGGCAGAGAGGCGTTCTAAGGCTATTCTATCGGCGCTAAAGCTGAGATTATAGCCGGAGACCTGGCTGATTTGTCCTTGTCCTTGGAGTTGTAGGGTTCCGGTGGCAGCACTGAGGCGATCGAGTTGTAGGCGATCGCCCTGAAAGCGAAGGTCTGCCTCGGCGTTGAGGGGTTGACGTAGTTCCGGAACCCGAACCACCAAGTTATTGAGGCTGAGGGGTCCTTGAATCTGCGGAATCTGAACTTCGAGTTGACCGTCAGGGGTTCTGATGGGCGGAACCTCCAGATTGAGATTGCCGTTGAGACGACCCCTGATGAGATCGAGGCGAACGCCCAAGTCTGAGGGCAACAGGGGTAAAAACTGCCCTAATTCCACCTCCTGCAACCGCGTATTGACTCGGGTTTCCAGGCTGTTTAAGCGCGTATTGCCACGAAGGTTAACGGTTCCCTGGGGTAAGGTCACCGCCAGGTCGTAATAGGCATTTCCAAAGGCTTGCGTCAATTCGCTGCGCCCCTCAAACGCCAGTTCCCAGGGGTCAGAACGGCCCTGAGGGGTCAGTTCAAGGCTGCCCCCTTCTAAAATTAGATTCAGGGGAATCTCTAGGGGCAATTCCTCGTCTCTGGGTTCAGGAAGATTGAGATCCAACGTCACCCAAGTGCCATCCTCGGCTTGTTGGGCGATGATTCTCGGGTCTCTGAGGGTGATGCGGATAGGCAATTCTCCCCGCAGCAGGGCCAGCACATCGAGCCTCACGTTAATCTGCTCAACTTGCACAGAATTGGGGTTCCCTTGACTCGGGGGCAGATAGAGTCCCCCGAGTTCAATGCCTGTTAGCGATAGCCGTTGCACTGGCCCGAGTTCCAGAGGACGATTGAGAATCGGCACTACTTGGGCTTCCACCCAGCCCGGAAGGTGCGATCGCAGCCAGTTGAGAGAGACACGAGAGCCAACCACAGCCACAACCAGGGCGGTTCCTCCAACAATCAAGCCCCGTTTGAGGCGACGGTGTGACCCCGAGGGCGGAGTGGGTCCGGGCTGAGGAGATGGATTCGCCATAAAAACCCCTGAATGGAAGCGTCAATGTGTTGGGCGGCTAACAATGTCGTTGGGGCGGCGTCGTCGGGACGGACGATGTTTCGCCCCTAGATTGATTTTGCCCCCATAGGTTGGCCGCTGACCTAGACCGGGAAAGCTGGCCGTTTCCGGGAAGGTACGTTAAGATGAAAGGCTCATCTGTAGTTTCGGCTTGTCTAGACTCAGGTTGCTGAGTGGCCAAGCCGCGCTTTTGTTTGGGAATGTAGTCCTTGTCTCAACGGTAACGACCGGTTCGGGCTATGGTAGTTGAGTGGTGGAACACAAATCGCCAAATGGATCTTCTAGAGTATCAAGCCAAAGAGCTGTTCCGCGAAACGGGTATTCCCGTCTTGCCCTCGCAAAAAATTCGTTGCCCCCAGGACTTGAAGGGGCTAAAAATCCCCTATCCCATCGTCCTCAAGTCCCAAGTTCGGGCTGGAGGACGGGGGAAAGCGGGAGGGATTCGCTTTGCTACTAATACCATTGATGCGATCGCCGCTGCCCAAGCGATTTTTAATTTGCCCATTCAGGGAGAATTACCCGATGTGCTGCTGGCGGAAGCTAAATATAATGCCTCTCAGGAGTTCTATTTAGCGATTCTACTCGATCGCACAGCCCGCCGCCCGGTGTTGCTGGGATCACCCTATGGGGGGGTGGAGGTGACCTTTACCCAGGATAAAATGCAGCGGGTGGTCGTTGATGAGGAGTTTTCTCCCTTCTATGCCCGCCGCCTGGCCCTGAAGATGGGGTTAACGGGAGAGGCGATCGAAGCGGTCAGCACGGTCATCAAGCGGATGTATCGCTTGTTTGTGCAGCAAGACCTGGATTTAGTGGAAATTAATCCCCTGGGGATTCGCGATAATGGCGAGGTGATGGCCCTCGATGGCAAGGTCACGGTCAACAACGAAGCCCTCAATCGCCATCATCACCTCACCGGGCTACTACAAGAAGGGAATCTGGAGGAAGCGGTCTATTCAGGGATCTTTCCCGCCCATGATTTTGTCGAACTCGATGGCAAATTGGGGATTCTCTGCAATGGGGCCGGCTTGACCATGGCTACCTTTGATTTAGTCTGCGAAGCCAAGGGTAAACCGGCCAATTTCCTTAATTTGGGCAGCGAGCAAACTTGGTATGGAAGCGATGACGACCCCTTAGAACGGTTACGACTGGGGTTAAAAGCGGTCACAGACTCCTCTAAGGTGTCGGTGGTGTTGGTCAACCTCATCGCCGGAGTGACCCTCTGCCAAGATATTGCCACAACCTTGGTGGAGTTTAGTGAACAGATCGATCGCCCCTGTAAATGGATTGTTCGCCTCGTGGGGGGAGATGTGGCCGCCGCTGAGAAGACGCTCGAACAGGCTAACCTCACGAGCGTCAAAAGCCTCGATGAAGCCGTTTCTCTTGCTGTTAAAGCCGTATAAGTGAGTTACCCATGCAGTTCACCGCCGATACTAAAGTCCTGATTCATGGCATTGCCGAACCTCTGGCCGCCACCCACAGCATTCTGATGAAAGCCTATGGCACTGAAGTGGTGGCGGGGGTGAGTCCTGGTTTGGGGGGCAGCGAACGGGATGGGATTCCCGTGTACGACTTGGTGGAAGTGGCCATCAAGGAGGTGGGGCCCATTGATGCGGCGGTGATTTTTGTCAAACCCTATTTGGTCTTGGATGCGGCCCTGGAGGCGATCGCCGCTGGGATTCGTCGCCTGGCGATTGTCACGGAGGGGATGCCGCCCATGGATATGGTGAAGTTAATCCGCAAGGCGGATGCAACGGAAACTCTGGTGATTGGCCCGAGTAGTCCGGGCTTGATTATTCCCGGCGACATTCTCTTGGGAACCCATCCGGCGGAGTTTTATACCCCCGGTTCGGTGGGCTTGATTAGCCGTTGCGGAACCCTCACCTATGAGATTGCCCTCTCGCTGACGGAAGCGGGGTTAGGACAGTCCATTGGGGTCAGTATTGGTGGAGATGGGATTCTCGGATCGTCGTTTGCCCAATGGTTACAGATTCTCGATGAGGACGATCGCACGGAGGTGATTGTGATTGTGGGTGAGATTGGCGGCAGCGGTGAGGAAGCGGCGGCGGAATATGTGGCCGAAGCCATTGATAAGCCGGTGATTGCCTATGTGGCGGGCCGTCATGTGCCGAAAGGACGACGATTGGGCCATGCTGGGGCGATCGCCGCTAACCTCAGTTATAAAACTGAGAAAAAACTCAAGCAGGCAGGGAATACGGCCTTATTTGATTTGGATATTGGCACCGCTGAACATAAAATTGAAGCCTTTAAAAATGCCGGGATTCCGGTGGCGGAACGTCCCTCGGAAATTTCTAAGTTGGTGAAAAAGGCGTTGAAAGACGGGAAATAGACAGATTAAGTCACGATGGCAAAACTGGGGTTTGGTAATCCGACGCGGCTGGCTTGGGGATTTTTGACCCCGGCGTTGCTGCTGTTGTCTATCTTTGTCTTGGGTCCAATTGGCTATTTAATCTATTTAAGCTTTACCAGCGGTAGTTTCACCCAAACCGGAACTCAATGGGCGGGATGGTCAAATTATCAACGGGCGATCGCCTCCCCGGATTTCTGGCAGGTGCTGGGCAATACCCTCTATTTCTCCCTGGCGACGATTATCCCGAGTATTATCTTGCCCCTGATTATCGCCGCACTTCTAGAACAGGCGATCGCCCTCAAATCCCTGTTACGAACGGCCTATTTTCTCCCCGCCATTACCTCTATGGTGGCGGTGGGGTTAGGCTGGCGTTGGCTATTCCAAACGGATGGCCCTGTCAATGCCCTGTTAGCCCAGATTGGCATTACCCCCATTGCTTGGTTAGGGAGTTCTACCTGGGCCATGCCGATTCTGATTCTGTTGAGTATCTGGAAACAACTCGGATTTAACTTGGTGGTGTTTTTAGCGGGGTTACAAGCCATTCCTCAGTCTCGCTATGATGCGGCCGAATTGGATGGGGCCAATGGCGTACAGCAATTTCGCCATGTCACCCTTCCGGGCCTGTACCCCACCCTCGTTTTTGTGATTGTCACAACGGCGATGTTTACCCTGCGTAGCTTTGAACAAGTCTATGTCATTACTGGGGGTGGCCCCTTAAACTCAACCAATATCTTGGTCTATTACGTGTATGAAGAGGCCTTTGCCCTGTTTGACATTGGCTATGCGGCGGCCTCCGCCACGTTGCTATTACTGGTGGCTCTGTCGCTAGTCACCCTGCAATTACGACTGACGGAAACCTAAGCCACGCCGACTTAAGCCACAGACACCAACTGAGTCTCGCCGAGGGTTTCCACAATTTGAGTGAGTGCTTCCCGCAGGGTGCTGGTTTGATGATCTCGGGGAACTTGACTAAGAATATCAAATTTCTCTAAGCGACGTTCCACTTTCCCCGAACTGCCCACCACATAGACGTCTAATCCCCGTTTAAGGGCATCCTTGACCATTTTTTCCATGGCCAGAGAGGCGGTTACCCCCAACATAGGCACATCGCGGAAGTCTAGGATGAGAACCTGATACTGCCCAATGAGAGCATGGCGTTGGGAAATGGCTTTGGCGGCCCCAAAACTGAGGGAGGTTCCCAGATGGAGTAGGAGAACCTGTCCTTTAACCTGATCTAACAGCAGTTGTTCTTCATGTTCGAGGAGTTCCGCTGCCTCTGGATCGGTAATGGCTTTGATATTCTCAGCCTGTATATCAGATAAACGCTGAATTGTCAAGACATTGGCAATAAAGATCCCCACGCCGACGGCCACAATTAAATCCACAAAGACCGTTAGCAGCAGCACCCCGTACATAATGGCGGCGGCTTTGAGGGAAAGGTGATGGGCCCGTTTGAGGAAACTCCAATCAACGATATCTAAACCTACTTTGAGGGCGATCGCCGCCAGAACGCTTAGGGGGACAATCTCTGTAAATCCGGCGGCCACAAAGACAAACATCAACAGCGTCAGGGCGTGAATCATCCCTGAGAGGGCGGTACGTCCCCCAGCTTGGATATTCACCACCGTTCCCATAGTCGCCCCAGCACCCGGCAGTCCACCACAGAGTCCCGAGATAATGTTACCCACTCCTTGACCGATGAGTTCTTTGTCGGAGTTATGCTCGTACTGGGTAATGCTATCGGAAATCACTGAGGTGAGCAGGGAGTCGATACAACCGAGCATCCCCAGCATTACTGCGTCAATCATCATCAGTTGCAAGTCAGGCAGGGAAATGGTAGGCAGATAGAGTTCGGGTAATCCGGTGGGAATCTCGCCGACAATTCTCAATTGATTGGATAACAGGGTTGCCGAAATGCCGGTTCCTAGGAGTAGGGCCAGCAGTTGGGGAGGACAGACACGACTAATTCTCCCAGGAGTCAGAAAGAGAACAGCCAGGGTTAGACCCCCTAGGGCCAATTCCGGAAGACTGAGGTTCCCGGCTAGTTCAGGCAGGGCCATAACGGTGTTCAAGACGCCACCTACTCCCTCTTGTCCCAGTAAGGGAGGCAATTGCAGGATGACCATAATTACGCCAATACCGGACATGAAGCCGGAAATGACGGTGTAGGGCATTAGGGTGACGTATTTCCCAAGACGTAAGACCCCAAAGAGGATTTGGAACGCTCCCGCCATCATGACGATGGTAAAAGCGATCGCCCAACCCTCAGGGCCAGGATATTTGGCGGTGAAGGTGGCAATGACGGCGGTAAAAACCACGGTCATAGGACCGGTGGGATTGGAAATTAGAGTGGGGGTTCCCCCAAACAGGGCCGCGAAAAAGCCCAGGAGGACGGCACTATAAATGCCGGCGATCGCCCCGGCCCCGGAGGCCACACCGAACGCTAAGGCCATGGGCAATCCGACAATCGCGGCGGTGACTCCTCCGAAGAGATCACCCCGCAGGTTCCGAGTATGGATGTAGTTGGTAATGTTCATAAACGGCAGTCTGAGAGGACGAGGATTTTTTATTGAATTCAGGCAATGACAAAGAGTTTTGCCATTTGTTTTTATCTATACTAGAATTTAGCATTAAGGTAGCAAAATCGAAATAGATGATTGATAAGAATTTCTGATTAAATAGGTTAAAGGCAGATATCAAAGTAGGACACAATAGGGCTTAAAGGCGATTACCTGTCCTGAGTCCTCACCCATGATCCAAGCGACCTTCCACCAACTACGTGTCTTTGAAACCGTGGCACGTCACGGCAGTTTTACCCGCGCGGCGGAAGAACTGTCGATCACTCAGCCGACGGTATCGAGTCAAATCAAGCATTTAACCCAAGTGATTGGGATGCCGCTGTTTGAGCAAATTGGCCGACAACTCTACTTAACGGAGGTAGGGGACGAACTCCTCAACACCTGTCAGACGATTTTTGAACGATTGGACAACTTCGAGATGGTGGTGGCTGACCTCCAGGGAACGAAACGAGGAAAACTGCGCCTGGGGGTGGTGACGACGGCGAAATACTTTGTTCCTCGTCTGTTGGGGTCCTTCTGTCAGCAGCATCCTGATGTGGATATTGCCTTGCAGGTGAGCAATCACCAAAAGTTGGTGCAACGGATGCTCAATAATCAGGATGATTTCTATATCCTGAGTCATCCCCCCGAGGATATTGACTTAGTGGCGACCGCGTTTTTGGAGAATCCTCTGGTGGTGGTGGCGTCGCAGGATCACCCCCTCGCTCAAGAGGAGGCGATCCCCATTAAGAAACTGCGGGGAGAGGCATTTATTATGCGAGAACCGGGTTCCGGGACGCGGCGAGCCGTGCAACAGGTCTTTGACCGCCATAAAGTGACGGTCAACGTGCGTATGGAATTGGGGAGTAATGAGGCGATTAAACAGTCGGTGATTGGCGGTTTAGGGATTTCGGTGTTATCCCTGCACTGCTTACGGCCGGATTATCAACACGAAGAGTTGGTCATTTTGCCGGTTCAGGAGTTTCCCATTCCCTGTCGTTGGTATGTGGTGCATCGGTCGGGGAAACAGCTTTCGGTGCTGACGGAGGCGTTTTTAAAGCACTTGTTACTTGAAAGTCAGAGTATATCTTGGAAAGAAATATCCTAGAGGGACGGTTATTGGGGAGTATCTCTCTAGGACATGAGGCAAGAATTAATTCAGGTAAGGGATGAAGACAGAGTAGAGTCCTCGCAGGTCTCCGACTTCAAAATCGTAGGCTAAATCTTGAGGATAGTTGTTTTTGACAAAGTCCGGGCGATCGCCTTTACGTCCGTGGCACACCTGACAACTGGCTTCAACATTAATGCGACGGAAATAGCGAGCACCCGGTTGTCCATTGAGGGTTTCTTCATCCCAATAGCCCACCAAAGTCGGGTTTTCTTTAAAGAGGTTTAAGGCAAATTCAGCACTCTCAGTTTTGGGAGCATGGTCGGGGTTTCGATATTTTTCAGCAATCTGTTGAACCGTCCAACCCGTTTCTTGACTGAGTTGTTTAGCCCGCATCCCTACGGGTTTGCAGACTTGTTTGAAGGTTTCGAGGGTGGGTTCAGTGGTGGTTCCTTCTAGGCCTGAGGCCAGTTGCGATCGCATCCCATCAAGTTGTTCAATCTGCGTCACCGCCTCGGAGAGTTCCTCAGGGTTGAGGGATTGGGCCTGTACAGGCGTCTGCCAGAGGAAGACTGCCACCAGGGCGATCGCCATCAGAGAGAGGCGGCGTAGCGAGAGGGTGATGATCATAAACAATTATCCAGATACGACAGCTGAGGCAAACCGTTGAGTTAAGCCGTTAAGCCACGGCTCTACCTTGCTCAAGTATAAAACCACATCATAGAAACAAGGCATAAGAGCGTCTTATTCCCGGCCAGCCAACGCGGAACGGGCAAAATATACTAATCTGAACACAGCACTTGCGACGAACTGGACACTCATGGCAGAAGACGACAAAAAAGCGAAAACCACCACCGCCGCTAACAAAGGTGGCACAAAGAAGGAAAAGCCCCCCGCCGTCGAGGATAAGCCCTTCGCCGATTTCATGCACCAGGACTATCTCCCGGCCCTGAAACAGGAACTGGAAAATCAGGGAATTGAGGATTTAGATCTTAAATTCGAGAAACGCCGGGTTCCGCCTCTGGATACGAAAGGGGACTGTTGGCAGGTCATTGGCACTTGGCAGGGAGGCAACCGCCGCTTTGTGGTCTATTTCCCCAAAGCCGATATTAAAGGACCGCGGGCCTTCTCCTGTGCCGCTGACGGTACTCAACCAAGTACCATCGAACCCTTCTTGATGGATGAACGGAAGATTAACTTATCTCTATTAGTCTTTGGGGTAGTCCAGCGACTCAACGCCCAGAAGTGGTTGGCCCGTAACTAAATCCTGGAGGGAACTCCAGGAGGGGGAGACGACGTTGCCGAAACCATGAGATAATGGCTCCTGTGGTTTTGCCCCAAAACAAGCATGGTAGCGCTTTCCGACTCTCCCTTTTCCCCTCAACAAATCGCCTCAGAAGGACTCAAACCCGGCGAATATGATGAAATCGTCCAACGCCTTGGGCGACATCCCAATCGCGCCGAATTGGGGATGTTTGGGGTCATGTGGTCAGAACATTGCTGCTATAAGAACTCCCGGCCACTTCTGAAGCACTTTCCCACCACGGGCGATCGCATCCTCGTCGGTCCCGGTGAAAATGCCGGAGTCGTGGACTTTGGCGAGGGGTTGGCGATCGCCTTCAAAATTGAATCTCACAACCACCCCTCCGCCGTGGAACCCTTCCAAGGGGCAGCCACTGGCGTCGGCGGTATCCTGCGGGACATCTTCACAATGGGGGCCCGGCCCATCGCCGCCCTCAACGCCCTACGCTTCGGAACCCTCGACAATCCCCGCACCCGCCGCATCTTTAGTGGAGTCGTCGAGGGCATCTCTCACTATGGCAACTGCTTTGGTGTGCCAACCGTCGGCGGAGATGTCTATTTCGATGCCGCCTATAGTGGCAATCCCCTCGTCAACGCCATGGCGATCGGCATCATGGAAACCGATACCATTGTTAAATCTGGGGCTTCAGGTATTGGTAACCCCGTTCTCTACGTGGGGTCCACCACCGGCCGCGACGGCATGGGAGGCGCAAGTTTCGCCAGTGCCGAACTCAGCGACGAGTCCTCCGTCGATGATCGTCCCGCCGTCCAAGTCGGCGACCCCTTCCTAGAAAAATCCCTCGTGGAAGCCTGTCTCGAAGCCTTCAAAACTGGGGCTGTCGTTGCCGCCCAAGATATGGGGGCGGCGGGAATCACCTGTTCCACCTCAGAAATGGCAGCCAATGGCGGCGTGGGTATCGACTTTGACTTAGATAAAGTCCCCGTGCGCGAATCGGGGATGGTTCCCTACGAATATCTCCTCTCGGAATCCCAAGAACGGATGTTGTTTGTGGCCGAGAAGGGCCGGGAACAGGAACTGATTGACGTTTTCCATAAATGGGGACTGCACGCTGTGGTGGCTGGAGAAGTTATCGAGGAACCCATGGTGCGGATCCGCTTCCAGGGGGCGATCGCCGCCGAGATTCCCGCCTCAGCCCTGGCCGACAACACCCCCCTCTACCCTCGCGAGAAACCCCCTCAGCCCCCAGAATATGCCCAAACAGCCTGGGCTTGGACTCCTGAATCCCTCCCCCCTTGCACGTCTTCGGGCATCGAGGTCAATGGGGCGCTCAAGAGCTGGAATCAGGTGCTATTAGACCTATTAGATAATCCCAGTATTGCCTCGAAGGAATGGGTCTATCGGCAATATGACCACCAGGTGCAGAACAACACGGTAATTGTGCCAGGTGGGGCGGATGCGGCGGTGGTGCGCTTGCGTCCCCAGGAAAGCCAAGACTCTGGCCGGGACTGGACACGAGGCATTGCGGCGACGGTGGATTGTAATTCCCGTTATGTCTATCTCGATCCCACGGAGGGGGCGAAGGCGGTGGTGGCTGAAGCGGCCCGCAATCTCAGTTGTGTCGGGGCCGAACCCCTAGCCGTCACCGATAACCTCAATTTCGGCAGTCCTGAGAACCCCATCGGCTATTGGCAGTTAGCCTGTGCCTGTGAGGGGTTAGCCCAGGCCTGTGAGGACTTTGGAACCCCAGTGACGGGGGGCAATGTCTCTCTGTACAACGAAACCCTCGATAGTGAGGGCAAGCCAACCCCGATTTATCCGACTCCGGTTGTGGGGATGGTGGGGTTGATTGAGAATCTTGAGCAGATTTGTGGCCAAGGTTGGCAGCAGACGGAGGATGTGGTGTATCTGTTGGGAGTTCCCACCCAGACGCAGCAGGGGTTAGCCTTGCCGACGTTAGGGGCTTCGGAATATCTGGCGACGGTGCATCAGACGGTGGCGGGGAAACCGCCTCGGGTGGATGTGGCGTTGGAGAAAGCGGTGCAAGGGGTCTGTCGTCAGGGGATTCGCCGGGGTTGGGTTAACTCCGCCCATGATGTCTCGGAAGGAGGCTTGGCGGTGACGTTGGCGGAGTCCTGTTTGTCGGGCGATTTGGGCGTCACGGTGGAGTTGTCCAATGGAGGCCGTTGGGATACCCTTCTGTTTGGGGAAGGGGGCGCGCGGATTGTGGTTTCGGTGTCTCCCTCGGATGTGGCGGCTTGGGAAGCGTGTTTGCAGGAGCAGTTATCGGGGTCTTGGCAACGATTGGGGACGGTGTCCGGTGACTCGTTGCAGGTGTCTTCTCAGGGGGAAAGGTTGTTGAGTCTTTCGCTGTCTGAGATGCGTCAGATGTATGAGGGGGCGATCGCCCGTCGCTTGGGGTAGGGCGATCGATGATAGTGGGGAGGACCCCATGGCTTGACCCAGACTGGATGGATGTCAAAAATGTTCTAGCTGCACGTTCATCCAGTGGGTCCTGCTTTTTTACTCAAAACCCAGCGATTTTTTTTGCGGATAAATCCGAGCTTTTTTAACCATCGTGATATGGTCTTTTGGCTGATGTCGTCGTCCCATAACTCTGCCATCTCGGATTGAGTTTTATCAGCATGTTCCTCAACAAAGGAGCGGAACTTAGCGATATCTTTAATTTTATGACCATGGCCGGGAGGTCGATACTCTCGGGGTTGAACGTCTCCTGTTTCCTCTTTTTGCTTGAGCCAAAGATAAATGGTATTACGGCTAATGCCAAAAATTTGACTGACTTCTGATTTTTTCATGCCATCGACTTCAATAGCTTTAATGACTTTTTGCCGCAAGTCGTAGCTATAGTTATTGGACATATCGCCACCCTCTTAGGAACATTTCAGGTTAATGGTATGAGGTCAGGTCTCATTATACCTGATGTCCTATCTGGTAAGACTGGAATCAGAGCTATATCATGGAGATCTAGGCTTTGGGGTGACAGGCTGGGGGGTTAGTCTTCGATACTGTGGATAGCCGTCACAGCCGCCAATCTGACAACTGGGCCGATGTTGTCGCAGATGACCTGACGGTCAAGGAGAAATTCCTGTTAAACTTGTTAATGCCATTGGCTTGAACATTGTCTAATACATGAGGTAAGAATTCATGGCTGATATTGTTGATATTGCCGTCAGTGCAGGGTTATTTGAAACCTTAGTCACCGCTGTGAAAGTGGCAGATTTAGTTGAGACGCTCAAAAGTCCCGGACCGTTTACGGTATTTGCCCCAACTGACGATGCGTTCGCTAAACTCCCACCAGGAACGGTTGAATCTCTGGTTCAGAATCCTCCCCAGTTGGGTCGGATTTTGACTTACCACGTGGTGTCAGGAAAGTTCACCCAAGCAGATCTCGCTCAAATGGGGTCGGTCACTTCCGTGGAAGGATCACCCATCTCCATCGATTGTTTAGATGGGTTTGAGGTGAAAAATTCGACGGTGATTCAAGCAGATATTGAAGCCGATAATGGGATTATTCATGTCATTGATACTGTCTTATTGATGGGTTAATACCGAGATGGGGCGATATCTCATCGCCTCAGCCCCATCCACATCACCCGGAATTTTCTCCCTCCAAAGGATTTCCCTAGAGTCCATTTTCCGCTAGAGTGATTTAGACTATTTCTGCACAACCACCAATGCTCACTCTCATGAAATGGTTGCAAAAGCCGATAAATCTGGTCTTAATCGGAGTTGCAACCGCTCTATTTAGTATTTTTCAAGTAACGGGGTCTCAAGCTGCTGCTCCCCATGATACCTCTTATGAAATCTGGGGGTCTGACCAGTCTAACTCAGTCCCAGGTCTAGACAGTTTAGGCGTGGAAGGGGGATTGATTTGGATTTGGGACAGTCAGGACCTAGAACAGCAAATTGAATCCGGCATTCCGGCTCAACCGCTGGGCTGTGATGGCCAAAATCGCCCTGGAGATGGGCCTTGTGATGTCAAAGCTGTTTTTCCGCCGAACTTGGCTGAATACGACGACAACCGCCCTACAGGAAATCGCCTCGGAGACTTACCCGGTTTGGGTCGTTTACATGGGATGCTCACAGACCCCCAAAACAAATATCTCAATGTCAACCTCTTCACCCCTGGAGGCGGGTATGTGGGGATTATCGATGGAGACACCAAAGAGGCGATCGCCCTATTTCGAGCCACTGCGACCAATGGAAGTGGCCCAGAACGTTCTGTGCATATGTCCTTTTGGAACTCCGACGGTAGCGCCCTATTCGTCGCTAACTTACATGGAAAATTGTTAGAACGCATTGATATTGTCCGCAACGACCAAGAGGAAATTATTGATGCGATTTATAACAAAACCGCCTCGTTAGGTGTAGGCAAAGGCATGGAAGTCCTCGAATCCGCCAAAGTCTATCGCGGCAAAAACGCCCACAATCATGATTTAGTGGGGCAGGTCGCCGGGGACTATGACCCCAACGCCTTAGCTGATCTAACCCCTAGTGGGGACTGTAAAGAAAACGGCTGTGCCGCTGACAACGATGCCAGCCAGGGGGGACGAGCCAATAACCTGATTATTTGCCCGATTATCTCTAGCTTAGATCATGCCTACATTACCCTCGCCGGAGGGGGTCTATTAGTCGCCGATACTACAACCACTCCCATGAGTCTCATTGGGGAATATGGCTCAGAAGTCATTAACGGTGCCGGTTGCGGGGGAGTCGAAGC
>SMDP01000010.1 GCA_012911965.1 Geitlerinema sp. P-1104
TAGTTCAGGTACAGCATTGAGGCCACCGCATCAACCCGAATGCCATCAATGTGGAATTTATCAAACCAGAAAATGGCGTTGGCCACCAGGAAGTTCCGCACTTCGTTGCGGCCATAGTTGAACACTAGGGTTCCCCAGCCTTTATGTTCTCCTTTGCGGGGGTCTGCATGTTCATAGAGATGGGTTCCATCGAAGAAGGCTAAGCCATGACCATCTTTGGGGAAATGGCCCGGAACCCAATCGACAACCACGCCAATGCCGTTTTGGTGACATTGGTCGATGAAATACATCAAGTCTTGGGGACTACCGTAACGGGAGGTGGCGGCGTAGTAACCGGTGACCTGATATCCCCAGGACCCGTCAAAGGGATGTTCGGCAACCGGGAGAAGTTCGATATGGGTGAAGTTAAGGTCTTTGACGTAGGGAATCAGGCGGTCGGCCAGTTCTCGGTAGGTGAGGAAGCGCGCGCCAGGTTTGAGGTCGGCGACGGCGACGGGGGGTAGAGGATTGCCGAGATAGTCGGTTCCTGGTTCATCGTAGGAAGCATTCAGCCATGACCCGAGGTGAACCTCGTAGATGGACACGGGGGAAGTCATGGGGTCGGTATTACGCCGGGTTTCCATCCATTCCGTATCTGACCATTGGTAACCGTCGAGATCGGTGACGATGGAGGCGGTTTTGGGGCGGATTTCCTGTTGGAAGCCGTAGGGGTCGGATTTTTCGTAGATATGACCGTCGTAGTTTTTGATTTCGTATTTATAGGGATCTCCGACCTGAACATCGGGGATGAACAGTTCCCAAACCCCGTTACCCCGTTTGGCCATTTGATGTTTGCGGCCATCCCAACTGTTGAAGTTACCCAGGACTGAGACGTTGCGAGCGTTGGGCGCCCAAACGGCGAAGTATACCCCCTCAACGCTATTACTGGTGAGGGGATGAGCGCCGAGTTTTTCGTAGATGCGGTGGTGGTTCCCTTCACTAAATAGGTGAATGTCGAAGTCAGTCAGTTTCGGGGACCGGAAGGCGTAAGGGTCGTAGATGACGCGCTCGTGATCTCCTTGTTTGAGACGGAGTTGGTAGTTGATGGGGAAGGGATCGGCGTTGTCTTGTTTGTCAACGGGGCGATCGAGTTCGCATTCAAAGAAGTGAGGATGATGAACCGACTCCATGGGGTAGGATTTCCGTTCTTCGGAGAGTTCTACCCAGGCGGCTTCGACGTCAGGGAGATAGGCCCGGACCACCCAAATGGATTTACCGTCTCGTTCGATGGTGTGGGCGCCGAGGACGGAGAAGGGGTCTTGGTGGCTGTTGTGGACAATGTAGTCAATCTGTTCGGTGGAAATGGTTTTTGACATGAGTTTTAAGAGAATGGATGGCTGTTTAGGCGGTTTGCTGTTTTGTTATAGAGGTTCGGGGGCGATCGCACCCCGGTAGATGACTAAGCCTTAGTTTGACATGTCTGTTGTTCGCTGGCCGGCACGGGCTAGCCAGAGCCGGTTTTCTATGGGGGCTTCCCTGAAGATTTTGGCGGAAACGGGTTCAATCAGCAACAAATCTTTACAGTCGAAGATACAGCAAAAACCCCTCTCTATCGGGGAGAGGAGTCAAAAGTCAGGAAATGTGAACTTTGGGGAGCAGACCCTTAGAACGGACTAATGGTTCGGAACATCCGCAACAGTTGCAGTAAAAAAATGTTGTAGCGAACCTCTGAACTCAGTTGGGGGGGCTGGCTTGGCTCTTGCAGTTGGGCTTGTAGGGCAGCGTACTCAGCGGGGCTGAGGGGTTCCCCATCGAGGGGCGATCGCGCCTCAAGCAAAATCTGATTGCGTAACACTTCCTCGGGAGTATCGTCGGCTGAGGGAAGGGCGATCGCCCGCTCAGAGATACTCACTAGCATCAGAGCCATTCCCAGCAGCAAGGAGCTTAACAGAGGACGCTTCATCATCAGGTTAATCCTGGGGGTAGAGGTTCATGACAGTGCTGATGAATCTCCTCAATCCGCTCAAACAGCCAGGGATACTCCTGTCGGTATTGAGGAATCAAGGCCAGAGGACTCAGGAGTCCCGCCGCCGCGAGATCTGCCACACTGAGGCGATCGCCCACCAAATACGGCGATTCCCGCCAAGTCTCTCCCAGTTCCGCCAACGCCAACCTCAGACGCTGGCGAGCCAAGGTCACCCGAGCTGGACTGATATCATACTGAAACCGCACCACCTTAACTAAGGTTTGGGCAAACCAAGAGGGATTCACCGACTTTCCCTCTTTAGCACGGAAATCGTAATAGAGAAAGCGGGTGGCGGTGCCAATACTCTCATCGAGCCAATCTTCCAAGAGCCAAGCGCGGCGATCGCCCTGAGACTCTCCCAGAGTCCAAGACGGCTCAGGAGTATGACCCTCTAAAAACTTCAAAATCTCCGTTGAGTCTCCCACCGCCACTGGGCCTGACGCAGATTCAGGCAACAACACAGGAACCGTCGTCAACCCCACCAACGGTTTGAGCTTAAAGCGATGAGCACCCGGTGTTAAATTCTCCACCTCATAGGGAATCTGCTTATAGCCCAAGGCCAAGCGAACTTTACGACAATAGTGGGAGGTGCTGAACTGAAGCAGGCGCATAGGCACAACGGTAACGCCAAAAAAGAAGAAGCAAGGAGCCGCCTTGGGGATAATCCCCAGTCACGACCCCCTGCCGACGAGTGACTCCGATGATCAACCGGAGCACCCTGGCAATTTGTTTTAACAAACCAGATAGGACTTGCTCGGAACCGAACTAGGGAGCGTCAGGAGTCTCCGGCTCCATGGGGGCCGCTTCACCATCGGGGGAATCCATAGGAGCTTCCATCGGCTCTTCTCCTTCAGGCATGGCTTCAGGATCTCCTTCCATGGGAGCCTCTTGTTCCATGGGAGCCTCTCCAGGAGCAGTATCTGTAGGAGCAGTATCTTCAGCGCAAGCGCCTAGGAATAAAGACAATCCCAGAACCGCCATCAAACTTACGAGTTTAGTTTTCATGAATTTGTACCTCTTATGTCAAATGCCCACAACGTCAACATAGGCTTTGGGCCGAGTTGAGTAGCGATATTGTAATTTAACTCAAACTTAACCCAAAGGATCCGTGATCATCAAAAAAATGTGCCAAAAGACAGACCGAGCCGAATCCTTCCAAGGGAAACTGACGGTGTTAGGATGATGTGGACGAGGACTCAGACCCCGTCATCGGCCAAAGATAACTAAAATCGAGTTATCTTTCCAGGGCGGATTGGGCCCGTTATTCCGTTTGCTCTCGTATTTGCTCTCGTAATTGGTGGTGTTTATGACTTACGCGCTTCATTCTGCGTCCGTGAGATCCGGTCGTTCAAGCCGGGAAACGAATCGAGTCGTTTCACTCGAACGCCGTCTCGACTTACGTCGTCAGTCCTCTGTCTCACCATCTCGCCAACGCCGCCCCACAGAGTCGGTGGTGATTCCGCTGCACGCCCGCGAACAACTACGCCAGCAACGAAGCTCAGCCCGCTCCTTCTTGCCACTGCCTTGGCTTCGGCGCAGTTCTACCCTCATTAGCGCCCTCCTAGCCACCAGTACCCTAACCGTCTATGGGGGGACAGTCTATTCTCAACAACAGTGGCATGACGCCACCCGTGAACTGGAACAATTGCGGCAACAGGAACGACAACTGGTGATTGCCACAGAAGCCTTGCGGCAAAACGTCATGGAGCTTGAGCAACACAATGAGTTAGAGAATTTAGCCATCGCCTCCGAGCAAACCCTCTACCTTACGCCAGCCCCGCAGCGTCCCTCTAGTGCCAGCCCCTCTAGTGAGCCTCCTAGCCCCAGTCCAGCCGTGGACTTTCCCCTAGGATACTAAGCCGACCCCAATCTCCGATCAACTCTGCCCCATTCGCGATTTCCAAGCTGAGACATTGATGCGTCAAGCGCGACGTAGACCCCTAGCCCCCAAACACCGAGACATGAGGCGTTCAAGGAACTCCCGAACTCCCACCCCCCCAAGGCGATCGCCCTCTGGCCGTCCCCAGCCGGGCCGTTCGCCCTCTCGTTCCCATACGTACCGCTCTCAACTGGCCGCCTATCTCACCACCCTGGAGGAGTTCTCCGGTTGGGTGGTCACTCAGTTGCAAGATGTGGTGGCCACCCCCTCGCGGTTGCGGTTAGTTGTCGTGTGGGCAATCTTAGCCGCCGCTGGATTCAGCTTAACCCTCAATCTGTTTACCCTACAGGTCCTCGAAGGCAGCCAATTTCAGAACCGGGCAGCGGCTCAGCAACAACCCCCGCCCCGGCATCTCGTACCACGACGGATGATTGTGGATGCCCGAGGGGTTCCCCTAGCCCTTGATAGTCCAACGTTTAGTCTCTACGCCCACCCCAAACTGTTCACCGCGTCCTCCCAGGAGATTGCTGCGGAGTTAGGGGTAATCCTCGAACAGTCTCCGGCTCAACTTCAGCAACAATTTAACAGTTACCCCAGCGGCATTCCCTTGGCCAACTGGCTACCCCAACAGATCGCCCTGCGCATTTCCCAACTCCGCTTCGATGGCTTAGAACTGATCCGCACCTCTCGCCGCGTCTATCCACAAAAGGAAACAGCGGCGGCGGTAATCGGCTATGTGGATTTGGATGGTTTGGGCCGGGCGGGACTCGAAGCCACCCAAAACGAGATCTTGGAACGAGAGGCGGTCTGGGTTGGTGAAGATCCCCAACAGGCGGGCATTCTCGATCGCGCTGCCCCCGCCTTTGCTCGCTTTGATGACCAACGGCTGCAATTGACCCTAGATACCCGCTTACAACGAACAGCGGAAGCCGTCTTAGAGCAAACCATGGCAGAATTTGATGCCAAACAAGGAACGGTCATCGTTATGGATGCCTGGGATGGCTCTGTGTTGTCGTTAGTCTCTCTGCCCTCCTACGATCCCAACGAGTATTATGATGCTCCAGAAGGGCGCTTCCAAAATTGGGCCCTCCATGACTTATATGAACCGGGTTCGACCTTTAAACCCATCAATGTGGCGATCGCCCTAGAGGCAGGAGCTATTCGGGCAACGGATACCTTTCACGATCCCGGCAGCATCATGGTCGATGGCTGGCCCATCTCCAACTATGATTATGCCTATGCCGGAGGACGAGGGGAATTGACCCTAACCGATATTCTCCGGGATTCGAGCAACGTGGGGATGGTGCGCATCATGGAACAAATGCAGCCGAGTGATTATTATGATTGGTTGCAACGAGTCGAGTTAGGAGAACTCACCCAAATTGATTTGCCCTCTGAAACCGAAGGCTGGCTTAAAAGTCGTCAGGAGTTTCTCGCCTCTCCCGTGGAAGCCGCCACCACCTCATTTGGACAAGGATTTGCCATCACCCCGATTCAGTTAGTACGTCTGTATGGCAGCTTAGCCAATGGAGGCTATTTAGTAACCCCCCACGTGGTGCAAGGACTCACTGATACAGCCGGCCAGTTACAGCAGCCGTTCCAGCGTCCCCAGCCAGTTCGCATTTTTTCCCAGGACACAGTGCAAGATGTGGTCAAGATGATGGAGGATGCGGTGGAAGAGGGAACCGGTCAAAATGCACGGATTCCCGGTTATCGGATTGCCGGGAAAACCGGAACGGCTCAGAAAAGTTTAGGAGATGGGGGAGGCTATTCCAGTTCAGCGGTAGTGACCAGTTTTGTGGCGATTTTTCCTGCTGAGGCTCCCCGTTATTTGGTCTTTGTGGCGGTGGATGAGCCATCTTCAGGGACCGGAGGGCAGGTAGCGGCCCCCGTGAGCCGAGCCGTGATTGAACGGATGATCACCCTCTATCAAATTCCTCCGAGTTAACATCAGACGAGATTAACGATCATGTTACAGCGGGTGCGTGTGGGTAAAGATAAAGCGGATTTAGTGCGATCGCTGCTGCGTCAGGGAGAGACGATAACGACTCCGTTCCCCACCTATGCGGATATTTTAGCCTTTGCGGCGGCCCTGGGGGCGAAACATAAACGGCGATCGCCCATTGGGGCCGCCGTGAGCCGAGAACCTAGTCCCGTGGCTCTCGATATTTTTATCTCCCGTGGCTATGACCGCCTGATTCAACTATTGGCGATCGTCGCCACAGAGGATGTCAGCATCCTTGCCCCCAATGATGCTGAAGCGGAAGCTCGACGAGTCGAAATTTTTGAGGACTATGCCAACGGTGGCTTAGAAATTCTCCAAGGAGAACTACGAGGGGCCGTTGACTACACGGAAATCCTCTTACTACTACTCACCCATGAATGTAATCCCAATAGCCAAGAGGCCAACAGTTTTGATTTACGGCGTTTTTTATCTTGAGTCGAAGACCCCACTCAAGTCCCTTCCCTCTCTTCGGGAAAATGAAGAATCAACATCGAAGACTTCGGTTGACTGCGGGCAATGGTTTCGGCAGCACGCCCCAACGCTGGACCCCCAGCACGAGTTTTACCGGCAATCAACACCAACAAATCATTCGGCTCTAAGACGGTAATGACTTGAACCACTAAGCCACCGCGCTTGAGATCTAACTCAATTTCTGGCTCAAGATCCGATAGGTCAACCCGTGGTGATTCCGCGCGACTGGGAAGCACCTGGAGAATTGCGAGATCACTTTTTAACTCATTGGCGACGGACTGAGCCAACCTCAAGGTGGGTCGAAATAGAGGTGACGCGACCTGAGCATCCGTCACGGCTAATCGCACCCGTTGTATATTTTCCAAGGGTTTGGGAAAGCGCGAGACCAAAACCGGAACCTGGGATTGACGGACTACATTATCAATGACACTGCCAAAGAAATTCTCGCGATAGGTGGAATAGCCTTTCCAACCACAAATGACGAGACTGGCATTACGCTCCTGGGCCACCCGGAGAATCCCCCAATCGATGGAATCATCCACCCGGGCGATGGGTTCAACCGCCGTCACGGCCCCATGAGCAATCATTTCGGCGGCACTCAGGAGCCGTTTTTGCCCCTCCCGCGCGGCTGAGGACACGGGGCCCCCGCGATCGGATAAAACATGCAGCGGTAGCAAGGTTCCTTCTTTACGCTTGGCTAAGATAATCGCTAATTGCAGCAGTCGATCTTCGGTATTCGGGTTAGCCACCGGCACTAAGATTCTTGCTCCCCATCCGTCTTTGGGTTCGTTAGACTCGTGACTCTCCGATGACGTTGCTTGAGGGGTCTCCAACTGTGCCCCCCAGCGAGCTGTAATCCAGGGAGAGGCAATACAGGTAATCAAAATCATCAGGATCACCCCATTGATGGTTACCTCATCCACTAAGCCGATATCTAGAGCCACCGTAGCCGCCGCCAGGGTAGAGGCCGCCTGAGCGGTAGATAAGCCAAACCCCACCATCCGACCCGGACCGGACCAGTTTAAAAACCAGCCTGTCCCCCAAGCCGCCGCGAATTTACTCACGACCTCCGCCCCGACCATCACCCCCGCCACCAGCAAGGCTTCGGGTTCTTCGATCAAAATCATCGGGTCTACTAACATCCCCACGGAAATGAGGAAAAAGGGCACAAACAGGGTATTGCCGATAAACTGAATCCGATTCATCAGGGGACTAAGTTGCGGCACCAGTGGTGTAATGGCAACCCCCGCTAAGAAGGCACCGACAATCGGCTCAATTTGGATTAGGTTGGCTAAATAGGAAACCACAAATAAAGCCGCCAGCACAAACATAAATTCAGCCCGATCATCATGGCCAAACTTAATAAAAAACCAACGGCCCAGTTTGGGAATTCCCCATAAGGTGGCAAAGGTATAAATAATCAGTGACGGAATTAGAAATAACCAAAATTCTAGGGTCAGTTCCCCTTCTTGAGCGCGAACAACAACCGCCAAAACGAGTAGAGCTAAAATATTGGTAATTAGAGTTGCTCCAAGGGTCGATGTCACCACCCGCGACTTCATAATTCCCAGACGATTCAACACCGGCAGGGCGACGAGGGTATGAGAGGCAAAGGTAGAAGCGACAAGGATTGCAGCCAGTAGGGAATAGTCGAGCATCAGGATTGCGGCAGTTCCGATCACCATGGGTAATAAGAACGTCGCCAAACCAAAACTAATAGCACCTTTGGCATTTTGTCGTAAATCTTCTAGGCTGGTTTCCAATCCTCCCAGAAACATTAAAAACAATAAGCCCACCGTCCCTAAAAGGTCAATGGTGCTGTCAAGTTCGAGAACGCCTAAGCCGTGGGGACCGACGGCAACTCCAGCTAAAATAAGTCCGATAATACCGGGCATTTTAAACCGCTCAAATAAAAGCGGTGCCACCAACATGATGGCCAGAATAATCAGAAAAATGGCAACAGGATCGTCGGTGGGACTCAGGACTTGAGCTAGGTAGGGCATGGGTTGAGATTTAATGTCACCACTGGTCTGAATCGAGAAAAGCAGATTGATTGGATTCATTGTCCTTGTCCGGAAAGGATATTGTCCCCCATGATACGAAGAGGCGACCTCAAGGGCCGCCTCTTCTAGTGGAGATATTAGTTTAGCTGTCTAATTGAGACATCTGAGGTATCCTGATGACCCCCAAGCCTCAACCTTAACTAGCCGGCCCATTTCTCAGAAACCAGTTCAGCCAAGTCAACCACCCGTTGGCTGTAACCCCATTCATTGTCATACCAGGCGACAACTTTAATCAGATCTCCATCCATGACCAAGGTGAGGCTGGAATCAACCACAGAGGATTCATTGGCTCCTTTGTAGTCCGTGGAGACGAGGGGTTCATCACTGTAACCCAAGATGCCTTTCATGTGACCATTAGCCGCACCATGAAGCACTTCGTTCAATTGCTCGGTGAAGGTTTTACGCTCAACTTGAGCCACTAGGTCTACCACGGACACGTTAGGGGTAGGAACCCGTAGTGCAATCCCGTTGAGTTTCCCTTTCATTTCAGGAATGACCAGGGCCACGGCTTTGGCAGCACCGGTGGAGGTGGGGACAATGTTCATGGCCGCAGCCCGAGCACGACGCACATCCCGGTGGCTGGCATCGAGTAACCGCTGGTCACCGGTGTAGCTGTGGGTGGTGGTCATGGTGCCTTTGATGATGCCGAAGTTCTCGTGCAACACCTTGACGATGGGCGCTAAGCAGTTGGTGGTACAACTGGCGTTGCTCACCACGTTGTAGGCATCGTGCTTATAGGTTTCGTGGTTAACCCCCATCACGTAGGTTCCAATCTCGCCGCCTTTTCCTGGGGCGGTAATGAGAACCTTTTTCGCGCCAGCTTGCAAGTGCTTGGATGCACCTTCTTCCGTGACGAAGACCCCAGTGGATTCCACCACTAAGTCAATATCCCACTCTTTCCAGGGCAGATTGAGGGGATTACGATCACTGACGCATTTAATCGTCTTACCGTTGACAATAATCGAATTACTATCGGAACTGACCTCTGCGTCCAACTTGCCCAGCATGGTGTCATATTTGAGCAAGTGCGCATTGGTTTTCGGGTCGGAGGTGTCGTTAACCCCCACAATTTCCAACCCGGTATTGTCACGGGTTAACCAGCAACGCAAAAAGTTGCGTCCAATACGTCCAAAACCATTAATTGCTACTCTAATCACCTTGTTTCCTCCTAACAGCGATCGCCCACCAAATCGATAAACGGGCTTGACGTTACAATCGAGCTATAATGCTCGTTCACAGATTTTCAATCTTGATAGACTGAGTCTCCTGCATCCGTGAGAACGAATCCAGACGGGAGAGCAAACCGGCATCTGTCTGAGCAGACGGCTGGTGTCCCGCGTTTGGTCGCCTCCACAGGCAGTTTTGAATCCAGTTGATGTCCCATAGTGACGCTGCATCTGAGCGCATGGGGTCAACAAGTCGTTATGAAATTTTCGTGACGCAGTTCGGTGACTTTGACCTACATCTACCGACCCAACACAACATGATTATTGGGTTTGTTTGCTATCCTATCGGCTCTGCTCACCATTCTCCAACCCTTTGCCTCTTAAGGCATGGTAGTGGCACTCTGGCAAGTTCAGGTAGCGCCTCTAATCATATCGCAAAGCTTGTCCGTTTCCTGATCATTTTTGTCGAGGCGAACTGGGGATGTCCAAGACTCCCCAGGTTAGGCGTTAACGGTCTGATCACGCTGTTGACTGCCATTGCTGGAAATCAGGACGCTGAAAAACTGCGCGGATTTCCGCAACCTACCGCCGAAAGCTAGTTGACAGACACCTCCAAGCTAATCGAGCCAAGGGGGCCACTCCGATGCTTGGTCAACCTCGGTGACCGAGTGGGATTTGGGGTCTGGCTCATGAGGAGATATCATAGCCCTCAACCCCAGAGGTCAAGCTCAATGACAGACAAACTCATTCAGCGACATCACGATTGAGCTAACAAATCCCTCGGCCATCCTCTGCCGATCTGGGTAAGATGAATGGTGTTCAATTTGTCCAAAGTCGTATCGCAAAATAACAATACCTGATATGATGTCGCGTGTTATCGGTACGGTGTGGTGTGTTAGGAGCGAAAATGCCGGATTCTGTTGATTTCAGCGGCAAGCCATTTCATTTCATCGGCATCGGTGGAATTGGCATGTCTGCTCTAGCATATGTTTTAGCGAAGCGCCAGCTTCCTGTCTACGGTTCGGATCTCAAGTCGAATCATATTACTCAACGACTACAAAAGCTAGGTGTTCATATTTTCTGGGAACAGGAAGCTAAGAATCTAGAGGTTTTCACGACTAGACCTAACTCCGCACCCCCCGAGAGTGAAACTCGCCAGCGAGATAACTCCAGCGAAGCAGCGATCGCCCCTCAAGAACTGCCCCAGGTGATTTGCTCGACAGCCATCAACCCCAACAATGGGGAGTACCAAGCCGCCGTGGCTCTAGGTTGCCCAATTTTCCACCGTTCCGATGTTCTGGCAGCCCTCATCCAAACCCACCACAGTATCGCCGTTGCCGGAACCCACGGGAAAACGACCACCAGCAGTTTAATTGGCTATCTGCTCTTACAAACTGGACTTGATCCAACCATTGTCGTAGGCGGAGAAGTAGAAGCTTGGTCAGGGAATGCCCGTTTGGGAAGCAGTCCCTATCTGGTGGCTGAAGCCGATGAGTCGGATGGATCTTTGGTTAAATTTGAGTCTCAGGTGGGGGTCATTACCAACATTGAACTGGATCACCCCGATCGCTACCAAAGCCTCGAAGAAGTCACCGGCATTTTTCGGACTTTTGCTCAACGCTGTCAAACCACCATTGGCTGTATTGATTGTGATGTAGTCCGCGATCGCCTCAAGCCGGACATCACCTACAGCCTCGATCCTCAGCGAGGGGCCGACTACACCGCCGATACCGTTCAGGTGTCCGCCGAAGGGACCCAAGCTCAAATCTGGGAACGAGGAACCTGTCTCGGGGAACTCCATCTGGCTTTGTTAGGAACCCATAATCTCAGTAATGCCTTGGCGGCGATCGCCGTGGGGCGCTCTCTCGGACTCGATTTTGCCAGAATCGCCGCCGCCCTCCAGGGTTTTGAGGGGGCCCGTCGTCGCTTTGAACTGCTCGGGGTTGCCAATCAAATTCGCTTCATTGATGATTACGCTCATCACCCGAGCGAAATTGCGGCCACCCTCTCGGCGGCCCGTCTGCAAGTGGAAGGGCCGACATCACCGAGTCGTCGACTGGTGGCGATTTTTCAGCCTCACCGCTATAGCCGAACCCAAACCTTCATTCGCGAGTTTGCGGCGGCTTTTAGCGATGCTGACTCAGTCATCATTGCCCCGGTTTATGGTGCGGGTGAAGCCCCGATTCCTGGAGTCAGCAGCGGTCATCTGGCCGCAGCCATTGCTGAACATCATCAGGCTGTCCATACCCAACCCACCCTATCTGAACTCAAAACCTTTCTCCATGACTTTCTACAACCGGGCGACTTAGCGTTGTTCTTGGGTGCTGGTGATCTCAATCAGATTGTCCCGGATTTACTAGACTGGCATCGCCAGGTCGAACATGAGCGTGATCACGTGCAATCTTCCCGTTCCTAGCTATCTCTGAGCGATGATGATGTTTTCCCATTTAAGCCCCCCTCTCTCGATGGACGCGCCCGAACGCCGGCCGATTCACATTTTGGGCGCGAAATGCCCACTGTATCCCCAAATCCCCCTGGCTAAGATGACCACTCTGCGCGTTGGAGGTGCGGCGCAATGGTACATGGCCCCACGGCATCTCGATGACCTCTATGCTGCCTTGAGTTGGGCCAACTCGGAAGGGTTCCCGATTACCTTTCTCGGGGCTGGCTCAAATTTACTGATTGGCGATCGCGGTATCTCAGGCTTAGTCATCAGCACCCGCTATTTACGGGACTATCATCTCGATGACACCTCAGCAACGGTGACGGTTGCCGCTGGCTTCCCCCTCCCAAAGCTGGCCTGGGAATTAGCCAGTCATGGGTTAAGTGGGTTCGAGTGGGCTGTGGGTATACCGGGGACTCTGGGCGGGGCAGTGGTCATGAATGCTGGCGCTCACCGCAGTTGTTTGGCGGATAATTTAGTTGAGGTCGAGGTCTTAGAAGCGGACGGTCAAATCGTCACCCTACCGCGAAGCGACCTAGGCTATAGTTACCGCACCTCCTGTCTGCAAGGCAGTTCTCAGCTAGTGCTTGGGGCAACCTTACAACTCCAAGGGGGAGAAGACCCCGTGTTGGTGCGGTTGCGAACTGATAAACATCTTAAACAACGCCACGGAACACAACCCTATCACCGCCCCAGTTGTGGCAGTGTGTTTCGCAACCCTAAGCCCCAAGCGGCCGGTTGGCTGATTGAACAAGCGGGGTTAAAGGGGTATCGTGTGGGGGGTGTTCATGTCGCTAATGAACACGCTAACTTTATTCTCAACACCGGCCAAGGGACGACCCAGGATGCGATCGCCGTCATCCGCCATGTGCGGGAGATCGTTCAGCATCGCTGGAATGTGGAACTGCAACCCGAGGTGAAACTGCTCGGGGAGTTTTCCCAGGATGTGAGTGATCTTTGGTAACAACGACGGTGCAATGGCACAATGAGTCGTACTTGTAATTAATTTGACGCGAGAGTTTTAAGCACGATGGCTAAACAACAAGGACAAGGATTTGGATTTGGCTTGGGCAAGATGAAAGAACTTGCTGCCGCCTTCCAAAAAGCACAAGAGGTTCAAGAAGGCGCTAAACGTCTTCAGGAGGAACTCGATCTGCTAGAAATCCCTGGCCAATCGAGTGATGGGACGGTGACGGTCGTCCTCAGCGGCAACCAAGAACCTCGGGGAGCTGAGATCACTCAAGCGGCTCTGGACCAAGGAGCTGAGGCTGTCTCGCGCTTGGTAACCGAGGCCATGCAGGATGCCTATAGTAAATCTACGGCAACTATGCGGGAGAAGATGGAAGAACTCACCGGTGGTCTGAATCTGCCGGGAATGTAATTGCACCACGGTCACATATCCCCAAAGCCTGCCTGGGCAGGCTTTGTGAGGGCCGGGTTTGCTGATACTGAAAAGGCTATGGCATATCATTTACTCTTTGTTTGTTTGGGCAATATCTGCCGATCACCCTCGGCGGAAAATATCATGCGCTACTTGGTGGCCGAAGCTGGGCTTGAGGACCAAATTATCTGTGATTCGGCGGGAACGTCGAGTTATCACATTGGCAGTCCCCCTGACGCTCGGATGCGCTCAGCGGCCAAAAAACGAGGCATTGAGCTAGTCGGACAAGGCCGACAGTTTATTCCGGCTGACTTTGAGGAGTTTGACCTAATTCTGGCTATGGATCGCGATAACTATGCTGGAATCATGGCCCTCGATCGCCAAGGGATCTATGGCGATCGCGTGCGGATGATGTGTGACTTTTGCCGTCATCATGAGCTGAAAGAGGTTCCCGACCCCTACTACGGCGGGGCAGAGGGTTTTGATCGGGTCATTGACCTACTCCTCGATGCCTGTGAGGGACTATTAGAGGAAATTCGCCCTAAATTGACCTGAGCGACCTGAAATAGACTCGTCCTACCGCTGAATCAAGACAAAAATCGACACGGCTAGGACAAAATAGCCAAAGCCTTTTTGCAGGTGAGAGGCATCAATACGATGGCTTAAGACCGCCCCGCCATAGGTTCCTAGACTCGCGGCGATGGTAAAGGAGATAATTATGCCCCAGTCTAAGGAGACTTGACCGAGGTAGCCCCAAAAGGCGGTGGCGGATTTCAAGGCAATAATCAGTAATGAGGTCCCAATCGCCTCCTTCATCGGCGTTCCCCCCAGTAAAACTAGGGCAGGAATAATCGCAAATCCACCACCCACGCCCACAAAGCCGGTAATCACCCCCACTAAAATCCCTTCTAGGGGGATGAGCAAGGTTTTCCCGAACGAAGGAGATTTAGGGGTTGAGGTGCTTGCGGGTTGGACTGGGACAGCAGCCCGTTTTTTACGGATCATTAAAATGCTGGCCAGGAACATCACCAGTCCGAAGGCCACCAGTTGAATGGTATCGCTAATAAATGGCAGTTCTGCTAGTTTCGCGCCACCATAGGCCCCCACCATAGCGGCTGGGGCAAAGGTCAGAGCCAGTTTAAGACTGACGTTACCGGCTTTAGCATGGGGAATTAGTCCCATCAGACTGACCACGCCGACAATAAAGAGACTAGCGGCGATCGCCTCTCGGGCCGATAACCCCATCACATAGATGAGGATGGGAACCGCCAGAATTGAGCCGCCACCGCCAAGCAAGCCTAAACTAATGCCAATGCCGATCGCGAGGATATGTCCGAAAATCCAGGTGATATCCATCAGTTAGGCAGGCACATTACCGCAACTTTGGTTCGCCGGAACCGCTTCAGCGATTTTCTTGGGATTGGGTAGATTGAGGTTGGCCATCAGTTCAATGAACTCGGCGCGATCGCGGCCAACCAAGCGAGGATTATGGCGTTTTTCCTCGCCAATGGTGGAAACAGTCCGACCTCGGTAATCATGGCCTGGATAGACGAGGGTACTGTCGGGGAGGGTAAAAAACCGCTGGGTGATGACATCATAAAGGGTTCCGGCGTCACCACTTTGGAAGTCTGTCCGTCCACAGCCGCGAATCAGTAGGGAATCTCCGGTCAGCAGATGAGTTCCATTGACCAAATAGGCCATGTGGCTATCGGTATGGCCTAAACTGGCGATCGCCTGAAGTTTGACCTGACCTAAAACTAACTCCTCTCCATCCTGAATGAAGTGATCGGCACAGTTGGCCTGGGCATTTTCGGGCACTACTCCCTGACAACCGGTTCGTTCTCGCAGTTTTCCGGTGGCCGTGATGTGGTCAGCATGAACGTGAGTTTCTAAACCGTAGCGCAGACTCAAGTTCAGTTCCTGGAGGAGTTGTAGATCCCGTTCGAGTTGTTCAAGAACTGGATCGACAAGGATCGCCTCACGAGTCTCCTCATCAGCAATGAGATAGGTATAGGTCGAAGTCTCTGGGTCGAAAAGTTGGCGGAATAGCATTTTGATCGATGGGTTTAAGAACAACTAGCGCAGAACCTAATGCCTTGGGCTTGGGGTCTGATAGCACTATATTTGGCTAGCTGGTTATATGATAGCATCACTTCTGATAATGGAATTTTTTTTTTGGTGGGACTCAGGGGGGAGACCCAGGGATATGGTACGGGTATTACGACCTTTATCTCGTCAAGCAAACTTTACAAAGTTTTACAAAGCGTTATAATGGTTTACAGAACGCGGTAAGACACCGACATAGGAGAACTCAATATGACTTTGTTTATCATTGCCTTACTATTCACCGGCTGGGCAGCTGCGGCTGTACTCGGAACCCAAGCCTACTTCCGTGGCGAGCAAACCAAGCCCATCCACGAGCGCAACTGGAACTCTGAAGGATTCGATCGCTTCGCCGAGGCCTTCACCGGACAAAAAACAGACTATCGCGACCGTGTCCCGGCTTACAGCTTGGATGTTTACCAACGCAACCGCTTAGGCGAATAGTCTGTTCCACCCCAATCTCTTCTCTAGACCAGATTGAGATTACATATACGCCCCGATGAGAGTGATCTCGTCGGGGCGTTTTTTTAGGGGGAAGAAGGCAATAGGGGTCTAGATGTCCAAATCTGTTAGATTCAGTTTGGGTCCTTCTGTTTCGATGAATTCTCGGCGAGGGGCAACCTTGTCTCCCATGAGAACTGTAAAAATGCGATCTGCTTCTACCGCATCCTCGATTTCTACCCGCTTCAATAAGCGACTTTCTGGGTTCATGGTTGTATCCCAAAGCTGGGTAGGCATCATTTCCCCTAAGCCTTTAAAGCGTTGAATATTGTAGTTGGCATTGCTGGGGAGGTCATTGAGATGGCGTTGGAGTTCGCGATCGCTGTAACAATAGTGATGACTGCGACCCCGTTCCACCTTATACAGGGGCGGACAGGCAATATAGACAAAGCCCTGTTCCACCATATCCCGCCGATAGCGATAGAAGAAGGTTAACAGAAGTGTGCGAATGTGGGCCCCATCCACGTCAGCATCGGTCATGAGGATAATGCGGTGATAGCGTAACTGAGATACCTCAAAGTCTTCCCCTTTAATCCCTAATCCCAAGGCCGCAATCAGGGATTGAACCTCATTATTCTTATAAATCTTGGCATCGTCGGTTTTTTCGATGTTGAGGATTTTACCGCGCAGGGGCAAAATTGCCTGGAAACGGCGATCGCGGCCCTGTTTGGCACTCCCCCCGGCAGAATCCCCCTCAACAATGAAAATCTCTGACTCTGACGGGTCTTTCGAGCTACAATCGGCCAGTTTCCCCGGTAAGGTGGACGATTCCAACACCGACTTACGACGGACTAACTCCCGGGCCCGGCGAGCGGCTTCGGCGGCGTTAAAGGCCTGAATAGCTTTCTCCAGAATGGCATCGGCCACATGAGGGCGAAACTCCAGATATTCCGTTAGCACTTCTCCCACTAGGGAATCCACAATCCCGCGAACTTCAGGATTACCTAACTTGGTTTTGGTTTGTCCCTCAAATTCAGGATCTGGGACTTTCACAGAAATAATGCCCGTCAGGCCCTCCCGGATATTCTCGCCGCCAAGGTTCGGCTGATTATCCTTGAGTTTGTTGCGTTTGCGGGCGGTGACGTTCATAGTCCGGGTGAGGACCGATTTGAGACCTTCGAGGTGCGTCCCTCCATCAACGGTGCGAATGTTGTTGGCAAAGCCCAGGAGGGAGTCACTGTAGGCATTCACCGACCATTGCAGGGCGGCTTCGACCACCACGCCATCTCGTTCCCCTTCCACATAGATGATTTCTTCATGGAGGGGTTCCTTGTCGCGGTTCATATATTGGATATATTCACGAATCCCCCCCTCATAGAAATAGGTTTCAACTCGGGGTTCGTCTTTCCCCAACAAGTCGAGGCGATGGTCAGTAAAGGTAATGCGAACCCCGGCGTTGAGATAGGCTAACTCCCTGACGCGAGCGCCGATGGCATTAAAATCAAACTCAATACCTGTGGCGACGAAGATGTCACGGTCGGGGAGGAAACGAACTGAGGTTCCGGTACGTTGTTTCTCGGGGCTGGGTTTTGAGGTTAACTCTGAGGCGGGTTTTCCCCGTTCGTAGCGTTGGAGGTGAATTTTTTTATCGCGCCAAACGGTAACTTCTACCCATTCCGAGAGGGCGTTGACGACGGATACGCCGACCCCATGCAAACCGCCAGAGACTTTGTAGCCGCCGCCGCCGAATTTCCCCCCAGCGTGGAGAACGGTCATCACCGTTTCTAGGGCTGAACGTCCGGTTTTAGAGTGAACATCGGTGGGAATCCCCCGTCCGTTGTCGGTGACGCTGACGGAACCATCGGCCTGGATATCAATTTCAATATGCGTACAGTATCCAGCCAGGGCCTCATCGATGGCATTATCCACCACCTCATAGACCAGGTGGTGTAAGCCACGTGGACCTGTGGAGCCGATGTACATCCCCGGCCGCTTGCGAACCGCCTCCAGCCCTTCCAGAACTTGGATTTGATCGGCACTGTAGCTACTAGTCATGACAAATTGCTCCACACGTATAGGGGGTTGAACCCCTAGATTTTTTAAATAACGACAAAAATCACCAAAATTCTAACACAAAATGGCTAACGGCGCGTTTAGACCAATTTGGGGATAAATTAAGGTGGGGGTTGGATATACTAAAATTTGTTGAGTTTGCGGGGAGAGAATCGGTGAGCGGCCTAATTGTGATTTGTGGAGCGACAGCAACGGGAAAATCGCAGTTGGCGATCGCCGTGGCGCAGAGGTTAGGCTCGGTAATTCTCAGTGCGGACTCGCGCCAAGTGTATCGGGAGTTCGACATCGGTACGGCAAAACCGAGTCTTGAGCAACAGCGGCAGGTTCCTCATTATTTTATTGATAGCTGTGACCCCCGTGAGACCTTTACTATGGGGCAATACCAACGGCAGGCACAAGGGCGAATTGCCCAGCAGCATCAGCGTTGTCCAGAGTCGCCGCCGCTGTTGGTGGGGGGAACGGGACTTTATATTAAGTCCGTCACCCGAGGCTTGAAGATGCCAGCTATTAGCCCCCAGCCTGAGTTGCGATCGCAGCTTCAGGGATTGGGTCAACGGCAATGCTACCAACTCCTGCAACAGGTGGACGAGCCGGCCAGTCAACGGATTCACCCCAATGATGCCAGCCGCACCCTGCGGGCTTTGGAAGTCTATTATGTGAGCGGTCGTCCCTTGTCAGAGCAACAGGGAGAACAGCCGCCCGAGTATCCTATTTTACACCTAGGACTGCACGCCGATCCAGACCTGCACCGCGATCGCATTGCCCAACGAACTCGGCAGATGGTAGAGATGGGGTTTGTCGAGGAAGTCAACCGCTTGTGCGATCGCTATGGTGATGATTTACCCTTATTACAGACCTTGGGCTATGCCGAGATGGGAGGCTATCGGCGAGGGGAGATGTCCCTGGAGACGGCGATCGCCCAAACCACGTTACATACCTGCCAATTTGCCAAGCGTCAGCGAACCTGGTTTCGCGCCTATCCTGAAATTGAATGGTTTGATGTCAAGGACCGTCATTTAAGCGAACGTGTCTTAACACGGATTCAACAATGGAGAAATACCTGGTCATGCTAAAACAAACCGTTGTACGGCCCCTTCCGTCCCTGATTAGCAGTGCGATCGCCCTGGTCCTGATGGCCCCAAGTCCCGGTTGGACGCTTCCCGGAGAAGCCGTCGATGAGGTGGCCAATTGGATTTACAGCAATCCCCTGCTTCCCGACGGGCGACGGGGAAGTTTACGAGTTAGCCGCAGTGACGTTCCTGGACAACGGTTTACCTTCGTAGCCTCGAAAACCCTCCCCACTCAGCGCGGCTTAGGGGTTGGGGAAACTCGGATTCGCAGTGAATGGCTCGAAGTCTTGGATTACAACAACGGGGTCACGTCAGAGCGCCTTGTCGAAGCCATCCGCTCCATCTATGGTTTGGATCTCTATCAGGACTATCGTAACGCTGAGTTAATCTACGAGTATGTCAACCCCACCGGCCCCACAGGGCAGCATCAACGTCGAGGCCAACTCTGGCAGGGCGATCGCTTTGGCTACTGGCTAGAAATTACGGAACGAGACGGGGAAGAGCCGGTTCTGGGCAAACTCGCCCTGATTCTCCTCGATGATATCTCCACTGTCAAAACTGACTTACAGGACCTAGCTCCCCCAGCCCCCTCCCTTGACGATGATCCTGAACCGGGAGACGAGGAGGACTTGTATTATGAGTCGTCTGACGATGACCCTGAACCGGGAGACGAGGAGGACTTGTATTATGAGTCGTCCGAATGACCCATCACCCTTGCCAGGTTCCCGAGAGAATACTAGAGACTAACTGATCTAAGCGTTCCAAATCGGAGATGAGGAGGGGGGACCAGGCCACCCGGTTCCGGCGGCCCTGCTCAAAATGATACCGGCTATCCTGAGCCAGACGATGGAGAGCGTAGGCCAGAGGGCGATCGATCTGCGACTTTCCTTGCAACGACTGATAAAGAATCTTTAACGCCAGTAACAGTGAGGTCATTTGTCCAGGAACCGGCGACTTTCCCTGCTGCAATAACACTAAGAACGCATTGGGGTTACGCCGCTCTTGTAACGCCATTCCCTGATCGAGGATGAAATTACGGGCTGTTTGCTCGTCCATAGCGCGAATTTCCCGGAAGTTGGTGATTATAATAAGAGCTTACGCCAAACTTTCGTCAACCTGAACCACCATGAGCCTTATTGGGAACGTTATCTGGTTAATCTTCGGCGGTTTACTGTCAGGTCTGGGCTATATCGTCGGCGGAGTGGGACTCTGTCTAACCATTGTCGGGATTCCCCTCGGGGTGCAAGCGATTAAACTCGGCTTTGCCACCATGACCCCGTTCGGACGCAAAATCGTCGAAGATGAAAACCCCAACAGCACTCTCAAGACCATCTTCAATGTCATCTGGATTCTGCTGTTTGGTTGGGAGATTGCCATCTCGCACTTAGTTCACGCGGCTATCTTGGCCATTACCATCATTGGTTTACCCTTTGCCAAACAACATATTAAGCTAATTCAATTAGCCCTATTTCCCTTTGGACGGTCTTTTCAGTAGACTCAAGCGGGACCTGTCTACTGGTGCTAGCGCCGGATGAGGGGACTCAAGGCATTCTCCAGGGCCGAGACGGCCCGGATGTCCTCTAGCTGTTGCGCTAGGGCGATCGCCCCACTATAGAAGCGAATCGCCTCCTCCGGTTCTCCGGCCGCTAGATACAGTTGGGCCAAGGCTTCTAAACTTCTCATTTCCTGGCGTACATCCCCCCGTTCCCGCACTCGTTCCAGGCGCTCTTCAAGCAGTTCCTGGGCCCGCAGATAGCGTCCAACAGATTGATGGGCCCTAGCCAAACCATCAACGGCCCGTAAGTAATTCTCAAACTGAGACTCCAGGCCCTGAACTTGTCGTAAAGCTGCCCCATAATTGGCGATCGCATTCTCATAGTCATCTAAGGCCCAATAGGCATCTCCAAGATGATTAAAGGTGTTGGCCTGACCTGAGCGATCGCGAGATTGAATCCGATATTGCAAGGCCCGTTCATAGAGGGGGATAGCCTGGCGAGGATTGCCGCGAGTGGCTTCGAGTAGGCCCAAATTACTGTACGTTAAGCCTAATACCCGAATCACATTGCTGTCCGTGGCTAAGGCTAAGGCTTCAGTAAAGCGAGTTTGAGCCGCATCCAACTGGCCACGGCGCAATAACACCGTACCTAAATTATTTAACCCCGCCATCAAGGCCCGCCGATTATCTCGCCGTCGTGTCAGGGAGACTTGGGCCTCGAACATTTGCTGGGCTTGGGCTAAATTATCTAACTGAGCATAGGCAGATCCCAACTGGGTATAGAGTTGCGTCATAGCGCCCCAGTCGTACATCTGAGTGTATAACTCTAAGGCCTGTTGCCAGAGGGCGATCGCCTCCTCATAATTCCCCTGATCTCGTTGCTGGCGTCCTTGCTGAAGTAAGCCATCCGCCTCACGGCGTGGCGACGTCTCGCGGTTGCGTTCAATGCGGACTCCTGACTCGCTCTCAGGAACTGCTTGACTCAATAAGGGATTGGGGGCCACAAGTCCCAGCCCTAACAGAAGTGGCATCCCCATCAATGTCCTAACCCAAATTGGCATAGTACCTCCATCCGCTCACAATCACGACATCTGTTCCGACAACTGGGCATTGGACGGCTCAGAGAGACTCGTCCCTGTCTCCAAATAAATCGCCCGAATGTCCTCCGGGAGATTCGTTTCTAGCTCACGATAGCCTGAGGGTAACTGCCGCGCCACGTCGGCTGGGGTGAGCCGTTCCCCTTCCGCTTGTAGATAAGCCGCAATACGGGTTTCACTCCACTTAAACGTCTGGGACATGACCACCATCAGACGCAGCAAGGGATCGAGTAGGTCTAAGGCTTGCTGAAGATAGCACCATAAGGGCGGTGGGGCGCTGTCGAGGGAGTATTGAATCGCCTCTACCTCCGGCAGTTGGGCTTGATCAATGGACAGGGCCGTCAGTTGAATCAGCCAATTTTGTAGGGTCACGAATCCCGTCTCATCCTCATTAGCATCGGCGCTAGGATTAAGATCGAGCGATCGCATTTCATGGAAAATCCGTTGCCAAATCAGCACAAACAGGTAATCGGCCCGCACCGGAGAGGTCACCGAATGGTGGACGAGGGTATAGACAATGGCACTGTAGCGACAAAACAGGGCGGTAAAATATTTTCCCTCCTGTGGATACCGCTGATAGAGCGTCAGGAGTTCCCGATCGCTATGGTGAAACAGGGACTTGACGATCGGGTGTTGGGCTTCAGGAAAGGTTGGGATTTGCACGATGATTCGCCAGTGGGAAAAACCTGTCCTTAGCATACCTTGGTGACTGTCCAAATCAAGGGCAAAGGAGGCGGATTGATGGGTTGACAGAGACTCGACAGTGGCGAGGTGTCCGGGGGCTCAGTTTAACAATGGTCTGGGATTGGCTAGACTAGAGAGAGAAATTCGCCAATTGAACGTGGGAGAGTTCCCCCCATTCGCACACATCTATGGTTGAAATTGTTTTTAGTTTACTGATCCCTCCGAGTTTGTTAGCCGCCCTCCCCTTAATGGATACTCTATTCTCTACTCAGGGCATCATGGTGATGTTGTTGGCGGCCTACGGCGTTGCGATGTGGATGTTTCTCACCAGCGCCCCGAAAGTGCATACGGTGATGGTGTCCGATCTGGCACTCGCCCAGCAGTTTTATGAAGGTGAGCTACGGCTGCCGGCTGCCGAAGTGCCGCTGCATTACTATTACAACTATGATCAGACCTTAGGGGCGGCGGCCGTTGATCCCCTCTATCTCTCAGCCGATTTTGCCCCCTCCCGTCCTGCTCCTGAGCCGGAAGGGTTGTGGTATCAACTCAAAAAGAATGCCCAGCTTCATGTGATTGCTGGGGCCAGTCTGGGACGACAGAATCGCCAACGTCATGTCTGCTTTGATCGCGACTGTCTCGAAGAACTCTTGCTGCAAGCGCAAAGTCAGGGGGCTAAGTATAAAATCCGCAGTGAGAAGCCCCTGAATTTCCTCTTGAAAGACCTTCAGGGAAATGTCATTGAGATGGTGGAGGCTAAGGTCTAATGTAGGGCGCTTGGCTCTACATGATAGATGTTCTGAGTGGCCCAGTCGGCGCAGACGGCGGAGGGAAACTCTCCCGGGGCTAACTTGCGCCGGGCCAGTTTCCCTTTGAGACTGGTCATGGGATCTTGACCATTGGATAGGAGAAATTCCAGAGAGGCGATCGCCCCCCAAGTACTGAGACGATCTAGGATTTGCACGAGGGCTTTGACATAGGGATGGTCGGGGTTGCTATACCAATCCACTTGAGCCAGGTTAGCTTGGTCAAACCCTAAATGGAAGGTCAAGGCCGAGGGGCCAAATAAGGCCACGGTCACGGGGCGGGTTTCTTCTTGTAACAGCAGGTGATGCTCCCGGGCCAGGTCTTGTAAGTCTTTAATCAGTTGCGATCGCCCATCTGGGGAGAGGGACGGTTCCCGCAGCTGTAGGGCCACGGTCGCCAGATAGGTTTGTAGCAACAGGTGACCGAGTTTTTTGGCTTTGGTGGCTAAGTAGACGGAGTTGTAGTCATTGGCTTCAATCAGCAGAGGCACGCGATCGGCCACTTCGATACCATAGCCCCGTAGACCGGCGATTTTGCGCGGGTTGTTGGTAATTAAACGAATTTGGTGTACCCCGAGGTCATTCAGCATCTGAGCGCCTACACCGTAGTTACGCAGGTCTGGGGGGAAGCCTAAACGTTCATTGGCTTCTACGGTGTCGAGCCCCATGTCCTGGAGGGAATAGGCTTTGAGCTTGTTAATTAGCCCAATCCCCCGTCCTTCTTGGCGCAGATACAATACCACCCCTTCTCCCCGTTGTTCGATGGTTTTCAGGGCCGCTTGCAGTTGCAGACGACAGTCACAGCGCAGAGACCCCAGGGCATCTCCGGTCAGACATTCCGAATGGACGCGCACCAAGACAGGGCGATCGCCGAAGGCGTTAGGATCGCCTTTGACAATGGCCAGATGTTCCGTGTTGTCCATCTGGTTACGATAGGCGTATACCTGGAAGTTGCCAAACTCTGAGGGGAGTGCGGCGACGGTTTCTCGCTGGATAAAGCGTTCGTTTTGTAGCCGATAGCTAATGAGATCGGCAATGCTGATCAGTTTCAGGTGATGGACTTTGGCATAGTCGATCAGTTCCGGAAGTCGTGCCATGGTTCCATCGGGGTTCTGGATCTCACAGATGACTCCGGCGGGATAGCGGCCCGCTAAGCGAGCTAAGTCTACCCCGGCTTCAGTATGGCCGGCTCGTTTAAGCACACCCCCTTTCTGGGCCCGTAATGGGAAAATATGTCCGGGACGGCGTAAGTCTTTGGGTTGGGTGCTGGGATCGACAGCGGCGCGAATGGTGCGGGCCCGATCTTCAGCGGAAATTCCTGTTGTCACCCCTAATTCCGGCGAGGCATCAATGCTGACGGTGAAGGCGGTTTGATTGGCTTCAGTGTTACTGGTGACCATCAGGGGCAGATCCAATTCATCCAGACGTTCTTTGGTCATGGCCAGACAGATTAGCCCACGGGCTTCTACGGCCATGAAGTTGATCATTTCGCCGGTGACTGCATCGGCGGCACAGATCACATCTCCCTCGTTTTCTCGATTCTCATCGTCGACGACGACAACGCACTTTCCTGCCTTTAGGTCGGCGAGGGCTTCTTCGATGCTGTTGAACTCAAATGAGCGGTCAGGCTTGGCTTGAGACGATTCCACGGATGTTTTCGCTTGCTTTAACTAAATCGTTAACTTTCTTTAAGTCTCTTAAGATTGTAGCTCGAAATCGGGGTTGACCGCGAGGGGGATTCCCAGACTCCTGAGTAAATGCGATAAGCTCTCAAGTGTAGACCCCCTGATAGGAGACGATAATGGAGATTCCAGCTTGGATGGATTTGGTGGTGGTTGGCTTTGCGATCGCCCTCTTGCTCGGTAGTGGCTTAGTCATGTCCAATGGCGCGATTAAGGCGGAAAAGGAACTGAATTCTAAAGGACAGAAGAAATAAGCTGACACCATCTATGCTCTCGATAGGGTGTCTTTTCCATCGCCGGGAAGGACACCCTTTTTTCGCTTGTCCCCCCTCGAGTCTCGCAAGCCAGCCTGAGAGCATAGCGTCAGTGCTTGCTTAAATCGCCCTAGGGGAGTTTTCATGACTCGATAAATTTAAAGATTAGATAAAGTTTTATTTAGAATTAACACTTCATGCTATCTTAGAGATTAAGAGGCTCTCTTGATTGCAGCAATTAGGCGTTGTCTAACCTATGGCTTAAGAGTCAGATTTTCTAAACTATCTGAAGTTTTTAGGTCATCAGGGGACGGTGCAATTTATATATAGAATATATATAGAACGATAGAACATGAATCTGTCAAACTCTACTGGTGATGGGGATGAAACTCAACGACCCAACGAGTTCTACCGGACGGATGGCTCAAATGTACCATTTTCGGTGACTTGGCAGGGTCGTCTACAAACGACTATTTTAGATATCCGCAGTTCCTTAGTATTTTGTGAACTGTTACAGCGAACAGTGGACGAAGTTCATCAACTCCTTTTTGGGACTTGTGAGTTGAGTTGTGTCCGGATTTATGCTGGCGATGGCCCTCAACGTTCTCAACTGCTGGCCGAGTCTCAAGCCTTCGCGGGGGACGTGGGTGTTGATCCTCTGCTCACTCTACCCGATGGACGCTGGGATCAGCAGATTCCTGCCCCAACCGATCTTTTTATCCTAGACAACTTGTTCAACGCCGTTTCCGCTCAAGCCAGTCCAGCGCCCGATCCGGGAACCACCAAATCTCTGGCTCTTCCCATGATCATCTCAAATCAGCTTTGGGGCATCTTAATGGTTAAACCGGGGTCAGGCGATCGCCCTTGGCAATCCTTCGAGATTGAAGGTCTGCAACTTCTAGGATGCCATATCAGTCAGGCCATTGGCCAGTCTCTACAATGGGAGGCTCGCAAGGCGATCGAGACTCAGGATGACCCCAGAGACTCACCCAAGTCCGGCGCCGATCAGCAACACCTTGTTCAGGAAACCTTAACAGCCCAGAAAATCCAAGAAACGATTGAGGAACAATCCGCGATACTGCGGAGTTTCTATAATTCTTGCCCCCTATGGATGGGGGTTGAAGAAGTAGTTGGCGATGAGATCACTATGATTTCCTATAATCATGCCAGTCTCGCCGTATTGTTTGATGAACTCAGTTTAGAGTCGGGAGTCCCTAGACCCCTCGATTTCACAGATATCCGTCCATCGTCAGACATTGCTGAGCTTTGGTTAGATCGATATCATCAAGCTCAAGCTGAGCAGCACCCGATTCAGTTTGAGTATCACTATACAACTGCCCAAAAAACGCACTGGTTTTTGGCAACAGTCTCTTTTTTGGGTGTATCATGCCATGATCATCCTCGATTTTCGTATGTGGTCGAAGACATCAGCGATCGCAAACACGATGAACTTGAACTTAAGCGATTAAAAGAGCAATTAGAGCTAGTCGTTGAGGCAGCTTCAGAAGGATTTTGGGAAATCAATTATCTTACTGGCGAGTATTATTACTCTAGTCATTGGAAAGAAATGCTAGGGTACACAGATCATGAACTGGAAAATTCTGAACAGACCTGGAAACGCATCATTGTTCCTGAAGACTTAAATACAGTTTGGCAACAGTTAGAAGCCTATCGAAACGGTGAGACGAATGACTTTGTGGCAACAGTACGTTTAAGACATAAAAATGGTTCAATTCGTCATATCTATGCCCGAGCGATCGCCGTCCAAGACACATCCGGTCAGGTCACACGGATTGTGGGAAGTAATTTGGATATTACCAATCTAAAAGAAACGGAAATTGCTCTGCAAGAAAGTGAGACCAACTACCGCCGAATTGTTGAAAATAGTCAAGAAGGAATTTGGGTTATTGATAGAGAGGGAAAAATCACATTCGTCAATCCTCGATTACTGGATATGCTGGGATACCTTGAACATGACATTATTGGGCAATCCTGTTTAAAATTCATGGATCTTGAAGACGAGCGGAGCGGAATCAACTACTTACAAGACCGCAAGCAGGGACTGCCTGAAAATCATATTGCTAAATTGATAAAACAGGATGGAACAGTCCTATGGTCAAAGATTTCCGTCACCGCCAACCACGATGCCCAGGGTCGAATTTGTGGTGCAACCGCTTTGCTGACTGATATGACAAAAATCTTAGAATATCAGGAGGCCTTAAAACTATCCCAGATGCAACTTCGGGGGATTCTAGATAGTTCATTGGACGGAATAATGGCGTTTCGTTCCATTCGTGATGCACAAGGAACCATTATTGATTTTGAATGGCTATTAAGTAATCCTAGTGCCTGTGAAATGGTGCGACGACCGAAGGAAAATTTGATTGGCAAGCGGTTATTGGTTGAGATGCCAGGAAATTGGGAGGAGGGACTCTTTTATGACTATGTTAAAGTCGTTGAATCGGGGATACCTGATACCAAACAGTTTTACTACCACCATGAGAATGTTGAGGCCTGGTTTGAGACGATCAGCGTCAAATTAGGAGATGGCTTTGCCGTAACGTTTCGGGATATTACTAAGCTAAAAAAATCGGAACAAGACCTGCATCAACTCAATCAAGAACTAGCAGAGCGTTTGCAGGATTTAGAACAGCGCAACCAAGAGATGAAACTGCTCAATGAGATTAGTGATTTTCTGCAAGCCTGCTTGACAGTTGAAGAAGCCTGCCTAGCAATTAGTAGTTTCATTAAACCCTTATTTCCCAATTGTTCAGGAGCAATTTTCATGATCAACAACTCTCGGAGTCAAGTTCATGCGATCGCCACCTGGGGGGATGAATTAGAGTCGTTAACTGAGTTTAGTCCTGAGGATTGCTGGTCTGTACGACGGGGAACCATTCACAGGATTACCCCAACCACTCAGGGCTTAAAATGTCAGCATATTCATAGCCATAGGACAGACCTATCAAGCGTCTGTATTCCCATGATTGCTCAGGGAGAGACCTTAGGACTCCTCTATCTTAATGGTAATCAAGGCTGTGCCATTCCCACGGTGAGCCAGCAGTTAGCTCGAACGGTAGCCGAACAAGTCTCGATGGCGATCGCCAATCTACAATTACGAGAAACCCTGCAACAGCAAAGCATCCGCGACCCCCTAACAGGATTATTTAACCGCCGCTACTTAGATGAGTTTTTCGACCAAGAACTTCAGCGAGCGACACGCAACAATCATCCCATCGGGGTCGTGATGTTAGATATCGACCACTTTAAACAGTTCAACGATACCTATGGTCATGATGCCGGAGACTTTGTCTTGCAACAAGTCGGTCAACTTCTCAGTCGTGCTGTTCGCGGTTCAGATATCGCCTGTCGCTATGGAGGGGAAGAAATGACGCTGCTACTACCCGAGTCCTCCCTAGAGAGTACGGCCCACCGCGCTGAGCAGCTCTGCCAATCCATTCGCAATCTGCGTTTAACCTATCAGGGCCAGCCGTTACCCTCCGTGACGTCATCGTTAGGCGTAGCCGCTTTCCCCGCACAGGGACAGACCCGAGCGACTCTGTTACGGGTTGCCGATGCGGCCCTCTACCGAGCTAAAGCGGGAGGGCGAAATCAGGTAGTGGTGGCTTGAGATGGGATACTACACCCGAGCTAAGGTCACCCGTTCATCTTGGTCTTGATATTTCCCTTGGCGATCCTGATAACTCACGGAACAGGGGTCTCCCTCCAAGAACAAGAGTTGCACAATCCCCTCATTGGCATAGAGGCGACAATCGGCACTGGAGGAGTTGGAAAACTCCAACGTTAAATGTCCTTTCCAGGCTGCTTCGGCAGGGGTTAGATTTGCAATAATACCTGCGCGAGCATACGTGCTTTTTCCAATACAAATAACAGTGATGGTACTGGGAATATCCAAGCGTTCTAGGGCAACCCCCAACCCATAGGAATGGGCCGGAAGAATGAAATAAGAGCCGTTGGCATCTTCACACAGACGAGTGGGTTCCAAGTTGTCAGGATTAAAGTTTTTAGGATCCACCACCGTTCCCGGGATATGCCGGAAAATCCGAAACTCCGCCGGGGAGAGACGAATATCATAGCCAAAACTGCTTAAGCCGTAGGAAATGACCGGAACATCCCCAACGCGGCGGACTTGTTGAGGCTCGAAGGGGGAAATCATACCCTGTTCAGCCATTTGGGCGATCCAGGTGTCGTTTTTAATCACAATGGGTTGAGGTCGAGGTGCAAGAACAAGGGTTAAGAGTCAGCTTTTTAGACTACCTCATTTTAACGGGGCTTGGATCAGATAGCCTCCAGGGAACGCGGCGGCCCATCACCTCCTTTATACTGAGGGGAAGGAAATTCAGGAGACTAGCAACCCCTGACGCCTGATGCACTGTTTAGTTGAGGAGAGACTGTTTGTGAGACTGGTCATTCTAGGAGGGCCTGGAGCCGGAAAAGGAACTCAAGGCAAGTTACTCTGTGACACCTTGAGCATCCCCTGGATTGCCACGGGGGAGATTTTCCGTAGGGCGATCGCCGCTGATAGCCCCCTGGGAAATCAGGCAAAACCCTATGTAGAACAGGGGGAGTTGGTTCCCGACTCCATCGCCATTGAGTTCATTCGCGATCGCCTCAGTCAACCGGATGCGGCCCAAGGATGGCTCTTAGATGGCTATCCCCGCACCGCGTTTCAGGCGGAGGAGTTGGATTTCTTACTTCAAGATATGGGACAACGCCTCGATTGGGCCATTTGGCTCGATGCACCGGTGGAAGTCCTGATGCAACGGTCTTTAGAGCGATCGCGAGATGATGACGCGCCCCAGATAGTCCGGCGACGGATTGATCTGTTCCATCAACGGACTATCCCCATTACGGGCTACTACAAACCCCAGGATAAACTCCTGCGGGTGGACTCCGATCGCCCCCCAGAGGTCGTCCAGGAGGACTTGCTGGCGCGATTAAAAGCTCCCCAAACCTAGTTCCTCCCCCTCAATTCACAGATCTAACACTTTCGGGTACTCTGGATCGCGCCTATCACCCATACCATCCATGTCTTCGATTCTCAAACAGCTTCAACAGCAGTTCAGCCTGGCCCTCGTGGCCGCCTTCGGGGAAGAGTTCGCCACCACGGATCCCCTCCTGGCCCCGACGAATAACCCCAAGTTTGGCGATTATCAAGCCAACTTAGCCATGTCGTTGGCGAAACCCCTCAAGCAGAAACCTCGGGATATCGCCGCTAAACTCATCGAGGCCTTGGATGTCTCTGACTTGTGTTTTCCCCCGGACATTGCCGGGCCGGGGTTTATTAACTTGCGACTGAAACCCGAGTTTCTGCAATCGCAACTGCAACAGATTCAGGGCAGCGATCGCCTGGGAATTGCCCCCACTCCCGATCCGGAAACGGTGGTGGTGGACTTTTCCAGCCCCAATATCGCCAAGGAGATGCACGTGGGCCATCTGCGATCGACCATCATCGGGGATGCGATCGCCCGTGTCCTAGAATTTCAAGGTCATGAGGTGCGACGCCTCAACCATGTTGGCGACTGGGGAACCCAGTTTGGGATGTTGATCGCCTATCTTAGAGAAGTCTATCCCAACGCCCTAACTGAAGCAGATGCCTTAGATATTGGCGATTTGGTCAGTTTCTACAAACAGGCCAAAGTCCGCTTTGACGACGATCCTCAATTCCAAGACCAGGCCCGTCACAACGTCGTGAAGCTACAATCAGGCGATGCAGAAACCCGCCAAGCCTGGAAACTCCTCTGTGATCAATCCCGGCGGGAATTTCAGAAAATCTACGATCGCCTCGATGTGCAACTCAATGAACGAGGGGAATCCTTCTATAACGACCAACTCCCCCAAGTGGTCCAGGATTTAAACGACTGCGGCCTACTCGTCGAAGATCAAGGGGCCCAATGTGTCTTCCTAGAGGGCTATCAGAACAAAGAAGGTAAGCCTCAACCCCTAATTATCCAAAAATCCAACGGGGGTTACAACTACGCTACCACCGACTTAGCCGCGTTGCGCTATCGGATTCAAGAGGATGAGGCGACACGGATTATCTATGTGGTGGATGCGGGCCAAGGAACCCACTTCGCCCAAGTCTTCCAAGTGGCCCAACGAGCGGGATGGCTTCCTGAGAACGTAGAGGCGGTTCATGTACCCTTTGGCTTAGTGCAAGGGGAAGATGGCAAAAAGCTCAAAACTCGGGCTGGGGAGACGGTGCGTCTCAAGGATTTATTGGATGAAGCGGTGAATCGGGCCCGAACGGATTTACAGGCGCGCATTGAGGGGGAGGAACGCTCGGAAACCCCGGAGTTTATTGAAGAGGTGGCCGAGGGTGTGGGGATTAGTTCCGTTAAATATGCGGATTTGAGCCAGAACCGCACCAGTAACTATGTGTTTAGTTACGACAAGATGTTATCCCTGCAAGGAAACACTGCCCCCTATTTGCTCTATGCCTATGTGCGAGTCCAAGGAATCAGCCGCAAGGGAGAGATTGATTTTGAGAGTTTAACGGATAGTCCATTAACCCTCTCAGAGGAGACGGAACTGGCTCTGGCGAAACATCTGTTGAGTTTATCGGAAATTCTCGATGAAGTGGCTCAGGAGTTATTGCCAAATCGCCTCTGTCAATATCTATTTGAACTGAGTCAGAAATTCAATCAGTTCTACGACCAATGTCCAGTGTTACAGGTGGAAGAGCCGTTGCGAACCTCTCGTTTAGTGCTGTGTGATTTGAGTGCGAGAACTCTTAAATTGGGTTTATCTCTGTTAGGAATTACGGTGTTGGAGCGGATGTAATTTCGGGAGGAGAACCAGGTAGGGGCAATCCCTTGTGGTTGCCCGAGGACACAGAGGGAGAGGAGAGGGGTTTGAGGTTGGGGGGATAGGTGGCTCGGCTTCCTTTTTTGAGGCGAGGTTATGGTATCGAAGCACTTGCGATTGGGCATAGGGGTGAGTCGGTGGCTCAGGGAGGGGTGGTGGCTTTTACCGATTCTCTTGTCGGGGCTTTATGTGGTCAGTGAACGGACGTTTTACTGGACGGATTTTGTTGTTTATCAGCATCGCGTCACGGAACTGGTTTTGGCGTTTCAAGCGTCATTTGGACTGGGGGTTGAGCGGATTATTAATTCCCTGAATGGGGATTATAATTTGCTCTATGTGATTCCACTGCTGCCCATTTCTCTGGTTTTGGGAACCTCGCGACTGGTTTATATTCTCAGTTTAATCGTCCTCTATGGGTTACCGTTTGTTGCTGTAACAGCTTATTTGTTGCGGTATCTCGAACCCACGGTTCAGCCGAAAACCTCGTTTTATCGGGGGGTGATGCTGGGCGGCCTTATCCCCATGACTTGGATTCCCAGCTTGCGGGGATTCCCGGATACCGTGGGGATGCTTTGTGTGGTGGCCGCCAGTTGCTTATATCTGGGAAGGAAGTGCTGGTGGCGGTTTTCGGGGATTGGTGGCTTGTTGGCTGTGGCGGTGTTGTTTCGTCGCCATTTTGCCTATGGGGGCCTGGCGGTGGGGGGGGCGATCGCCCTGGTGGAACTCTGGCTGCTGCTGCGATCGCCCCCTGGGACATCTGCTGCTGACCTGAAACAGCGGCTTTGGCACTATGGTCGCAATATGGCGGCCATGGCCCTGTCTGGCTTAGCCTTGCTGCTGCTAGTTGCCCCAGGGTTTACCTATCGCGCTCTCACGGCTAATCATCACGCGGTGTATGCTTCTTTTAGTTTTCCCATTCCTGAGAGTATTGACTATTTCGCCTCCGCCTATGGCTATCTGATCTGGGGATTGCTGATTTGGGGAGTTTGGCGGCGTTGGCGTTATCAACCTCTTGAGGCTCGGGCCGGCGCATTTTTACTGCTATGGGGGGGATTGGCGATCGCCTTCCAGGTGTTCCTACTGCGCTATGATTCCGTCCATTACACCCTGCATCTGACTCCCTTGGTGATTGTGGGGATGAGTCTATTGTGGCGATCGCTCTCCCGGCTTCCCCGTCAACTGCTGCTCGGGGTATTGCTCCTCAATCTTATCTTGGCACTGACCCCCTTAGGAAGCCAAAACCTTCCCGGCCGCCACCTCTTCGCCAGCACACATCCCCCCCTAGTACGGCAAGACTATCAGGAACTGCTACGTTTAGTGGCTACCCTACATGAGTTAACCCCCCATGATGAGCCAGTTCACCTGATCGCGGCCTCGAGTTCTCTCAATCGTGGCTTACTGCGTAACGCGCACTGGTACAACTATGCGCCTGAGTCGATTCCTCTCTCCTGTCAGATTCCCTGCGGACTCGAAATTCTGGGACTTCCCACCGCCGACTCCAACAGTATTTATCCCCTAGAACCCCTATTGGCCGCTGAGTACATCGTTTTAGCTGACCCCCTACAATATCATTTGCCCCGGCAACAGCAACAGGTGATTGCCGTTCCCTATCAGGTATTTCAGGAATCTTGGGCCATCACCAAAGATTTCGAGCGACTTCCAGACCGCTTTACCCTAGAGAACGAGATCCGCGTCTCTCTCTATCGGCGACGACGGCCGACGGATTGGCAAACCGCCGTTAACACCTTAATTGAGATGCAATCCCGTTTCCGCGATCGCCCCGGACTACAATCTGATTGGCTGAATCTTAACCCACGGATCTCCCTCCAGGGGCAATATCAGGGTAGTAATCCCGCTAATTTTGCCATTGAGAGCCTATCTGAGCCATTACATCTGCTCTATATTGGGGACTTTGCCAATCCCCAGTCTGTTCAGCTTCAGGTTTCCCCGCACCCGAACTCCTTCCCTCTAGTGGCTCATCTGCTCAATTCTCAGGGGGAGAGCATTGCCACTTCTAACCTGATCTCAGAGTCTGTGACCTTAACGTCAGAGGAACCGGCAGCCTATCTGCTACTGACGTTAACCCCGCCAAGCTCCATGTCAGTTCAGTTAGAGCGGCTTGCAGTTCACTAGCTGTCCCGATAGGCAAACCTTTGTACAAGTCGTTTTAATAGGACTTCATCACCCGAGCAATTTCACGATCCTGCTGCTTGCGTTTGAGGCTCTCACGCTTATCATGGAGTTTCTTCCCTTTTGCTAAGCCAATACTGACTTTCACCCAACCATTTTTCAGATAGAGCTTTAAGGGAACTAGAGTTAATCCCTGTTGTTCAACTTTACCAATCAGCTTACGGATTTCATTGCGATGCAGTAGCAGTTTCCGGTTTCGCAGTGGGTCATGATTAAAATACTGACTGGCAATGTCATAGGGGGAGATATGAACATTATGGAGCCAGGCTTCATTGCCACGAATCAGAGCATAGCCATCCCGGAGGTTGACGCGGCCTTGACGGATGGATTTAACCTCCGTTCCTTGTAACTCAAGGCCCGCTTCATAGGTTTCCAGGATGCTATAGCGATAGCGTGCTTGTCGATTATCGGCAATGACCTTATAGCCAGAACTGGTATCTTTTGCCATGCGTATTCTTTCGTGAGTGATGGTGTTTAAGAGAGTCTTATCCTTATTTAAGCGCGGTTGGCAGATTTTTGCGAGTTTTGCCTTGATATCAACGGCCAGTTTAGGGTGCAAAACTCAATCATGGGATTACAAAAGTTTACAAAAATCGCGATTCGTGATGATAAAGGAGCTGAGACTCCATGATAGACTCGAAGATAGCTTCCAACCCTAACGAGAGAGTCTGAGCGGGGCTTATGACTCGTCAACGGCACTATGACAAGCTGTCTTTTGACAGGTTGATTTATTTTCGGTAAGACAGACTCATCCAGAGATATCCCCCATTAGATCTCATCGTTCTAACAGTTTAATCAAAGGAGAACAGGTTTTGAAAAAGCTCATTTCTACGGTCTTAGTTTTTGCGGCTTTGGCTCTATTTAGCTTAAGTGGAACGGCCTATGCCGGTGACGTTGCCAGTGGCGCCAAAATTTTTAGTGCTAACTGTGCCGCCTGTCATGCCGGGGGTGGCAATGTGGTCAATGCGGCGAAAACCCTACGCAAGGATGCCTTAGAACGATATGATATGGCATCTGAGGAGGCCATCATCAATCAGGTCACAAAGGGCAAAAATGCCATGCCTGCCTTTTTGGGTCGTTTGAGTGACAAAGACATTGCCGATGTAGCGGCTTATGTTCTCTCGAAGGCTGAAAGCGGCTGGTAGAGAGGACGGTTAACGTGAGCCTGCTGAGCTAGTTGGCATAATCAGGCTAATATATCACCGCGTGAGGGGGTCGGCTGTTATGTCCACTCCTGCACGCGGCGTTTGCGTAAGGGCTGTATTAGGTTGTGGCTGAGTCAGCCACCCCGGGAAAAGGCCCCCATTACCAGCGCGGATAAGAGCAAGCCAGGTGAGAGTAATAGGGCCAGCATAAACAATTCATGGGTGGTCATGGGCGAGTCTCCTTCAACGGTGGTTGGTGTGGGTCGGCTGTTTTGATATTGTAGACGACATTGCCAAGCCGGGGTGGGGGGGCGGTATTTTTTTAACTTTGGTTAAGATTTTGGCTGGGGGTGAGGCTGGCGGTTTTGATCGCCTCGATGAGCTTAAGCCAATCGTCTTGATGACAGAGCCAAGGATAGATGGGAATGCCAGTGGCTGTTTTTTTGGGGCAATAGACAATCTGGTTATTGTCAACGGTTAGGTCTTTGAGCGATCGCAAGTTATAGGTGCGGTCGAGTTTTCCCGTCAATTTATAAAGAGTTAATTCATGTTTAGAGAGGGTGAGATAGGTCTTATTCAAAAATAAATAGCCACCGTAAAGGGTGATAAAACCGGAGATGAGGCTAAAGGGAAAACCCCCTTTGAGGGAAACCACAAAGGCATCTAGAATCACAAAAATAGAGGCAAGAAATAAGGTGATGCCAATCCCTCGCCGGTAGCGAACTTTCAATTCTTCAGCCATAGTTTATGGTGACGGCTTTTTGCACTCAAGATAGATATCAATATCACCTAACTGCGGCGAATGTTAAAACAACACCATTCTTGGCGTTTCCAAAGGGTAGCGACAATCCAGCCATGTTGTTCTAAGACATCTGCCATCGGTTTAGCTTGTTCGAGGAGAACGCCACTGATCACCCCCCAGGTATGGGGAGCGGCAATGGCACTCATTTGGGGAACTAGCTCAACAATGGTTTCCGCCAGAATGTTACAGAGAATCGCATCAACGGGTTGATGATTGGCGAGACTGAGGATGCGATCGAGGCTTCCCTCTTCCACCACCATCGTCTCGGTAGAAATATGATTGAGGGCCTGATTGGCCCGAGCCGCTTTCACCGCTAGAGGGTCCACATCCACGGCGTAAATCTTTTTCGCCCCCAAGAGGGCGGCCCCAATCGAGAGAATCCCTGAGCCACAGCCGATATCGGCAACGACGGGATGTTCTTCCCCCATGCTGAAACGCATTTCTAGGGATTCGAGACAGAGTTGAGTGGTGGCGTGGGCCCCAGTGCCAAAGGCGACACCGGGGTCGAGTTTCAGGAGAATGCGATCGCTCCCCTGAGGAGGATCGAGCCAAGCAGGATAGACGGTAAAGCGATCGCCAATATCCGTCGGTTGCCAATGTTCCTTCCAACTACTGGACCAATCTTCCTCCTCAATCAGGTGCCAATGAGTCCCTGGGGGCGGTAAATCAATGGCGATCGCATCCTGGCGCAGCCAAAGGGATAGAGCCGCCAAATCCAGCATTTCCACCCGATCCTGATGAAGATAGGCCCGCATCAAACAGGAATCTGCTTGCGCTTCGCTCACCACTCCCCGACAGCCGAAGTTCTCCAAACGCCAGAAAATGGTTTCCTCCAACGCTGGATGTCCCAAAATTTGGATTTCCCACCAGCTACTGCTCATAACTCCTTTTCCTTTAGACTGGGCGTGGGGCGATCGCTATGTAGGCTTGAGTCATGCGATCGCCCCAGTTAACCGGGTTGATGCCACGATGCTCCCGGCTAGACACTCAGCCCTACATCGTGACGGTATAAGCGTCGCGAATCCCAGACACCTTGAGAATTTCCTCTAAAATTCCTTCGGGTAAGGGATCATCCAAACTCAGCACCATCACCGCATCACCCCGGACAATTTTGCGTCCGACCTGCATACTGGCAATGTTGACATTAAAGCTACCCAACAGGGAACCAATGCGGCCAATAATCCCCGGCATATCCCGGTGACGGGTGAAGAGCATATGTTGAATCGGCGGCACATTAACCGGGAACTCATCCACGTTGGTAATCCGCAGTTCACCATCCCCGAGTAACGCCCCCGTGACAGTATGCTCACCCCGAGAACCTTTGGCTTGCAGGTGCAAGGAATCCGTATAGTCGCGAACCGAAGCATCCCGCATTTCAATAATACGGATTCCCCGTTCCTTGGCTTCAATGTTGGCATTGACATAATTGACCCGTTCCCGTAGGGCGGGGGTCAACAGGCCTTTGAGAGCGGCAATGGTAATGGGTTTGCTGTCCTGATTGGCCAAATCCCCTTGCAGAGAAATGGTCAGAGACTCCACCCGGCCCCCAGCCAATTGTCCAACCATATTGCCCAAGGCCTCGGCCAGTTCCAGATAGGGACGCAGTTTGGCCAACGCATCGGGGTACAAGCCGGGGATATTAACCGCCGAACGAGCTGGAAGTCCCAGCAGTACATCGCGAATCTGCTCGGCCACATCGACTGCTACATTGACCTGAGCCTCAGCGGTCGAAGCGCCGAGGTGGGGGGTTAGAATCAGGTTTTTACCCCCATCCCGTAAGGAGGAGCCTTCTTCGAGGGGTTCATTGCCAAAGACATCGAGAGCGGCACCGGCGATGCGTCCTTCTTTCACCGCTTCGGCTAGGGCTGCTTCATCGATGAGTCCCCCACGAGCGCAGTTAATGATGCGGGCCGTGGGTTTCATTTTAGCCAGGGCCTCGGCGTTGATGAGGTTGGCGGTTTCCTCGGTGCGGGGAATATGCAGGGTAATATAGTCCGCCTCTTGAATCAGAACATCGAGTTCCACCAGACGACAGCCGATTTGTTCAGCGCGTTCGTTGGAGATATAGGGATCATAGGCAATCAGTTTCATGCCCATGGCTTTGGCAACATTGGCAACATGGGAGCCAATTTTACCGAGGCCAATCAATCCCAGGGTTTTTTTGTAGATTTCTGCCCCGATAAAGGCTTTACGATTCCAATCTCCGCTTTTGACCGAGTGGTTGGCATCGGGGACATAGCGAGAGAGGGACATCATCATCGCTAAGGCGTGTTCAGCAGCGGCGATGGTGTTTCCTTCGGGAGAGTTAACGACAACAATCCCCTGACGGGTGGCTGCCGCCACATCGACGTTGTCGACACCTACCCCGGCGCGACCAATGATTTTCAGTTGTGCGCCGGCTTCAATGACCTCTTTGGTGACTTGGGTTCCCGAACGAATCATCAAAGCATCGTATTCAGGAATAACAGAGATGAGTTCGGACAACGGGAGTCCGGTTTTGACATCAACTTGCGCGACTTGAGAGAGAATTTCGATCCCTGCGCGATCGACGGAATCGGAAACAAGAACTTTTGGCATAATGTGCAGCTTGGTGTTCGCTTATGGCAACCCCTCCCCATCGCTCGTGTGTCGGTTAGGGAGAAGAGGGCGCGATCGCTGGTGATTTGACGTTTGCAGCTTAAAGACACACTGCTCCACCGCCCGCCCGCAGATAGCCATTGTATCGGGAAAGTTGCACTGGGGATGCTTTTTTTCTGGATGTCTTTGCAATCATTAAGATCTGTACTATGCTCCCCTCTCGTGTTAAGGCAGTTCCTGGAGACTAGGCTCGGTGAGCCAATCCCACAGCGTCCTGAATCCGGGAGAGTCCCTTGTCCTCTAACTTCTCAACTAAACCCGAGAGAACTTGTTTGGGAAGCCCGGGTCCTTCGTAAATCCAGCCGGTGTAGACTTCGAGTAAGCTAGCACCGGCTGTAATTTTCTCCCAGGCATCCTCGGCACTAGCGACTCCTCCGGTGCCAATAATGGGCAGTTTGCCCTCGGTATAGTGCCAAATCTCCCGAATCACCTCCGTGGAGCGGGCTTTGAGGGGTGCGCCACTGATGCCCCCGGCTTCTTCTTGCAGGGATTTCCCGGTTTTAGCCAGGCGTTGTGTCTTTAAGCCGCTGCGAGAAATGGTGGTGTTGGTGGCAATGACCCCGCCTAGCCGTAAGCTCAGCACCTGATCCAAAATGGCCCGTATTTCCCCGGTTTCCAAATCGGGGGCAATTTTGACTAGAATGGGCTTAGCATCTGCATTCATGTCCATCAGGGTTTTTAAAATTTGCTCCAACCGTTCTGGAGCCTGGAGCGATCGCAGTCCTGGGGTATTGGGCGAGGAGACGTTGACCACAAAATAGTCCCCTAAGCCTTGTAAGACCTCGAAGCTATCGCGGTAGTCCCCGGTGGCTTCTTCTAGGGCTGTTACCTTTGACTTACCTAAGTTCACCCCGATGGGAATTTGGGGCAGTTGGGGCGATCGCACCTGCGTCAAGTTCTGGGCCATCCCGTTGGCCCCGCAATTATTAAAGCCCATGCGATTTAAAGCAGCTTGGTCTTCAATGAGGCGGAACAGTCGCGGAGGAGGATTTCCCGGTTGGGAATGCCAAGTCACGGTCCCGAGTTCTGCAAACCCAAACCCCAACGACCCCCACAACTCTCCCACCTCACCATTTTTGTCAAACCCCGCCGCTAAGCCAAGGGGATTGGGAAAGGTCAGGCCCCAGAGGGTTTGTTGCAGTCGCTCATCTCGAAAACAGAAGCGTGTTTGCAGTTGGGAGGCGATCGCCCGAGCAACAAAGTTAGGCGGAACAACGCTCTGCTGGCGAGAAATATACCGCAGGCTGGCCATAAACCGACCATGTATCCATTCGGGATCTGCTGTGGCAAATAGGATTGGGCGAAAAATCTGTTGATATAGGTTCATGGCAACCCCCTAAACGGCATCCTCTCAATTCAACCCTAAACTGGACTCAAGGTATATCACAGACAATGTCCTGAGGTACACCTGAGGCACACCTGACGCTCTACCCGTTACTGCTCTGTTCCCCCCACCTGGCTCATGCAAGACGCTTACACGACCACTTCGGAAAATCCACTCATTAGTCTCAGTCATACCCTGCAAACTCTCCGGGACCAGGAGAGCATTGAAGCATTAGTGAGTACCACCCTAGACTACCTAAGGCGTGAGTTTAACTACGCTCTCCTCTGGGTTGGCGTCTATGACCGCCTCACGCACCGCTTACAAGGGGTTTCCGGACAACTCGAAGAGGGTCCGGCCAATCTACCTCAACAGTTTGCCCTCAGTCCTGGGGACATTATGGAACAGACGGTGATTCAACAGTCGCCGGTGCAAGTGGCGGATTTACGGGAAGAAAGCCGGGGGGGACAATGGCAGACTCTGGCCAGCCGCTATGGGATTCAAGGAACGACCGTCTTTCCCCTCTGTCATCGTCATTTGTGTTTTGGGGTGGTGATGTTGGGATCAAGTCTCTGGGGTGACTTTCCTTCGACTGAGGAACGGTCTGTCCTCTCTATGCTGTTTGGGGAGTTGGCGATGGGATTTCACCAGGCGGATCTCGATCAGCAACGTCAACGGCTCAAACGGCCCCATGAGCCGTTGTTGGAGATGATGTCTCAGTTGCCGGAGTCTCAGAGTTTAGATGCTCGCCTTATGACGATTGTGGCGACGACGCAGCAGTTTTTGATGCCGGCTCGCACTCATATTTATTGGTATGACGGTGAGCGTGCCCTGTTTTGGCTGCGATCGCGAGAGCAAGGGTCGAGTTACCGGCGTCACCGGCCAACGGGGGGGAGTACGTCTCGTAATGGCTCTCGGTATCAAGAAACTGAGGAGATCCCCTTGGCGGAGTTTAGTGGCTTTCATAAGACGCTCTGTGAGAATCGCTTGGTGGCTATTGGTGAGGCCTATTCCTCGTTAAAGGCGGATGCTACGAGTCGTTTGATGGCACAAATTGGGGCGCGATCGCTCCTGGCGGCTCCGATTCTCTCGAAAGGCCAGTTGTTGGGTTTCTTGTCGGTGGAGGGAACGGAGGCTCGTATTTGGAGGGAGGAGGAGAAGGATTATATTCGCGGTGCGGCTCAGTTGGTGGCCATCGCCACTCCCCTGTCTCATCTACAGGAGCGTATGGCCGAGATTGAGCAGGATCGGGATTTGACTCTGGCGTTACCGGAGGAAACAACGAGTTTGGAAACCTATAGCCAACGGCTGAGTCAACGGCTCAAAGGGGCGCCGGTGTTGGTGTTTTCTGCGGATTCACAAACTAATCAGATTGAGTTGATCTCCGTTTATCCGGTCAGTTCCGGTTGGCAAGCGGGAGAGTCGTTTCCTTCTCTCTCGTTTGTGGATTGGCAGTTGCTGCAACATAGTGAGGGGGCGATCGCGCTTCAGTTGGGAGAGGATTTTAGTGAAACCTCCACCCGAGGTGGGGGGGATATGCGCCTAACCTCTTGGCAACCGTTGTTTATTGAGGCGGGGGTGCGATCGCCCCTGATTGCCAATACGGAACCGGGACAACTCCCGAAAAGCTTTGTGGTGATTGCGGAGCCATCGGAACGGATGTGGACGACTTCAGAACGGGAGTTGGTGACGCTGGCCAGTCGTCAAGTGGGGCAAATTCTCCGCAGTCAAGCTATTCAACAGAATAGCCAACAGAATCAAAGGATGGTGAAGGGGATTCGCCATAGTTTGGATTGTTTGGCGAATGCCGAGACTTGGCAGGCTGCCGAAGCCAGTCATATTCAGTATTTAGCGGAGATGTTGGAATCTCCCTTTGTTGGCTTGGTGACTTGGGAGCCGGGGCTGAAAACGGGGATTCTCAGCACATTGGTGGAGCAGGAGGCCTATGGAATTGTGCCGGGCCAGGAGATTAATGTGAAGAAGGAACGACTCTTGCAAAAGGTGTTGTCTCGTTCTGGGGTGTTTGGCCCGGTTCCTGTCAATCGTCTGCCTCCCGTGAGTCAAGCCTGGTTGGGCCCGCTGCAAGGGTTGGTGTTGCGGGCGATCGCTCTGCAAACTTTCGCCACCAGTAAGGGGACTGGGGTGATTTTAGTGGCGGATTCTCCTCAACGGGAGTGGACGGAGCGTCAGGTGGAGGTGTTGGAGTTATTGGCGGGGCAGTTGGCCTGGGGACGACGGGCGGTGTTATTGGAAAAACGACTCAATCGTTATCGCGATCGCCTAGACCCCCTGAATTGGTACAAACAGCACCGTTTGGAGGAGCTTTATCGCAGCATTGGTTTAGATATTAAACAGCTCACCCAGTTAACGGATTTAACGGGAGGGGTGGCAAATTTGGAGGAGGATGATAGTCGGGCGCGATCGGTCCAACAAGTGCGTCATCAGGAGTTGTTACGTCACCTTTCTGATAGCCTCAATGGGGCGATTCATCTGCTTAAGTATGAGCAATGGCGTTTGCAACTGAAACCGGAACCCATCTCCATTGTGCGTCTGTTTTCTCGGGTGTTGGAGCGAGTGGAACCGGCTACAGCCAAACGACAAATTTGGATGCAGGTACATCGGGATGAGAATGTCAGTCTCTATGCTGATTCGGCTAAGTTTGAGTTAGTGTTTGTGGAGGTGTTGTTGGCCGCTTGTCGGCGATCGCCGGTGGGGGGGAGAATTGATATTTGGTATCGTCCGGTGACGGCAGAAGGGGAGGCGGGAACTGAGTTTGTTGAGCTTTCGGTGACAGATAGTGGCGACGTTAGTCCCCGAATTTTAGGGGCCTTCCAGCCGGCGATTCTCAGCGCCCCCCGAGATAAGCGCGACGCGCTGGCGGCCTCTCCCTTGGACCGTCCACCGGGGTTAGAGTTGATTATTTTTGAGCGTTTGATGCGTCAGATGGGGGGAGATTTCCTGATTGAGAAGATTGAGGATGGACGGATTGTGAGTCGTCTGTTGGTTCCCCG
>SMDP01000100.1 GCA_012911965.1 Geitlerinema sp. P-1104
ACTCTTGTTTTATTCCCATTTTTTCGAGAGTAATTGAGTTCAAGGTACAGCAGATTTAATTTTGAGAGGGGATAGCCGGGTAATCTTCCGTTATCCTATCCAGAATCACCTTGCTATCCCCGACGATCCGTCATTCCTCATTACTGCTGCAAAATGGCGATTAATTTTGCCACGATTTCTGTCAGCTTATTGGATTTCAACTTTCCTGCTTGATCGGCAATTATTTTTTAATTTGTAGTAAAAACTCGATTAGACTTAACGTAACTGATTCTATTGAGACTTCCTGTTTCAAAATCACTATCTTCGAGCCGGGTTGTATAGTCATCATTAGCAAACTGACTGGTAATCTGACAAAGAATTAAATCGTTTTTATTCAATTGGGCCAGGACTAACGCAGGTCGTCGCTTCGCCTGGGTCAAATCAGAAAAAGGAAAGGGAACAACAACTACATCACCTTTTACAAATGTTCCCATGCTTTATCCTCGGCTGGAGTTAGCCAATCTTCTGCTAAACTAGCTTCACTCAAGCGGCTAATTTCTAAATCAGCTTTCTGACTTGCTTTGAATTCCAGAAACAACAAAAAATCTAAAACTTCTTGGAGTGTTGATTCCGAGGACTGTTCAATTTTTTCGATGAGTTGTTTTTTGATTTCCAAATTCATACCACCTTTTCCTGGAGATGATTTTTCAGTAGATAACCTTAAACCCAAGTTTTACTCCGAAAGTTTGCGGATTGATTTCTTAAATATTTGGAAAGGAATCGAGATGCTGCTAGAAACCCGGTTTCTTTTGCCCCAATCCGCTATTTTAGGGATTTGACCGGCACAATTCGGCTACAGTCCGTTAAAATGAATGGCATCCAACCCATTGAATCCCCCCCCAATGGCACTCACTTGAATCACCCCAGAGGGAACCGCAACGATTCCCCCAGAAATTATTGACTGGCTGCAATTAAAACCGGGTGACCCTATTAATATCGCCATTTCCCCTGATGGCAAAGTCTATTTCCAAGACAGATAATCGCCCCCCTTACCGTTACACTGCACCCACTAATTCCGCTTCCGACGGAGGCATTTCCGCATCCGCTTCTCCCAACACTTCACAGGAATTCCCCGGACTTTCAATCAGTTTTACCTTATATAAACTCGCCCCTAAATCGCGAATGGGTTGAGTCAAAATATCGCGAATGTGCAGAGCAAAATTCTCAGTAGTGGGGACAAGTTTCTCGAAATGGGGAATGTCATAATTCAAAAAAGTATGGTCGAACGGTTCGGCGACCAAATCCTCAATCAGTTGATTTAATGCCCCCAAATCAACAACCATTCCCGTGCGTTGATCCATGTCTCCCTTCACCGTCACTTCTAAATTATAGTTGTGACCATGACCATGGGGATACGCACATTTGCCATAAATGGCATCATTTTCATCGTCACTGGCATCAGGGATGGCCAGGCGATGGGCGGCACTAAAGTGAGTACAGGTGGTTAAATGAGCTTCCCAGCCGTTGCCGAAATAATCAGCCCATAAATCGGGATGTTCTGAAAGCTGAATTTTAACGAGGGGGAGATGGGGCTGGAGTCTTTGCCAAATGACCCGCGCTACATTTTCAGTGGTGGGTAAGGTCTCCTTAAATTCAGGCCACACTTCATTCAAAAAAGAAAAATCAAGCTGACTGGTGACTTCCCGTTTAATGTCGTGTTTGATGTTGGATAAGTTTAGCACCATGCCATATTCATCCAGCTCTCCGGCCATGGAAACATAGAGAACGTAATTATGTCCATGACCATGAACATTGGCACAGGCTCCGAACTGGTTGCGATTCTCGGCTTCGCTGAGTTCCGGGAGCCAGTAGCGGTGACCGGCGGAAAATTGGGCGCGACGATTGATGATACAGTCCATAAAGTTTAGGGGGTGACCTGTGTAACGGTTGGCGTTAGAGATTTTCTTGAAGTTTTGTAAAGCTAGTGTTCATTGTAGCGAAAATCTCAAGCAAACTGGAGTGGCCATCCAAAAAAATTGGGGAGAGGGCGATCGCCCACAGCAGAGGGTTCCCCGGCAAACGGTACACTGAGAGCAGCTTAAGTGATCGTTTGACCCAATCGGAGAAAATCAGAATGACTGTTTCTACTGTAGCGTCTTCGTCCTTGGCTGAAAGCGCCCATCGAACCCGTCAGGCGGCGCAACAGTTGGGATATCTAAGTAGTGATGCAAAAAATGCTGCGATCGCCGCCATGGCCGATGCTCTGGAACTGGCGACGGCGGAGATTTTGCAAGCCAATGCCGCTGACTGTGAGGCGGCCCAACAGGAGGGCCTGCCCAAACCCCTCTACGATCGCCTCAAACTGAGTGAAAGTAAACTGCAAGGGGCGATCGCCGGCGTGCGGGATGTGGGCCAACTCCCCGATCCCGTCGGTATGGCCCAATTACACCGAGAACTCGATGATGGACTGGTTCTCAAACGCATCACCTGTCCCCTAGGAGTATTAGGGGTCATTTTCGAGGCCCGCCCGGATGCCGCGATTCAAATTGCCAGCCTGGCCCTCAAATCGGGGAATGGGGTCATTTTCAAAGGAGGCAAAGAAGCCAGTCACTCCTGCCAAGCCATCGTCGCCGCCATCCATCGCGGCTTAGACTATGCAGGACTGCCGACAGATGCCATTCAACTGCTGACAACTCGCGCAGAAATCCAGGAACTGCTGCAACTCGATTCCATGGTGGATTTAATTATCCCTCGGGGATCGAACGCCTTTGTCCGGTTTGTGCAAGACAACACCCGAATCCCCGTATTAGGCCATGCCGATGGGATTTGTCATATCTTCATCGACCAAAGTGCCGTACTCGATAAAGCCATCCCCATTGTGGTGGATGCTAAAACCCAATATCCCGCCGCCTGTAACGCCGTCGAAACCCTGTTAATTCATCAGGGGGTCGCCAAAGCCTTTTTACCGCCCTTGGCGGCTGCCCTGCGGGAAAACGGGGTCAGCTTGCGGGGGGATGCGATCGCCCAGTCGATTGTCGAGATGGAGGCCGCGACGGAAGACGACTGGCAAACCGAATATAGCGATTTGGTCCTAGCCATTCGCGTGGTGGACTCCTTAGCCGAGGCGATCGCCCATATCAACACCTATGGCTCCCGTCATACCGATGCCATTATCAGCGAAGCCCCACAAGCAGTGGATAACTTTTTTGCCCAAGTCGATGCGGCGGGGGTCTTCCATAACTGTTCGACTCGGTTTGCCGATGGCTTCCGCTATGGCTTCGGGGCGGAAGTGGGCATTAGTACCCAACAACTGCCCCCTCGCGGGCCAGTGGGCTTAGAAGGCCTAGTGACCTATAAATACCAAGTGGTGGGCAACGGTCATATTGCCGCCACCTACAGCGGCGAAGATGCCCGAGCCTTTAGCCATCGAGATCTCTAAAGATCAGATCGAGCGGTTGTGGCCCTCCGACAAGAGGCATAGCCCCTCGGCCTAACTCAAGCAAACCAGGATACCAAGGGAGCATTGAATGTGCCGTCGCACAGCATAAAAGCTATGAAACAAATGTTAAACCTGTGGCAATGGAGTCGTTCCCGCTGGGGGCGCTGGTGTAGTTGGGTTCTGCTCTCTCTGAGCCTGACCCTGGCCAGTGCTAGTCTGGTTCCTGTGTTGGCTCAAGATCCTGGGGGGCCGAGCTTCCCTCGCATTACCCGCCCCAGGGAGAGTTTTTGTCCTCCCTCGGCCCTGTCCCGGGTGCGATCGCATACCGTCGCCCCAGGAGAAACCCTAGAGGCAATCGCCGATGACTATAACCTCTTTCCCACCACCCTCATGGGAATGAACCCCCAAGTTCGCAATGGTGTTGTTCGGCCAGGAATGCGACTGAGGATTCCCCCCTACGATGGCATTGAAGTCAATGTTAGCTCGGGACAGATATGGGAGGATTTAGCGCAACAGTATAACGTGCGGGCCGATGTTCTCTTTGAAGCCAACAATTGCAATCCGCCCACGGACATTGCCTTTATCCCCGGCGCAAATTGGCATCCCCATCGAGATACCCCCGACGCGCCCTCGGGGGACCAACCCCTGCCCAGTATCGCTACTCTAGCGGAATATCCCCTCCCCACAGTGGTTGAGGCCCTTCTCGGCTATGGCTGGGTCTTACCTCCCGGCTCCAATCAGGTAATTTTCCACAGTGGCGTGGACTTACCGGCAGAGGAAGGTACCTCGGTGAGGGTGAGTGAAGATGGTATCGTTGCCTTTGCTGGACGACAAGACCCCTATGGCAATTTGGTCGTCATCAATCATAGCCAAGGTCGCCAAACCCGCTATGCTCATCTGCAAACTTTGACGGTGGAACAGGGCGAATTTGTGGACGCAGGACAACCCCTGGGAACCGTGGGGACTAGCGGACAGCCCGATATTCCCCAACCCCATCTCCATTTTGAAGTGCGTAACAACTCCGAACTGGGTTGGATCGCCCAAAACCCTGCCACCTATCTATAACCGGCCCATGATCCGTAAAATCCAGCAGATTGCTAATTTTTGCCGAGAATTGGGCCCTAGGGCTGTCGAGACTCCAATCAAGATGTAGTGTAGAGAAGGGTGGGTTTCGCAAACCTGCTAGTGGTCTTGTCCCCAGTCTTGCTCCCGTCCCGTTCTCCCCCTTAGACCTTCACGGAATTGGCGAATGGCTGTTTACGCGCCCAGCACTGTTCTCGCTTGGAACATCGCCGCGATCGAGGCAAAATCCGGTCATGCCAGCGAGATTTCCCCGGCTCATCTCTTGCTGGGACTTTGCAAACTCTGCGATCTAGACTTAGAACGGTTTTGTCCGCGACAGATTCGCGACAATCCCATGCAGAAGCGAGATTTTCGCAGTGATATCCAGGTGTTACAACAATGGTTTGATACTTGGGGACTCGATCGCAGTAATTTTCGCCGTCGACTGCGATCGCAAATCTCCTCGGCGACTCCCTTACCCGTGCATCAGGGCATTATGCACCGAGATGCCCATGCGCGACAAGTCTTTTGCCGGGCAGAAGAACTCTCCGCCCTACAATCGTTAGATGAGGCGGTGGTGCGTCCCTATCACCTCTTGCAAGCCCTCTGTGAACTGAGTAATACGCCCTGGGATGACCTCCTCTCAGAAATGAGTGCTTGTGGGGTGGATACCCCCTTTGGGGATGGGGCGGAATGGGCATTGGATGCGCTTCCGGCGGACCCTCATTTACTCCTCGATGGCGATCCCCTTTATCAGGATTTGGAAAAACCGGCTACACCGCTACTAGACTGTTTTGGCCGAGATTTGTCGGAGTTGGCCCGCAAATGTCAACTCGATCCCGTGGTGGGCCGACAAACGGAGATCCTGGCCCTGGCCAGTATCTTGATGCAGAAGCGTAAACGCAATGCGATTCTCGTCGGTGATCCCGGTGTGGGTAAAACCTGCATTGTCGAAGGCTTAACTCAATGGCTGGCTAGTTCCTCAGGCCCTCCAGAGGCTCTGAGACAGAAACGAGTGGTGGAAGTCTCGATGGCCTCACTGCTGGCGGGATCGAAGTATCGAGGGGAGTTTGAAGAGCGGATTCAGGCCCTGATTCGCGAGGCCAGTGCGGCGGCGGATACGATTGTCTTTATTGATGAAATCCATACGGTGTTAGGGGCCGGAGGAACAGGGGCCAGTGATGCGGCCAATATCCTCAAACCGGCTCTGGCCCGGGGGGAAATTCACTGCATTGGGGCGACGACGGTTCGGGAATATCGCCAAACCATTGAGAAGGATGGGGCTTTAGAACGACGCTTTCAGGTGGTGTGGGTGTCGGAACCCACCCCTGAGGAGACGCAGGCGATTTTGCAGGGGTTGCGATCGCAGTTTGAGCGTCACCATGACCTAAAAATTCACGATAGCGCCTTGACGGCGGCGGTAGAGTTGACGGGCCGCTATGTCAGTGATGCCCGTTTCCCCGATAAAGCCATTGATGTGATCGATCGCGCCTGTGCCGAGGCCCGCTTAGACTCAGGGGGGATTTTAGCTCAGAAAGGGATTCCTCTCTCGGGCCCCCGTTCCATTAACCGCAATGATATTGCTCGGGTGGTGGCCCATCAATGTCGTTTACCCCTTGAACAGATTTCTGAAGACGAGCGATCGCGCCTATTACGGCTTGAAAATGCCCTGCAAAAACAGGTGATGGGACAGGATGAGGCGATCGCCGCTGTGGCCGACACCATTCGCACGGCCCGGGCCGGTTTAAAAGCACCGCAAAAGCCGGTGGGGGCCTTTTTATTTGTGGGGCCAACGGGAACCGGAAAAACCCAATTAGCCCAAGCCTTAGCGGAATTTCTCTTTGACAGTCCCCTAAAACTGATTCGGGTGGATATGTCGGAATATATGGAACCGAGTTCCATGTCGCGGTTAATTGGTGCGCCGCCGGGATATATCGGCCATGAAGGAGAAGGCCAGTTAACCGGAGCGGTGCGCACTCATCCCTATAGTGTGGTGCTGTTCGACGAGATTGAGAAAGCTCATCCCCAGGTTTTGGATTTATTCCTGCAAATTTTAGATGAGGGACGACTCACCGATAGTCATGGAAATCAGGTATCGTTCCGAGAAACGATTATTATCATGACGTCCAATTTAGGGGCTGGAGTCAGTTCTCAGGGAAGCTTAGGTTTTGGTGTCGAGAGTGAGAGTTCGGGAGAGGGCGATCGGCAACGCGATCGCGAGACAACTTTCAAGAGTTTACGGCAATCGTTACGGCCAGAACTCCTGAATCGTATTGGACAAATTGTCTATTTCGATCCGCTTTCTGTAGACACTTTACGGCAAATTGTCGAGAAAGTGATTGAACAAGTCCGCCAACGGCTACAACGGCAACATCTACGGCTCAAACTCACAGAAACGGCCTATGAGTTACTGATGGAACAGGGTCACAATCGCGAGTTTGGCGCGCGTGAGATTGAGCGTACGGTGGAACGGCTGCTGGTGCGTCCCCTGAGTCGAGCGATTCTCAGTGGTCAGTTTTCGCCCCATTCCCTGATTTGCGTCGATGCGCGGGAGAATCAGTTGCATTTTGAGTCGATTCCTCTGCGGCGACGGAAACGGGTTAAAACGGTGGTGAAGGGGGAGTAACGCCCCATTTATGGAAATATGGGTATGGGTTGCCTGATGGACAATATTGTAGGGGCGAAAAATTTTTCGCCCCTACGGCCATGGATGTCATCTGCCATAATTTTTCCTGATTCCCCTATATGCGGAAGACCGAGTATCATCAAAATCTGACTGAAGGTCGAGTAGATTTCTATCAGGGAAATGCGGGAATGGGTTGCCTGAGAGACAACATTGTAGGGGCGAAAAATTTTTCGCCCCTACGATGTTGGAATCAATCACCGACTAGAACGCCGGGCCGATCGCAAAATAGGCCCGGAAGTCACCGCGATCGTTGACCCCCGCTGTGATGCGGAGAGTATCAACGATGGGGACATCTAAATCGAGGAAGTGCAAGCCAACACTAAACCCGAACCCATCTCCCGGTTCATTGCGGACTTCCGAGGGACGACCAATCACATCAGAGGCGGAGTCGAAATCAGTGACATATTGCACCCCCAAACTGCCGCGCATTTCCTCGAAGAAGCCCCCCGGTGTCACCGCAATCGGGAAGCGATATTCCAGACGCGCTTGGATGAAGCTACTGGCGGTTCCCACATCCCCTTGGCCGTAGCCTCGGGCGGAGTTGAATCCCCCGAGATTAAAGGCTTCATAGCCGGGGACATCCCCGAGAATGGTTCCTCCTTGCAGTCCAAACACGAGGGTGCGGGGTCCTTCGGCAAATCCGAACAGGTTGACGGGGAGATATTGCACATAACCGGCACTCAGACGATTAAAGTCCAGGCTACTGGTTCCAATAGGAATCGATTGTTCTGTGCCAAATTGAAAGACATTGCCGGAGATGGGAAAGCCATACTCATCGCGGCTAACGTTGTCTTGTAGGGCAAATAGACTCAGCAGTACGAGGTCATCTTTGCCATCGTTGCTGGCCGAGAGGCGATTCCCTTCTTCATCTACGGGAAAGAGGTTATCGGTAAAGGCTCGGTTTTGGATGCGGATTTTCTCGTAGCTGAGTCCCGGCATAACAACGGTGTTGCTGCTAATGGGAACGACAACTTGGGTTTCAAAACCAAGACGGTTCACCCAGGGTTCCTGTTCGTCACCCACAGGGAGAAATACCTCCCGCACATCGTCATCGTCACCATCGCTGAGAAAAGCATCGTCGCGGGTGTTGTTGAAGTTGGCGGAGAGGCGATAACCGACGCGCCGGCCGGCACCTGTCTCATCGCCACTAAAGGCTGCTTGGGTATAGGTTAAATCAGCCCCAGCGAGAAATTCTCCACCCCGGCCGGTGAAAACAATCGATCGCCCCTCACCGTCGCGGTAACCGGCACGCAGTCCGGCAAAAATCCCCTCGGCGTTCTGAATGCCAAAGTCACCCCCGAGGAAAAAGCCTGATTCCAGGCGTTCCAGGAGTTCTGGGGAATAGACTTCGGGCCGTTGTCGGGGAATTGGCCCGAGTATGGGGACGAAGCGCGTGGGACTATCGGCTTCAATCCGCAACCGCTGCGCCAGTTGTGGAATGTCAGGGCCCGATTCGCTTGCAAAGGATGTATTAGGTAGATTGGACGCTGATGAGACCGTCGAGGCGATCGCCGGTTGGCTGCACAGAAGCGCACTGAGGGCAATTCCCCAATGACAGAGCGATTTCGACGGATGAAGTTGCATGGGCATACAGTCACTCCCCTAACCAGGTTCTAATGGGTTATCTGAGGCGTTTCCAGGAAATACCGTCAGGTTACACCCAAGATACTACCGGCTCTCGGAGATGGCTAGGTTAATCTGGGAGCAAACCGTAGCAATTTGAGATGATTGGACCGGCTGAGCTAGGCGCTTTGCAGCAGGGCCGCTGGATTGGGAATCGAGGCAATCAGTTGCCGGGTATAGTCCCGCTCTGGCTCACGATAGACTCGGTCAGCGGCGCCAATTTCTTCGATTTTGCCTTGGTTCATGACCATGATGCGATCGCTCATAAACTTCACCACACTCAGGTCATGGGAGATGAAAATATAGGTCAAGCCAAACTCATCTTGTAGTTCTCGCAAGAGATTTAAGACTTGGGCCTGAACGGAGACATCGAGGGCGGAAACCGATTCGTCACAGATGACAAATTTGGGATTGAGGGCCAGGGCCCGGGCAATACAAATCCGTTGCCGCTGTCCCCCGGAAAACTCGTGGGGATAGCGTTTGAGACAGTCGGCGCTGAGTCCTACTCGTTCGAGGAGCCAAATGCAGCGTTCCCGCCGCTGTCGTGGTCCACCACCGACGTTATGAATTTTCAGGGGTTCGGCGATCGCCGCCCCAACGCTCAGGCGAGGATTGAGGGAGCTAAAGGGATCTTGAAAAATCGCCTGGATGTTACGGCGTAAGGCTTGCAGTTGCTTGGACTTGAGGGTTGAGATATCTTGCCCTTCAAAGATCATGCGCCCCCCAGTCGGTTGAATCAGCCGTAGCAGGGTGCGGGCTAGGGTGGTTTTGCCACAGCCAGACTCGCCCACTAAGCCGAGGGTTTCGCCGGGATAAACCTGGAAGGAGATCCCGTTGACAGCCATGGCGTAACGTTGGGTTTTACCAAATACTCCCCCCCGCACGGGATACCCCACTTGTAGGTTCTCTACCTGTAGCAGGGGAGGCTGTCGTTGCAGGTGCGCCAGCCGTTGGGCCATCTCCAGGTCGGAAATACGATTTTCAGGATTGGTTAATAAGCTAAGGGGAGAGTCTTCCAGGTCATTTGCATCAAAATCGTCCTGTTTCGCCTCCTCCTGAGCCTCTGAGCCGTTGCTTTCATGGTCTTGACGTTGGGGGTGGATGTCTTCTTTTTTGCCCTCTAACCCATCTTCAGGGGGAGCTGATTCCCTCGGCTCCCCTTGGCTGTTCATAAAATCGCTGAGGGTGGGCAAACAGCGCAAGCGCAGTTCTGTTTGAGGGCGACAGGCCAGGAGTCCTTGGGTATAGGGATGTTTGGGTCGGGCAAAAATGTCGCTGAGGCTGCCGGTTTCAACGATTTTGCCCTGATACATTACCGCCACATCATCGGCAATTTCGGCAATTACCCCTAGGTCATGGGTAATGAAGATCATCGACATCTGATGATGCGATCGCAACTCCCGCAAGAGTTGCAAAATCGTCGCCTGGACGGTGACATCGAGGGCGGTGGTGGGTTCATCAGCAATGAGGAGGGCCGGATCGGAGGCGATCGCCATAGCAATGGTGATCCGTTGCAGTTGTCCCCCGGAGAATTGGTGGGGATAGCGGTTGAGGAGGGTCTGTTTACGCCGTTCTATCTCCTCTAGCACCTGTCGCCGTCCGGGAGCTGCCCCTGCCCCTCCCAGAGCCGCTAACGCCTCATTCTGAAGCTGCTCATCTGGGGGGAGTAACTTCACCTCTTGCAGCCGGGCGATCGCCTGCTGCTCGGCTTCTGTTTTCGAGACTTTGCGATGGAGACGAATCGCCTCAATCAACTGATAGCCAATGGTATAGACCGGATTTAAGGCCGTCATCGGTTCCTGAAAAATGGTGGCGATGCGTCCCCCCCGATAGCGTCGCAGTTGTTTCTCGGGCAACTCCAAGAGATTGACGCGATCGCCCACCACCGGGTCATTAAACCAAATTTCCCCCTGGGCCACCTTTCCCGGAGGATTTGGCACTAACCCCATCACGGCCAGGGAGGTCACCGATTTCCCAGACCCCGACTCTCCTACAATCCCGAGGGTTTTGCCGCGAGGAACCTGAAAACTCACCCCATCCACCGCCCGAATGAGGCGGTCATTGGTTTGGAAGTGAACCTGAAGATCGCGAACCTGCAAAACCGTTGGTTCCGGGGTTGGATCAGAGGACATATCTACGTGCATAGGGATTCGGGGATAATGAACGCTCAAGGGGTGGGGGAAACCAAGCCGGTGCTTTAATCAAGTGATGCCCACTTATTTAACAGCCAGCCACCCCCCCAAACTGTTTAAGACTGACCCTTTTGCAAGTATTGGGCGCCATCAACAACGCGAGCCGATTCAATGCCATCGCCTCGGCCGAGTTTTTCGAGAACATCCAGTCCATCCACCACATAACCAAAAGCGGCATAACGACCATCAAGCAAGTTCAATCCCGCCGGGGTTAACTCCGGTTGGAACAAGAAGAAAAAGAACTGAGACGAGCCACTGTTAGCATCGAGGTCTCGATGAGCCATTCCCAGGGTTCCAAAGGCAGAAAAGGGCAGAACCGGCTGTTCCCGATAGAGACCAATCTCTTCGAGGGTAAAGCCATAAATCGGGTCATTCTCGCTACGAACCCGAATTTCTAGGGGAATGGTGCGATACTCACCCGTCTCTGGGTCCACAAACCCATCCTCAGGCCCCGGCGGATCACCGGCCTGTAAGACATAATTGGCTTCAGCCCGTACAAAGTCGATGCCATCATAAAAGCCCCGTTGCACCAAATCCACAAAGTTTCCGGCGGTAATCGGGGCATTATAGCCATCAACCACCATCGTTAAGTCCCCTTGACTGGTGGTCATTTCTACCGTGGCGCGTCCCTTGAGTTGGGGTAAATCGGCATATTCCTCGGGAATTTCAAAGGGGAACTCGCCCACCATCAACGATTGCAACTCGCCCAGGGTGTTGAGAATCTTACGGCGAACAATCCAAGCCTCTTCTCGATTTTCCGTTTCCGCCACCGCTTCCAACTCACGAATCTGCTCATCGATGCGATCGAGATACTCCTGTCCCGCCTCCCGTTGAGAGGGAACCACCGCCTCTAGGATTTCATCCCGGCGGTAGGCCAGCGTGGATTTGGCCCCGCGAACATCCCGACTCACCGCAGACCAGCGTTTACGAGCGCGAAGCTGTCGCCCAATATCCTCAATTTGTTCTTGAATACGTCGCACCGAGTCATTCTCAATCGGGAGTGCATATTGCAGCAGGGCCTTCGGATCGGTGATCGCATCCCCCTGGGGCATCCGGCTTTGGCGATAGTTCTGGCGGTCTCCCCCACCATCATCACTATCCCACCAGGCGGCGCTGAGTCCTAAGGAGAGGGGAAGCAGTAGGGTGACGAGGAGTGCGAGTTTTAGCCAGCGTTTCAGTACAGTCATACGTATGGATTAAGTGCAGGTTTTTATAAGAAAATTGATTTGAAAGGACACTCGGCAAGCCCCAGAAGCCAGCCGTAACGCCACAGGTCATTATAACCCAGGGGATCAACTGGGGAGAGGCATCTAGGAGGGAAATCTCGATCGTTGCCCAGACCTGGGTTAATCGCTAAGCTGCACTGGCTATTCGGACTATCCCCTAGATTTCTGTGTCGAGAATTTTTTTCAGACGTTCCGTTGTCTGGCTTACCTCTCGCATCAACGCCTCCCAATCATCGGGCGGTTGACCCCGATCTAACATCTTGGCAAAGACCCGATAGGCATCGGTATCACGGTCATAAGCACGCTTGGACGTTTCGTCATTTACCCAAGCCAAGACGATAATTTTGCTCTCTTGGTGATATCTGAAAAAGAGTCGGTATTGTTGAAAGAATTTAGCGCGAAACCAATGTTTATACTCCGGTCCGAGGGTTGCGCCTTGGCGATAGTTGGGACGGGTTGGATCCTCTGGGATAATTTCAAAGGCCAACCGAGCGATCGCCGCCAGACGCTTCGTCACGTTTTTCCGTTTATAGCCCTGGGGAGCCTTCTGACGCAACTGTTCAACCTGGGTTACCAGCGTCTCGACTTGGCTCAGAAACAGAGGATGAGCAAACAGAGTCCATCCGTTGATGATAATTGGCGGTTCAGAAGACAACTCTACTCATCCTCGTCGGCTAAAGGCTCATCCAGAGACACATCGACACCCGCAACTAACGATTGAACTCGGTTCACAAGGTTAGCAGGAACAGGTTGTAACTTTTGAGGATTTTTGGCCATATCCTGTTCGAGAAACTCTAAAAAAGCTCCTAAAATTGGATCGTCATCGTCGTCTTTCGCCACCGAAATTAAGACCTGTCCGTCCGACTCAATGCTGTACTGGATTTTGTCTCCTTTCGCTAACCCGAGAAATTTTCGGATTGGCTCAGGAATGGTCGTCTGATAACGAGCGGTCAGGGTTGATTCTGAACAAGGCTTTGAGGGTCTAGCCATGGGAAGTTTCAGAGGGATGTTGAGTGAGTGAACCTGCTGCCAAGGTAATGCAAGGGCATTGTTATGTCAAGATTCTCCCGATGAGTGCCATCCCTGAACTCAGCAGCCAGAAACGGGGTCTCCATCCAGGATAAACCCCGTCTCTAATTTCCCGTTTCTACCCTCGGCCGGCTCAACGGCGACAACTAATTAGAAATCGCCGCGAGTTTGTAAGGCGGTGGTAAGTTTCTCAATCACGTCAGGAATTTCCAAGGCCCCTAACTCCCCAGACGCACGAGTGCGAACACTGAGAGAGTTGGACTCTTTTTCTTTAGCGCCCACGACACACATCACGGGAATTTTGCCCTTCTCCGCATTGCGAATCTGTTTACCCAAACGCTCGTTACTGGTATCGGCTTTGGCGCGAATGCCAACGGCCAGCATTTGCGCTTCGACATCTTTGGCGAAGGGTAAAAACTCATCGCTGACGGGCAACAGCCGCACCTGTTCGGGGGCTAACCAGAGGGGGAAGTCTCCGGCGTACTCTTCGATCAAAATCCCGATGAGACGCTCCAGAGAGCCAAAGGGGGCGCGGTGAATCATGACAGGACGCTGACGAGACCCGTCCTCGGCCACATACTCCAGTTCAAAGCGTTCGGGGAGGTTATAGTCCACCTGCACGGTCCCGAGTTGCCAGTCCCGTTCGAGGGCATCTTGGAAAATGAAGTCCAGTTTGGGACCGTAGAAGGCGGCTTCTCCGGGGGCTTCAAAGTAGCTCATGCCGCGCGATTCCATGGCTTGGCGGATGGCGTTCTCGGCTTTGTCCCAAGCCGCGTCGGAGCCAATATATTTGTCGGAGTCCGCGTCGCGGGTGCTGAGGCGGGATTTGAAGTTGGTTAAACGCAGGCTTTGGAAGACCGTTAGAATCAAGTCCACCACGCTGAGAAATTCGGCTTCGAGTTGGTCGGGGGTGACGAAGAGGTGGGAGTCGTCTTGGGTAAAGCCGCGCACCCGAGTTAGTCCACCGAGTTCCCCGGACTGTTCGTAACGATAGACGGTGCCAAATTCGGCGTAACGGATGGGGAGGTCTCGATAGGAGCGCAATTCACTTTTGTAGAGTTGCACATGGAAGGGACAGTTCATGGGTTTGAGAACAAATCCCCGTTCATCTTCGAGGGTGGAGTCCTCGTCAGACATCATGGGGAACATATCGTCTTTGTAGTTCTGCCAATGGCCGGAGGTTTTGAAGAGGTCCACGCGGGCGATGTGAGGGGTGACAACGTCTTGATAGCCCCGTTTTTGTTGTTCTTGTTTGAGGAAGTCTTGCAGGGTTGAGCGCAGCAGGGTTCCTTTGGGGGTCCACATGGGGAGTCCCGGACCGACGACATCGTTGAAGACAAACAGGCCGAGTTCTTTGCCGAGTTTGCGGTGATCTCGTTTGAGGGCTTCTTGTTTTCGCCGTCTATATTCTTGCAGTTGTTCGGGGGTTTCCCAGGCGGTTCCGTAAATCCGTTGCAGTTGGGGGTTGTTGGCGTCGCCACGCCAGTAGGCCCCGGCGATGCTTTCGAGGTCGATCGCTTTGGGGTGTAGGTCGCCGGTGGTTTCGACGTGGGGACCGGCACAGAGATCCCACCATTGGTCGCCGAGGTGATAGACGGTGATGGGTTCTTCTTTGATGTCGGCGAGAATTTCGAGTTTGTAGGGTTCTTGGATTTTCTCAATTCGCGCTTGGGCTTCGTCTCGGCTGACGACTTCCCGAGTGACGGGGAGTTTCTTTTTGATGATCTTCACCATCTCTTTTTTGATGGCTTTGAGATCTTTCTCGGTGAAGGGTTCGGGGCGATCGAAGTCGTAGTAGAAGCCATACTCTGTCCAGGGGCCGATGGTCACTTGGGTTCCGGGGAACAACCGTTGTACTGCCATCGCCATGACGTGGGAGGCGGTATGACGAATCCGTTTGATGGAGTCCGACTCGCTGGTACGAGGAAGGCGAATCGGCTGTTCGGCGTGTTCGCTGACAGGAGACTGGGAAACGACCATGGACGAGTATATGGGTAGTAGTGAAAGAACTCTTTGATCCTAACGCAAATGTGAACCCGGCTTGGGGTGAGTTTGCTGAGACTCGATTGGGGATGGGGTGATGCGTCGGCGACCGGGGCAGAAATGGGCGGGTTTGGGATTGGAGTCACGAAAATGGCTATGATTTGGGCAGATAGTCCGTTGGAGTGCCATGTATGAACCCTAACCCTGATCCGAACAGCAATCTCTCCCCTGAGGAACGCGATCGCCTCCATA
>SMDP01000101.1 GCA_012911965.1 Geitlerinema sp. P-1104
GCCGAAACCGCCTATCCTGGAGAGAAGACGATTCACCATTAACGTAATCCACTATGACAGCTACCCAAGTCTCTGCCCGGGAACTCTTCCGCAGCGCCTACGAAAATCGCTATACCTGGGATGCGAACTTCCCCGGCTACACAGCGGATGTCACCTATGAGAACGGCGATACCGTCGTCACCGGGAAAGCTAAAGTCGGCGCCGATATGAAAGCCGAAGTTCACGATGTCGAGGATGACACCGTTCAGAAAGCCATTCATGGCCAACTCTGGGAAACCGCCATCCACCGCGTGCGTCGTGAGTTTGAGTCGGTTCATGGCGATAATACCTTTAGCTATGGCGATCGCGACGACAGTGGCGCCGTTGGTATCAATATCGGTGGAAAAGGCGAGGGCGATCGCTACCAACTGCGCGACAATGAAGTCTGCATGGTTCACCGCCATATTCACGGCGTTGTCGTCACCATCCATACCCAAAGCAGCCACGACACCGGCGCAGGCTATCTCTCCCATCGCTACGATTCCGTCTATCACGATCCCAAAACCGGGGAACAGAAAGGCGCGAAAAGTGACTTTGAGGATGAATACACCCAAGTCGGCGATTACTGGATTCTCAGCAAGCGCACCATCCATAGTGCGGATAGTGATACACCGGAAGTCTTTACATTCAGCAATATCCAGTTGTTGAACGGCTAATCTAGCCCGATCGCGCATCTGGGCGATCGCCCCTGGGGGGAAGGTCAAAAACCTCCCCTCAGTGACCCCACCACTCGTTTACAATGGAGGGGTTTGTGCCTGAGTGATTGCCATGACAACTCCAAACAATCGCGTTGTCCTCAAACTAGATGGAGATTTGGAGCATCATGGGTTTAAAGTTTTCCTAGAAATTGGTGTGGATGACCAATTACCTCAGGTGGAAATGATGGGCTATCTTCCCGCTAATCCTCCCCTGGCGCAACAGCTACACCAGCATTGGCAGCAACACTATCGCTCGATTGGCGCTCCCTATATCCGCAGCCTCTCCTCCCCAGACTCCTTCCCTACACCTGAGTCTAGCCCCCAACCTCTCAGCAACTATCGCATTAAGCCAAAAGGCAGTTTCGCGAGTCACCACGAAGGGCGATTTGTCGCCTGTCAACAATCGGCTCGACAATTAGCTCATCTTTTCAGTCAGTGGCTTCAGTCTCCCGAGTTTCATCGCCTCGATTTATGTTTACGGGAAGAACTGAGTAAAACGCAGGAAATTGAGCTACTGATTCGCTGCGATCGCCCCGACATCAAGAAACTTCCCTGGCATTTATGGAGTTTCTCCCAGCGTTATCAAAAAACCGAAGTGTCCTTCGGCTCTTTAGTCGCTTCCTCCCCCTATGTTGCCCAACCGACTCTCAACTCAACGGTCAAAATTCTTGCCATTTTAGGTCACGCTCAGGGAATTAACACCCAGTGCGATCGCCAATTTTTAGAAACCCTCCCTCAAGCGGCGGTTGAGTTTCTGGTTGAACCCTCACGTCACGACATTAACCACAAACTCTGGCAAGACTCCTGGGATATTGTCTTTTTTGCCGGTCATAGTGAAACCCGCAACGAAACAGGCAAAATTTATATCAATCCCCAGGAGTCCCTAGAAATTGCTGACCTCAGCTATGGATTTCAAGACGCCGTTAAACGGGGCTTAACCCTCGCCATTTTTAACTCCTGTGATGGGTTAGGCTTAGTCCAAAAAATTGAAGATTGGCAAATTCCCATGGCGATCGTCATGCGGGAATTAGTCCCGGATCAGGTGGCCCAGGCATTCCTCAAGTCCTTTCTCGCTCAATTCTCCCAGGGACAATCGTTTCGGGAGTCAGTGCGGCACGCTAGGGAGCAATTACAGGGCTTAGAAGGGCAGTTTCCTTGTGCCAGTTGGCTGCCCATGATTTATCAAAACTGTCCCCATTTATCTCCAACCTGGCAGGGCTTCATTCAGCCAAAACTAGAGCCAAAAACTCACCAAGCAAGAGTTAATAAACCCAAGCGCCTGCCCATTTCAAATCCTGCTCTTAGCCCTCTTTTGACTCGGCTAACAACACAGTTAACTCAACATCGACTTCGCCTGTTCTTGCTCCTCTTCACTCTTGTTCTAGGACAAGTTTGGCTACGACCGAGTTTGGCGAACTATTTTCATCAAAAAGGGCAGGCAGAAATCGAAACTCCATCGGATGTTGAACGCCCCTGGGTTCAAGCCAAACGCTGGTTTCGCTTAGCCTTACATCTCGATCCAAACCACTGCGGCGCTCATGTTGACTTGGGCAATTTATATCAAGATATGAGTCAGAATGAGCAGGCTGAATATCATTATCGTCGCTCATTTTTATCATACAATGCCGTGGGCTGCAACAACCTCAGCCGCTTGTATATTTTGCAAGATAAATTTGAAGCTGCTAATACGACCTTAATCCAATGTGAACGGCTGCTTAAGCAAAATCAACCTTGGACTCAGTATAGTATTCTTAAAAATCGCGGTTGGGTCGCGTTACAACAGGAGTCTTACCGTTTATCTCAAACTCATTTGCAGGCGGCGATTGAGTTGAAACCCAATGAAGGGGCTGCCCATTGCTTAATGGCGAAACTCATGGTAAAATTACCCGATTTAGAAACGTCACAGCTTGCCCATCATGGGTGGACTTGCGTGGATAATATTCGCAACAACTTACCGGAAGAAATTCGCTGGAAAACCAGGGTTCAACATCTATTAGACGCGCGAGGATTAGAGCGAGAATGAGCCAGAAAAATCGAGAATTAATCCAGGGTTATCTCTATTTAAGTGTCTGTTTAACCCTAGGGGGGATGGCTATCCTGGCTCATCATCCCAACCCCAGTCAAGCGGGAACAGTCTTCAAAGAGATATCGCCGCTGTCGGTTGCAGAAACGATGGAGTTGGAGGAGGGGGAGGATGAACCGCGACAACAGACTCCCCCTTGTGATCCCGGTGGCTGTCCTCGGCCTCTCATTAACCGTAATATTCCCCATCTCATTACCCCTCGCCAAACCCAAGTTGCCGGCGATCGCCTTGCGTTACGCTGGTATGAACCGGAGGATATCGAACAGTATACCGTCACCCTACGCCGTCGTCGTGATGGGGAGCCTTGGCAAACTCAGGTTTCGGGAAACCATCTCACCTATCGGGGGGAGTTTTTGCAACCGGGAACGCGGGTGGTGGTGACGGTGGACGCTCATAATGGGGAAGCCGTGGGGGAATCTCAGTTTGTGGTGATGAGTTCGGCCCAACAGGAGGCCTTGCAAGAACGTCTCTCGGAGGTTGAGGCGGCGAACTTGGACTGGCTAGAGACCATCTTGGCAAAAGTGGAGCTGTATAATCAGGAGCAAGCCTTTGCCAATAGTATAGATCTTCTCTCTGGGGCGATCGCCACCTCTCCCAACGAACCTCAACTCTATTGTCATCTGGCTTCTCTCTATCAACATCACTACCCCGAATTAAGCCTTCTTAATGTCTATCAACCCTTGCAAGATCAGGCTCAAAATCTAGGACTCGCCTGTGAATCAGGACTGAATAACCCATAATTGACCCTCAATTCCAATGACCAATGAGGACAAAGGGACTCCAGAAATAGGGACTGCTGTAAACGTCGCCAAAGTCACCACGAATCATGGCCATTTGAGCCTGACGGAGAGCTTCAGCTTTATTGATATCTAGATGGTCATTTTCTGCCTCTTTTAAGCCTTGATAAAAGCGTTGCATCATCAAGGCCGTGGATTGGTCATCGACCGCCCAAAAACTGCCGATGATGGTGCGAACCCCTGCCCGAGCGGCGATTCCCGCCATCCCTAACATGGCCCGATCGCTCTCCCGTGCCGTCTCACAAGCACTCAACACTAATAACTCAATATCATTACGTCGGGTTGGATCGTTAACATTGAGGATGTCCGCCAGTTGACGAATCACCAAGGGGCGATCGGCTAAAATAAAGGTGTCTTCAGCAAAGTTGCTAAACCGTCCATGGCTGGCAATATGGACGATGGGATAGGTTAAGGAGCGAATTTCCTGCTCTAAGGCTTCAATGGTAAAGTCCTCTTCAAATAGGAGTTTACTATTGATGAAATTGCCGATTCCTTGCAGTTCTTGTTCCACAAAATGGAGATTGAGGTGACTTAAATCCTCCAGCGGGAGCCAGGGAAAAGAGGACTCCTCCTCGTCGAGGGAGTCGAGCAGGGTTTCAAAGTTTTGGCGGCCAGCGGCGATCGCTCGTAGTTGGGGAACCCCTAAGCCACGGGGTTCGAGGAGTTCCAGGCTGGGGGCGATCGCAATGGGATAGGCTTCAATCAGATAGTGCTGGCCATCATAGAGTGCCGCCATGGGAATCTGGCGGATTTTGCCATACAACACAAACACCAGTTGCTGGGGATGCAGCGTCTCTAAATCCGCCTCCAGCGGTGCAATCAACGCCTCATAGAGGCGAGTTAACGACTCTTGATCATCAAAGTTCGTCTGGAGACTCAATTGCACAGAATCTAAAAACGTAGCAATATCCTCTGGGAACTCCACCCGTTGACGTTTCAGAGTGCCATTGCTCCCTTCTAGGATCAGTTCAAAGCGTTCAGGAAAGGTAAAAATATGGATCACAGCGGTATCGGGGTAATCCCGTAAATCCCGCGATCGCACCTCCAGACAAGCCAAGCCAAAAAAGTCGTTGATTTCCGCCACTTGCAACGCATCCATCACCTCAACGGCTTTTCCTAAATCCTCTTGGGTCATGGAATCGATCTCAAACAGCCGTTGTGCATACTCTTGATAGAGTGGGGCCACCTGATCTCGCAGAGAAAAACGCAAATTAGCGTATTCGGTCATCACATTGGCCTGTAATCTCTTCAGACTCTCAAAGGCTCGGTCATAGGCGGCCAGAGGCTCCAACCCTTGAGCCGTTTGTAGCCGAGCGAGTTGCCAATACCAGCGATAGAGTAGCTCATCAGCCCCCAACGACTCCGCTCGGGCGATCGCCCTCTGAGTATAGCGTTGAGCCTCAGAGAGATTCCCCTGCACCTGAGCCAAACGACCCCAAGCACCCCAAACATAAGAAGCGGCCCGATTATCCGCGAGCTGTTCCGCCTCCTGCTGGGCCTGCTGTAATAGCCGTTCTACGGTTTGAGGAGGAATCCCCCAATCTGGGAAATGAGGGGGGTCTTGGGGGCGATCGCGAAGCGTGCGGGAACCGCGATCGCAATTCAACACCTGACAGGCGAGACTAACCCGGTGATATACCCGTTGGCGACTGAGGGGAAGCTGATCTAGTTGCGGGGGAATGCTGGCCAGGAGCGTTTGCACGGTTTCCAGGGCCTGAGGATTGGGATTCGGATTATCACCCCTGAGATCCAAATCCACCAATAGCAGCACTGTATTGAGTTGCGATCGCAGTCGTTGTTCCGGGGTTTGTCCCGATGTCTGAGCATAATACGCTAGACTCCGGGCCCGAGCCTCTCGGAAGGGAGTTTGAAACATTCCCAATTGCTGATAGCGTCTGGCTCTAGCACCATAGAGATTCCCCAAATCCAGAGCTAAACTGGGGCTAATCTCCTCAGAATGCGCCGCCAATTGGGCCTCAGCTTGACGCAGAACCCCCTCGGCTGTGTCTAAATCGCCCAGGGCCTGCAACACATTCCCCAAACTCTGCAAGACGCGAATCTGGAGTTGAGGCGGCGTCTCCAGGGTCATCTGAGCGAGCCATTCCTGAATTTGGCCCGGGGATTGACCCTGTAACCGTTGACAGGAGGAGATGGGCGAATGGCCCAACAGAGCCAGCAGTTTATCACAGGCACGAACCGTAAAGCCCAACTCCTGCAAGGCCTGAGCCTGATTCAATCGGCCCCCAGTGACCCCTTCTGCGTAGCCGACTTGACGATAATAGGCGGTGGCCTGTCGCCAACTCTCATAGGCGGATTCCGGCTGTCCTAGAGCCAACTGAACCTGACCTCGGGTGGTGAGAATCGCCGCGAGGATGCGTTGTCTTGCGGGATTGAGGGATGTTCTGGGCCCTAGGGGTTGTAGCAGTTGCCAACTTTGCTCAATGGCTCGCTGTGCCTGTTGCCAATCCCCCTGTTTTTGTTGCGTGAGAGCGCGATAGTTGTACGCCAAAGCGCGGTCAGCCGCAGAAATAGTTTCGGAGTCCAAAAGGGGGGTTAAGCTCTCTAAGGCGGCTTCATAGGCTTGGTTTTGATAGTGCGATCGCCACTGTTCAAACACCGCCTGCGGAGACTGAGGGTTAGGGTTTCCCAATCCCACCGTTGCCAGCAACAGCACCAGCAGCAGAGCCATTCCCAGCCGTTTCAAACCTCGGCGAACCCGTCGCAGCGTCCTCCTCATACGAAAACCACTCAAACTAGAGGAGGCGATGAACATGGTACAGAAGCATTCCTGACGAACCCCTTATGGGGGATGAAGCCAGTTGATTTTACCCTTGAGAGGGGGCCTTATGAGGGGATTTATGAGGGGACTTATGAGGGGCGATCGCCCTCAATCTCCCGTAAACGAGGTTCAAGGCCAGCCATTAAAATCCAGGCGATCGGGGTCAAAGACATAATACTCCTCGACCCCATAGCGATCATAAAACTGTTGTTTCTTGGCCATTTCCTTGAGGCGATTTCCGGGAGATAGCACCTCAAACACCACCTGGGGAGCAATACCGGCTTCTTCCCATTGCTTATAAGACCCGCGATCGCCCTTCGGTCGTCCAAAAGAGAATCTCTAAATTCTCCTTAATCATTACAATCCAACGAAACTGGCGCGTATTATCCGACATGGGATTTCCGTCACAATCGGGGTAAATGACCGTTGTCGGTTGAGGAATGGTTACCATTGTTCTGACTCCCAAGCAGTGATGTGCGAGCAACAAACCCGTCCGTTTGCACCCAGTCGGGTCTGAGGGTCAACTCTCCAACAATTGCAACTTATAGAGACTGGCGTAGAGTCCATTTTGCTGCAACAGTTCCTCATGACTCCCTGATTCTACCAATTCGCCCCGTTTTAAAACCAGGATGCGATCGACATTGCGAATCGTTGAGAGACGGTGAGCGATAATAATCGCCGTCCGTTTTTCCAGAAGTCGGTCTAACGCCTCCTGAATCCAGGCTTCAGTTTTCACATCCAAATTCGCTGTGGCTTCATCCAAAACCATAATTTTCGGGTCACGCACCGCCACCCGAGCGAAGGCCAGTAACTGCTTTTCTCCCCCCGAGAGATTCGTCCCCCGTTCCCGCAGCAGGGTGTTATAGCCATCCGGGAGTTGTTCAATAAACTGAGAGACATTGGTTTGTTCAGCCGCCGCCTTAATTCGTTCTAAATCATACTCTTCCCCCAAGGCGATATTACTTTTCACATCCCCCGCGAAGACAAAGCCATCTTGAAGAATCACCCCCACATGTTGACGCAGTTCCGCCTGGCGTAAGTCTCGTACATCAATTCCATCAATGAGGATGCGACCCTGTTGGGGTTCATAGAGACGACAGAGGAGACGAATCATTGAACTTTTTCCCGCTCCCGTGGGCCCAACAATCGCTACTTTTTCGCCGTGATGAATGGTGAAGTTGAGATTATGCAAGACATATTCATCGGGTTTGTAGCCGAAGCTGACATTCTCGAAGCGAATTTCACCACTATGACCCGGTTCAATGGAGCGCGTGTCAATCCCAGCCGGGTCTTGAATATCAATAGGTTCATCCAGGAGATCACTAATCCGTTCGACGGCGGTGAACCCCGATTGTAGGGAGGTAAATTTATCTGCAAACTGGCGTAAGGGGTCAAAGAGACGTTGTGCAAATAAGACAAACGAGGCCAAGAGTCCAAAGTTCATCTCTCCCTCTAGCACTCGGAGTCCCCCCAACCAGAGAACCCCAGCGATGGCCACCAGAGACACCCATTCCAGGGTCGCCGAGACAGCGGAATCGTGGAAGATGGTGCGATCGACAGCGGTGATATAGTCCTGGTTAATGCGCCGGAAGGCTTCAGCATTGTACCGTTCCCGGCGAAACAGTTGCACGATATTGATTCCGACAATGTTTTCCTGAAAGTTGGAATTGAGCCGGGAGAGTTCCTCACGAGCGCGATAGTTGGCTTTGCGGAACTGTTGTTGGAAGTAAATCACGATCGCCGCTGTGGGGATAAGCATCAACAGCAGCATCAAGGCCAGTTCCCACTGGACAGTAAACATGACCAGGATGAGAACCAGGATGGTGGCTAAGTCGCTGACAATGCCGATGGCCCCCGTGGAGAAAACATCTCCTAAGGCGTCCACATCACTGGTGAGGCGAGTGATGAGTCGTCCGACGGGGGTGCGATCGAAGAAACTCGATGAGAGGGAGGTGACTCGTTCAAACAGGTCATTGCGAATCTGCATGGTCATCCGCTGACCCACTTTTTGCACCAGAAAGCCTTGAATCCCATCCAGGGTGGCTCGAATCACCATGGCGAGGAAGAGTAACCCCACTAAGAGGATGATTCCTTGGGAGAAAGTCAGTCCCTCCAGGAAGAAATAGGTGGGTTCTTGGCGAATGAAGGAGATGGTTTGTCCAACGAGAATCGGTTGTACGGAACCGGCTAAGGCCAGGGGAACCAATAGGGCCAGGACAATCCAGAGGAGTTTCTGATTGCGTTTGGCGTAGGGAACCAACCGCAGAAACAGCCGCCAGTCACTGGTTTTGGGTCTAGGGTTGGGGCGATCGATGGGGGTTGCGGTCATGGGAGCGTTCTGGGGTAAGCGGATGTTAACGTTTCTTCATTATCGCGATCGCGCCCCCATTCGTGCAAATTTTGGGAGAATCTCCCTTGATATTTAAGGCCAGAATTGCCTCATATTTGCAAACAATCCTCTGACCTAGCGTAATGATTCCAGATTGTTAAGCCGTAGAGCGATCGCCGCGATCGCTTGCTACAATGACCCCCAACCTCCCAAACTCTCAACCCCTCATCTGAGAACATAACTGTGATGGTTGTGGTGCGTCGTTCCTTCCTACTCTTAGCCAGTCTAGGGTTTATCCTCACCCTAAACCTCGGCTGTCGCTCCCCCTGGACGTTACAACAGGGCCCGGTGAACCGTCCGCCTCCCCTCCCGCAACATCCACAAATTGAAGTTTACTTCAACCAAAACTCCGCCCATCACTACACCGATCCCTATCGCCATATCAGCCGCGACGGCGATAACCTAGAAGAACTCCTCATCGAGACCATCGAAAACGCCCAAGAACGCATCGATATCGCCGTTCAGGAACTACGACTCCCCAAACTCGCTCAGGCGATCGCCCGCCAACATCAAGCCGGAGTGTCCGTCCGTCTAATCCTAGAACATGACTATAATCGCCCCTGGAGTGACTATAGCCCCGAAGAAATCCGCCAATTCGACGATCGCCAACGTTCCCGCTACGAGGAAGCTAAACGCTTGATTGATCGCAACAACGACGGCGTGATGAGTCCCGAAGAAATCGCCGAAAACGACGCACTCGTCGTCCTACGCAACGCCCAAGTCCCCACCCTCGATGATACCGCCGACGGCTCCCGGGGTAGCGGTCTCATGCACCACAAATTCGTCCTCATCGACAACAACATCCTCGTCACCGGTTCAGCCAACTTCACCCTCTCGGGAATCCATGGCGACATGGGAGAACCCGCCAGTCGAGGAAATCCCAATCATCTGCTACGCCTAGACAATCCTCAACTGGTGAGTGTATTTCGCGAAGAATTTGAATTCATGTGGGGAGGTGGCCCCGAGGGAACCCTTCAAAGTCGCTTTGGCTTACGAAAACCCCATCGTCCCCTACGCAGTCTCACCGTCGGCGATACCCTCGTCTCGGTGAAATTTTCCCCCACCTCAACCACCCTTCCCTGGGAACAGAGTACCAATGGGGAAATCGCCGCTGCTCTCAATAACGCTCAACATCAGGTTGATTTAGCCCTCTTTGTTTTCTCAGCTCAAGATATTACCAATCAACTCATCGAACGCCACCAAGCCCGTGTCGAAGTTCGGGCCTTAATTGACCGAGGCTTCGCCTTTCGTCACTACTCCGAAGGCCTCGATATGTTAGGAGTTGCCCTCGCCGATGAGCAATGTCGATATGAGGTGGACAATCAACCTTGGGACCCGCCTATCTCTAGCGTTGGTGTTGCTCAACTTCCTCCTGGCGATATCTTACATCACAAGTTCGCCCTCATCGATGATTCCCTGGTCATTACCGGCTCTCACAACTGGTCGAATGTGGCTAATGTCAGCAATGACGAAGCGGTGTTAATGATTCAAAATCAGACCGTGGCGGCTCATTTTCGCCGCGAATTTGACCGTCTGTATAGGACGGCAGAATTAGGGCTTCCCTCACATATTGCCCGACGCATTCGCGAACGAGAAGCCGACTGTTCGGTGATGGTTCACCGCAGTAGTGATCTCCCCGAGGTGGTCGATTTAAACACTGCCAGTTTAGAGGAGTTGAAAACCCTGCCCCGAATTGGCGATGTTTTAGGACAACGGATTATCGAGTCCCGTCCCTTTACGAACTTAGAGGACGTGTTACAAGTCCGAGGAATTGGCGAACAAACCCTCAACGGTTGGGGCGATCGCGCTCAGGTATACCCCTCTTCTAACCCCTAACTTTCTCAGCTGACCTGAGTTGTTGTAGCCGAAGAAAGCGGCTCTTGCAACCGTTTTTGAACCACCTCAATCGTGCGATCGCTCCAAGGCATCATCCCATGTAACAGCACCGGAACCTGAATCACCTCGCCCACAGGTAAACAGCAATGTTGCGAGGGAACAATAATGAAATCCCAAAGTGTCCAAATACTGGTGATTTCGACATCGAGACGGTCTAAATCTTGATTCAAATCCTTCAGTAACCGACTTCCCGGACGCATTTCTAATCCCGTTCGTCGAGGAAAGCTATAAGCCAGCCAAGTTCCTAAATGGGGCGACGCAATGCTGATAAAACGCCGCACCCGTGAAGCACCTTTGAGCCGTTGCAGATAATAGCGACTGACAATTCCCCCCATACTCAATCCTACTAAATCAAACTCGGTCTCTGAGGGGATATTTTGTTCAATGAAGGTCGCCAATTGTTGCGCTAGGTCAGCGAGTCCCAACGCACCCCAACGATGAAACAAATCCGGGCTATAGACCGTATAGCCTTGAGCCTGTAGGCGTTGTTTCATTTTTGAGAAAACTTTAGATTGGCGAAAAATACCGTGAACCAACACAACAATTTTCGCTGAATCGTGACTAGAAGACGGTAAAACTGATGACATAGACATAGAGGTATTTTCAACTCAACGTTACTTAAACTTTGAGGCTTAACCCTAAACAGTCTTGAGGCACAATCTCATTGTGTCAATGAGGTTAGGAAACCCAAAATGACTGTATATAAAATGCTAAGGTAGCACTGCCCACTGGGACTGTCAAATTATCCAACCCAAACGTTGAAAACGATTCCAAGAGCGTCGCCGTAGCAGCTACCAATAATGATACGAAAACAAGCTCAGTCCAGGGTGTGCCAGAGGCCAGTAAAACAAACTGGCTAATGAGATAACTAATGATAAACATCGCGGCGGTTCCCTCCAGGCTTTTGTTCATCCCCAAAACACGATAGGGATGTTGGCCAAACTGCATCCCCACCAACGCCGCACAACCATCGCCCCAGGTCATAATCAGGATACCGAGGACAGTATAGTAAGGGGCGGACTCCCAGAACCCGGCAATCAGAACCCCAATGCTAACGGCGTAAAAGAAGGTTCCCAGACTTTGACGGCCAACGCTGTTTACGCCGGGAAGCAGGGGAAGCCAGTAGGAGAGTAACGCCGCCAATCCTGCCAAGATGGCCGCTGCAATCCCAATCCAAGCCGGAATCCCCAATCCCCAGGCGATGAGGATGACGTTCCCGGTGCCAATATGGACAATTTTGCGACTAAACTCCGGGTTAAGATGGCGATAGCGATAGAGACCTTCAGCGGCGGCGAGAACGACTCCTAACCAGACCAAAACCAAGCCACTGGAGAACCACAGCGGTGTGGTGTTGGGTGCAATGCCGAACTCTAACATGGTATCTGGGACAAGAGGTGGGGAGGACAGGGTCGCAAAAAAGGTTGAAATTCTCTTCCTGATACTATAAAGGATTGTTGCCCGTTGGAACCGAGACCCCCGCGATCGCCCCTGTTGTTACTGTTCCCGTTGAATCGATTGGAGTTCACCCTATGCTGAGTGCGATCGCCAAACAGAGCGCCTTAACCCTAATTCGAGCCTATCGTCTCTTTATTTCCCCCTGGACATTACCCTCCTGTCGCTTTCAGCCTACCTGTTCCACCTACGCCGTCGAGGCGATTGAACGCTTTGGCCCCTGGCGCGGCGGATTCTTGGCCCTACGTCGTATTTTACGCTGTCACCCCTTCCATCCTGGTGGTTATGATCCCGTTCCCCCACACCCCTCATCCACCCCTTCAGAAGACTCCTAGCCCTCGCTATGGGATTAACTTGAGACCCGGAGTCTCGCCCGGAAACTTGCTATGCTTAGTTTTATGATGGGTAGGGGGGCCATTTCCAGCGGTCTCCCCCAACCGCCGTGAGAGAACACGTATTGTCCAATACCGAGGAGAACCCCAATGGATTTTATTCCTGAGTCAATTAAACCCTGGCTGAACTTCATTCACCCTTTACTGATGTGGGGAATGTTGGCGATCGCCATTTATGCCCTTTATACAGGTCTCAAAGTCCGTAAACTACGGTCTGCCAGCGGTGAAGAGAAAAAAGAGCTAGTTCAAGGAGATTTTCGCAGCAAACACTTCAAAATTGGCTCCTTACTGCTAGTTGGTGTCGTTCTCGGCGCCATTGGCGGGATGTCCGTCACCTATATCAACAACGGTAAACTCTTCGTCGGCCCGCACCTATTAGTGGGACTCAGCATGATGGGACTTGTGGCCCTGTCCGCCTCCCTAGCCCCCCTTATGCAACGGGGCAAAGACTGGGCCCGTTACAGCCACATCAGTCTTAACATTGCCGTCGTAGGTTTATTTGCCTGGCAAGCCGTGACCGGCATGAACATTGTCCAACGGATTTTAGAAAACTTTTAACCCTGCCGAACGGGAGATTCGGTCAATGATCTTTGATATCACTGACCGAATCTCTTGACAATTACTCAATTCCGTGGTAAGCGAGGGTTTGATGAATCGCCTGAATCCGACGTAACTGGTCATAGCGTAACCACTCCCAGTTATTACGGAAGCCACTCGCCTCCAAGCGTCCAGTCGCCGGGTTTAAGTAACTATAAGCCCGAGCTTCTAGAATAGCCTCAACTCCTGTCGCCCCTCGAGCTTTAGCCTCTTGCAAATTCGCCAGATAATGCTGAGCCGCCAGAGGAGCTTGGTTCGCCAAATCCAAGCCAGCCACCAATTCCAACACCGACAAGTCCATATTGTGAGCCGCCGCATATTCTTCGAGCGCCGCACTATACTGGTAAATCCGCCGTAGTTGGAGTAAATCCGCCTCTTCCGGGGTTCTAGCCCCATGTTGGTAACTAAACGTTCCCATATTATGCTTACCATTCCCCGGATCACGGTGGCCCCAATAACCGGTGGTTTTACCCCCATCCAGCGTACGAGTTCCTTCCGCCAAGCCAATAGCGATAGTTCCTGGGGAGTAGGAGTCTGCAAACAGTTGCTGCATCAATCCAGGGCGAACCAGAGGAGAATAAATCGCCTCACCCGAGCCATCGAAGCGAACATCCATCTCTCCGAGAGAGCCTTGGGAACTCATGGCGATCGGAGCAAAGCCTCCGCTTTTCACCATTGACTTGTACAACAGGACCGCCACATCAGCTCGCGTCGCCGAGAAGTGAGGATAGAGGGCCATCTCTTCGAGTTCATCATCATCCTCCTCATGGTGAAGAATAATAACCTCATGGCCCACAATCGCTTTTAGAGCATTATGAGCCGACTCAGGGACGCGATCGAGATCCGTAAAGCTTAAAATCGTATTCGCCTCCAACTCCTCCGTTAACTCCAAATCAAAATGAGTCGCCAGGGCCACCAAAGCCTCTAAGCGGGACACAACCGGTTCCGTCTCTTTCTCAACCGACTTACCCGTAAGCTGTTTCCCAAAACGCTCTAGCTCGATGTCCTTCCCGGTTGCTTTAGCCGCCTCAGCCTCTTCCTCAAGACTCGAAGCCTCTAACGCCTCCTCCGAGGACTCCTTCAGCGAGGGGTTCATCGTCTCACGGATTTCTAGGCTTTTATCTAACCAAGCTCGTAATTCCGTTTCCGTAAGGGGGTCATCTGGATTAAACTTCTCATCCTCCGCCGCTGGAATAACCCCTTGACGGGCCAGGGCCTCAATAAAGGGACGTTCATAGCGATCGCCCAAATCGGCAAACTCCACCGTCTCGGGTAAATCAGGCAGATCGATATTATTCCCTAAAATGGGAGCCGGACCATCCGAAGACTCCGGCGCACAGACGAGCATTCCACCCGCTCGTCCACTTTCAGCAGGACTCAATGCAACGATATTACAGTTGTCGGGAAGTTGAATCCCCACCGACGCGGCCATGACCGCCTCCGCACTCGGAACAGCGGCAGCCAATGCGATCAGTGCAACAGGGGGAAACTTCATAGCCTTAAGCGATCCTCTCGTGAGATAGTTCGGGGTCAAATACAATTGATAATCTGTCTTCGTCCTTCAAGACTTTAGCGCAAACTTCGGGAGAATTGGCGATCGCCCCAACGAATCCTGGCGGCCCTGAAGGGCGATCGCCCCAGTTTCTCGAACAACTGATTAAACTAGAGACAGTTGACTGATCGCAACCCAAACAAAGTTCCCAACAGTCAGCTATCATTTCCCTAAGCGAACCCCTCTTGTTTCCCAAGACCCATCACTCCCCATCATGAAGCGTAGTAGAGCCACCAGTAAAGTCAAATCCACCTTAAACTATACCCTCCTAGCCCTGATTGGCGGCGTCTTCATCCTGGGGATAGGAATTGGTATCGCCTTCAGTTCCACCACCACCGTCAACGCCCAGAACGTCGCCTCCCGAGAAGTCCTCGATCGCAGCGTTGCCAACCCCGAACTTTGCGTCCAATACGGGGCCAGTGCCATGGTCGTAGAAAGCTACGCCTACATCACCCTCAACCCCTTCAACGTTTACGTATCCCAGCCCCGGATGCACCCCGGCTGCGTCATCCGCAACACCAACTGGTCAGTCCTAGAACGGATGAATGTCGTCTCCTCGGGCGAAGTCCGCAACTGTCGCAACCGTCTCAACACCTTCGGCTTCATGGGAGACATCAACGACAATCCCACCGTTCAATGTATCTATCAAAACCAAGCTGAAGACAACAACTTCCTCCGACAACCCGGAAACGGCGTCACCAACAAAGCCCCAGAATCGAATCGTTTTTAAAGAGGGGAACAGGGAACAGGGAACAG
>SMDP01000102.1:0-1555 GCA_012911965.1 Geitlerinema sp. P-1104
GTTAAGTCCAAGGCCCCCGGCATCACCCCCGCCTCCCGCAGCCGGGCCATCACCTGCACCCGCAGACTCGATTTCCCCATTTGGCGGGAATTAAACACATAGCAAAACTCGCCCTTGAGCAATGCGGTGAACAACGCCTCATCGGCCTGTCGCCGCACATAGGTTTGGGATTGGGGCGGAACCGCTCCACCCACCTGATAGTTAAACGACGGCTCAAACGATAGGCTTAGTCTTGACATTGGCTAAACAACGGCTCTAGCTCAGATTGCTGACTTAAATAATCCTGCACACGCTGACAGCCGTACTCTAACCCATTTAGGGAACGGACTTTCTCGATATCCCAACGGACTAGGCGACGATCTTCCCCGCCCGAAACGAGGTATCGCCCATCGGGACTAAATGCCAAGGTTAACACCGTTCCCTGATGGTTGCGCAATTGGCTAATCAATAGGCCCTCGGGACTATACAAGTCCACCCGGTGATCCGTGCGAGCCACCGCTATTAACTGACCGTCTGGACTCCACGCCACTCGCGTTAAGCCACTGCTCTCCGTGACCTGAAGTTTTAAGAGTTGCTCCCCCCAGCGATTCCAAAGATTCAACACACCGCTGCGACTGGCCGAGAGGATGCGATCGCCCTCAGGACTAATCGCCAGCCCCCAGAAGGGACTATGATCCCCCGCTAACACCTCTGAAGGCATTAGAGCCAATGGGGGTACATCTCCTGGACTGGGTGAGTCCCACTCCCAGAGTCTCACGGTTCCATCAATACTGGCCGAGGTCAGATAAGAACCATCGGGACTAAACGTCAAGTCCCAAACCCGAGCCTGATGACCCTCCAAGGTCTGATCTAACTCATACCCTCCCTGGGCCAAAGACCGCCAGACCTTAAGCGGGGGACTATTCCCCCCAGAGACAAGCCAACGGCCATCAGGACTATAGGTTAAGGCAAAAACGCTCAACTCATCCGCAGACCAGGAGTCAATCTCACCACGGGTCAAATCAATCTCATAGACCATCCCCCGACTATCTCCCGCCATCAGTTGGTCTTGCTGGGGATGAACCGCCAAACTATACAATTCCCCTAAGGCAAATTGCTCAAACTGCTGCACCAACTCCCCCGCCGGGTTCCAAACTCGGATATCGCCTCGGGATAGACTGACAAAAGAGCCAACTAGAGAAGATGAGGGAGATAGATAACGAACCTGCCAAACCTCATGGTCATGGATCCCCAGAGGCTGCATAAACTCATTCTCAACCTGCCAGATGCGAACCAAGCCATCTTCACCAGCACTGAGGACCTGAGTTCCTTCGGGACTAAAGGCGACCCCCCGTAAACGACTATTATGGCCCTCAAAACTGTTGAGTAAGGTTCCCTCAGAAGACCAGAGTTTGAGACGTCCATCGGCTGAGCCAGTGGCCAAATAAGACCCATCAGGACTAAAGGCCAGAGTCCCCACTTCCGCCTCATGACCGTCGAGGCCCCGGACGAGAGTTCCATCCCCTTGCCAAAGACGAACCTGATTATCACTATAGCTGGCAGCCAAGAGGTGACT
>SMDP01000102.1:1795-3496 GCA_012911965.1 Geitlerinema sp. P-1104
GTCCCCCTGAGGACTCCAGGCCACATTCCACACCGCCGCTGTATGGCCCTGAAGCCGAGTTTGCAAGTCTCCATCGATAGACCAGATGTAAATGTCACCGCTAAGGCTAGGGGTGGCTAACAGTTGGCTATCGGGGCTAAATTTGACGCTATAAACGGTTACCCCCACCGTTAGGGTATGCACCAGAGTTCCATCCCGTCGCCAAATCTTGGCCGTTCCATCAGGACCGGAACTGGCAATCCATTGACCGTCCCGGCTCACATCCACCCCTAAGGCGCCACCGCGATGGGCCATCATGCGATTGATTTCATGGTTGGCATAGATGGCTTGTTCAAGGATTTTCTGGGTTTCGCCCTCTAACTGCTGATGCTGGTCTGGGGAGAGGAACCGCAACTGTTGCAGATTCTGCCGGGCCTGGAGTCCCTGAACGAGGGCATCAAGTTGTTGCTCGGAGTTATAACTGCCTCGGGAAGCGGCTATGAAGGCGCGGACTTCACTCAGGGCAGTGCGTTGATAGGCTCTGAAGGTAGCTAGGCCTAAGCCAATTGACCCCACTAGGGCTAAGCCGAGACCGGCCAGGAATTGCCGTTGACGACGGAGATGCTGCCGTTGTAACTGTAGACGGCGTTGGCTGTCGAACAGCCGCTCCTGTTCTAATTGGCGTTGGCTTTCCTGTCGCTCAAAGGCTTCTTTTTGTTGCTTCTCCTGTCGTTCTAGGTCTTGGCTGGCACTGAGATAGCGATAGTCTAGGTCGCTGAGACTCTTGCGTTGGGTCCAGTCGAGGGCTTCTTGCAAGGCCGCTCCTCGTAGCAGTCGGGAACTATCTTGAGCGTTGGACTCGTTCCAGGCTTTGAGGAGGGGGGCATAGGGTCGCAGACGCTCTAGGTGCCGGTCAATCCAGCTCAGGTTAAAGACCTGCTGGTAGATGGGGTTCTTGACCCGTAGATAGCCGTTGCGGCAGTCCACAAGACCCGATAGGAGTAGTTCGGTTTGTAGGGGAGAGTCTTCGGCGGGGATTGGGGGGGTTGGGGAGGGATGCCCCTCGGCTTGCCAAATCTGACGATAGAGGGGGAGCAGTTCTGCGGCTCGGTCGTCGTTGTGGAGGAGGCGATCGCGAATGGTTTTGAGATGTTCTGGGGCATCCTGAGCTTCCCAATGCTCCAGAATCTGCTGTTGCACGCACAGGTCAATGAGGCTGTCCTGATGGTTAAGGGAATGCTGGTCTAAGAGGCGGTATTTGGGGGAATGCTCAAGCAGTTGTTGACAGAGTTTTTGGGTTAGAAAGGGTTGACCTTGGGTCCAATGGAAGATTCGCTCTAATCCCTGTTCGGGATTGGCCAGGATGGGTCTTAAGCCGGGGACCAGGGGGGCGATCGCCTCGGGCTGAAATCCCCTCAATTCTACGGACTGACCAATGTTGAAGGGGGTACGCTGTTTGTCGGCGATGAGGTCTCCCGAGGTGGCTACGCCAAAGAGGGCAAAGCTCAAGCGCCGATAGTCGAGGGTCTCGGCTCGTTGGTTATAGCAGGTGCGAATTAGGGCGAAAAAATCATCGGTGGGGAAGTTGAGGGCCAGAATGCTGTCAATTTCATCGATGAGAATGACGAGGGGATTGCGGGTTTCGGGGAGTAGCACCTCCTGGATAAAACTGCCTAAGCGCCCGGCTGGGGGTAGGTCCAGGTGCGATCGCCACCAGGGACG
>SMDP01000102.1:3964-12343 GCA_012911965.1 Geitlerinema sp. P-1104
GCTAGACGTTCTTTGAGGCGAATCGCCCCCAACCCTTGCAGGCGATAGGCGCTCTGATGGCTGAGTTCGATGCCGCTGGGGTTGCGGGCCACCTCGGTCATGGCTTGGATGAGGTCCGGTTCTTGTTCGATCAGTTGCACTTGCCGTCTAAGGTAGCTATGGAAAATTGTATGGTGGGCGATCGCCTCTGAGGCTAAGTCCTCAATCGTTAACTCTCCTTGCACGAGATAAAACAAACACAGTTGCGTCAGATAGGGATGACCCCCTACTAGGGCAAAGATAGTTCGCGCGTAGACATCAGCGGGATTGAGACCATAGCGGCAGGTCAGTTCCTCAACTTGCAAGGGGTTAAAATGCGGCAGTTCAACCAGTAATCCCACGTTAAAGGGAGATTGATGCAAGGTTAAGGGCAGCCAGACTTCGGTGGAGTGGATAATCGCTAACCGTAGGTTGGTCCAGATGGCTCGTTGTTCAATGCCATAACGTCCCTGTTCATACCAGGAGCGCAACATGCCAAAAAAGTCCGTGGCGACTTCGGGGTGGGCAAAGAGTTCGTCGAGTTCTTCGATCACCAGTAATAGGGGAGTTGGCTCGGCAGGGAGTAGATAGGTTTCAAAGTAGTCTGAACAACTGTAGCTACTGCCAAATAAGTCATCCCAGCGGCTGGCCAGTTCGTTGGGCAGACCTAAGTCTTTGGCGACGACAGCACAAAACCATTGCAACAACCGATCAGGGTCTTGCATCACTTGACAGTCTAAGCCCTGTAGGTTAACAACGGAGGTGCGAAGACCGCGATCGCGGGCATGATTCAGGGTCTGTGCCATCAAGGAGGTTTTGCCAAACTGACGCGGTGCTTTGATACGAATCAAGGCTCCCGGTTTGAGGATTTCCTTGGCACACAGCTCTTCGATGTTGTTGCGGTGAATATAAAAGGGCGAGTCTAAGGGTAATTGGCCTTTCAGGGGGATCTGTTGCAGCGCCGCCAAGTCTATTTCTGAGGCGTTCTGGTCGGGGTTGATGACATCATGACTCCCCATTTTCAGGTTGAAGGCTTCAAAATAGGCGTCTAAGGTCTGCCAATCTACTGGTTTTTGACGACGGCGCAGTTTGGTGAGGGTGTTGGAACTCAATCCGGTTCGCTGGCCGAGTTGTTCTAAGGTGTAGGGCTTACCCTGATTATCTTGAATCGAGGACAAGTGTTCTGCCGCTTGCAGTCGTTGCCAGCCCTGGGAGCTAAGAATCAAGCCACGCCGCCGTTTACTTGGATGCGATCGTTCTACCATGATACGTTCTTAAATTAAAAATGCTGTTGGCTAGGGAAGCGTCTGGGACATCATTCTACATCTTAACAAGACTCTCTTAGATCTCGCTCCTCTATTGCCTGGTGATAGACGAGAGGACAAACTCAAAAAATCTAAAACGAATTACATGTTGCTTTGTCTCCCAAATCGAATCTTACACTGAAGTTTAAGTTTTATAATCTCAAACTCATGGCAGATATTGACATGGCAGAAAACTTCAATATCTATTTCCTTAAGTTGCGAGCTTAAGTTAAGATCGTCACGGGTGGCGGCAGAGTAAGCAAATTAGAATGATACTGGTGTTTTTTTCTGAGTGACCGTCCGCCAGCTACTTAAAATTAGGCAATAACTTGTTCCCTCTACTTTTCAATCGCAACTTAAAGAATGAATCTCATCTTCACACTATGGGACTGTTACGGGGTAAGATGTTGGTTAGTAAAACAATGCCTTAAAGCTTAGAAAATAGCAACCCCAAACGATGAAAAATATTAAATCCTGTAAACTCGTCAATATAGTACCATACTTCAATAAAATTAAAGCCGTTTATCAACAATTCAAGACAAAAACAGCTTTGATACTTCCTGAAGATTTAGTTGTCGTTTACTTAGAGCATCGACCCTCAATTCGCAAGCGGTATTCAGGTAAAACCCCGACGACTAATCCTTCTCATTCAGCCGAAAAAACGACTCCTACTCCTGAGGGAGTCCCTCCCCTAAAGAAACTCAAGGAACATTTACGCTCGTCCTCGCCGCAGAGGGATTTCCCAGGGCGATCGCCCGGCCCGGATTTAAGCCTGAACGTATCCTAGACCATCTCAGGAGAGTCAGAAGGATGACCCTGATCCATTCCCTGTCTCATTCATAAAAAGAAATATACCAATAAAACCACATAAAGGGTGGAGGGGCAAAAACTGAAGCTCAAAAGCTAACATCGATGACCATCCAGGAAAATTTAGGTAGGCTTTACAATAAAGAGAGATTTGGACTCAGTGACCCGACTCTATCCAATATTCGGCGCAGGGTTAACGTCAACACCGTTTAATAATCAAGATGTGGGACTTTTTAAACCAACTCATTCAAACCATTTTTTTTTCCAGTCAGAGTTATATGCCTCACGGTCATTGTTACCTCTGGCAAACTCCTTTGGTGGCCTTGCATGTTACCAGTGATGCCCTGATTGCCTTGGCTTATTTCTCAATTCCAACTCTGCTGATTTATTTTGTATCTCAGCGGCGCGATGTGCCATTCTTAAATGTCTTTTACTTATTCGGTGCGTTTATCGTTCTCTGTGGTCTGGGTCATCTCATGGATATCTGGACCCTCTGGCATCCCGCCTACTGGCTGGCAGGGGTTGAACGAGCTGTCACGGCGGTTGTCTCCTGCTACACCGCCGCCTCAATGGTCAGTTTGCTCCCTCAATTCCTATCTCTGAAAACCCCGGAACAACTCGAAATGCTCAATGCTATGTTGCAGGCAGAAATTGAGCAGCGTCAGACCATTGAAGAAGAATTACGGCGGGCTAATCAAACCTTGGAGGCTCGGGTGCAAGAGCGCACCGCCGCCTTAGAAGCCAGTAGACAGGCCTTAGCCGAAAGTCAGGCCCAACTGCAAGAGGCGCAGCATATCGCCCATATTGGCAGTATTGACTATGACCCCGAGAACCGGGAGATTAACGCCTCGCCCGAAATTAAGCGTATCTACCACCTCCGAGACGGCGATCGCCCCCTGAGCCTAAAAGACTTTCTCAAATCCATTCATCCGGGCGATCGCGCCCGTTGGTGGCAGGCTCAACAGCAATTACTCAATCAAGGGGAATCCATCCATCTCGAACATCGCCTGTTATTAGCCAATGGGGAAATTCGTTACTTAGATATCAAAGGAGAACCCCGATACAACGCCGCCGGTGAATTGGTCAAACTCTATGGAGTCGCCCTAGACATCACCGAAGCGAAACTGGCCAAGTTGCAGTTAGAGGCGCAAGTCCAACGCAGCCAACTGATGGCCAAAACTTTAGAACGAGTCTGGTCATCTCTAAACCTTCAGGAGGTGATGCAGGTCGTCGTCCATGAAGTGCGTCAGTTTCTCGCGGTTGAGCGTGTCGTCATCTACCGCTTTCAACCCGATTGGAGTGGTGACGTGACGGTTGAGTCCGTCGTTGACCCAAATCTGGCCATTCTTGGCGAACATTTTGAGGATGACTGTTTTCGCAAGGACTCTTTACAACGGTATCGAGAGGGGCGAATGCGAGGAGTAGAGAACGTTGCCACAAGTACCCTACCTGATTGCCACAAAGCCTTACTGCGACGGATCCAAGTTCGGGCCAATTTGGTCCTGCCCATCCTGTGGCATCCTGATTCCTTAGAGGAACCCCGAGAACTTTGGGGACTGCTGATTGCTCACTCCTGCACCGAGACTCGCGTTTGGGCCGAATCGGAAGTGGAGGTGTTACAACAGTTGACGGTGCAGTTGGGGATTGCCCTGCGTCAACATCACCTCATTGAATCTCTGGAAACGGAATTACAGGAACGCAAACAGATGGAGGCGGCGTTACGAAACTCCGAGGCCGCTGAACGGAGTAAGGCCGACACCTTGCATCAAACCCTGCAAACCCTACAAAAAACTCAGGCGAAACTGGTGCAGTCGGAAAAAATGGCCTCATTGGGACAAATGGTGGGGGGGTTGGCCCATGAAATCAATAACCCCATCAGCTTTATTTATGGGAATATCAACCATGCTCGTGAGTATAGCGAGCAGTTGTTGGCCTTGGTTGAGCAGTATCAACAGTATTACCGAGATCCTCCTGGGGCGATCGCCGACCTGATTGAGGAACTCGATGTGGAGTTTGTCCGGGACGACTTCCCCCAATTGCTCGCATCGATGACGGCGGGGGCCGATCGCATTCGTGATATTGTCCTGTCTCTACGGAACTTTGCCTGTTTGGATGAAGCGGATTGGAAAGTGGCTGATATCAATAGCAGTATTAACAGTACCCTGACGATGATTCATAGCCGCCTCTCCCAAGCCGCCTCACGCTCCTCAATTGAGGTGGTGAAAGAGCTGGCAGAGTTACCGGCGATCGTCTGTTATCCGGGACAACTGAATCAGGCCTTGTTTAACATCTTCAATAATGCCGTTGATACCCTAGAGGAACGTCTCAGACAAGATCCGACCTTTAAGCCTCAATTACAGGTCACCTCAGCCTTACAAACCTCCACAGAGGGAACGGGTGAGATAGCCACAGAAACCATGATCCGCATCGAGATTGTGGATAATGGTCTAGGGATTCCCGATGAGTTGGTCGAACGGGTCTTTGATCCCTTTTTTACCACAAAGCCCATTGGCAAAGGCACCGGCTTAGGCCTCTCGAATGCCTATAACATCCTGGTGGAGCAACATCAAGGGGCCTTTTACTGTCAACCCAATTGCCCCTCAGGAACCCGGTTCATCATTGAACTTCCGGCCCGTCAATTCTCTGCCGAACGGTGATATCCCGTCTCAGCCGGGTTGACCGAGGCTCAGGCTCAGGTTGTCCCCCTCTGTCTGGGCAAGCTATACTGACGGTAGATCGCGCCTCTTGATTTCTCACCAGGAATCCAAGACCGGGCCAGCTACAACAGACCCTTCATTGGCAAGACATCATGAACTCCGAGCAACGCAAACTTCTGTCCATCCTCTGTCATGCCTCAGTCTTTTTCTCTTGGACAGTATTGGCCCTAGGGATTCCGGTTGCTTTATTTCTTTTGGTGGACGATCAAGCGGTCAAAACTAATGCCCGCGAAGTCCTTAACTTCTATATCAACCTATTTATTTACAGCCTTCTCATTGGCGTGCTTTGGGCCTTAGTCATCACCATTCCCGTGGCGTTTGTCCTGGGGATTCTGGTGGCGGTTGGTAATATTGTCTTGCCAATTCTGGCGATTCTCAAGGTTGCGAGTAACCCCGACCAATCCTATCGCTACCCCTTTATCATTCATCTGCTCTGAATCTAGGGCTAACGCAAACTGAAAGAGGTTAAGAAACGCTGGGCATTTTCAGACCAATTACTCCCATTGGCTGTCTGAGGGGTGACAATTATCTGATAAAGTCGCTCATTGACCAGATAAAAATGGGCATAGCCGGACAGACCATTGCGGGTGACATACTCAACCCTTAAGCCTGGATAGCCTTGTAAGCGGCGGGATTGACTCACCACATCCCGGGCCCCAACTCCTCCGAGAAAGCCCTCTTTGACGGCTTGTAGAAAGTCTGATGGCTCACCAATGCGGCTGATGAACTCCTGAGGATAGTCTGTATAACTAATCAGATATTCCGCCAACCCGTCTTCGGAGGCAAAGGTGTACTGGGTGGTTGACTCTCCCGGTGGTAACTCAAACCTCTGCTGCATTTGCTCAGGCTGTCGCGGGAACAGAACTTCAAACCGCCCTTCCCGAGATTGAAAGGGACGCCAGGAGTCTGAACCTTGGGCCACTGACTCGACATGGGGAAAGGACCCCAGGGCCCGTTGAGCCAGGCTGGGGGTAAGGCTGACGAGAAGTGCGAACAGTGACGTCAGTAAGAGCCGCTTAGTGTTCATTGGGGTTGAGTGACGTTAATAAAAGCTGAGTTGAAGGGCCAGGGGAGAAGGCGATTTTGCCATAATTCTAGTCTAATCCAGTTTTGAGAGACGGACACTGCGGGCGGCAGGGGTTAGGGTTTGTAACTTCTGCAAGAGTTCTTCAGTGACGGCTCGGAAGGCTTTGGAACCGGAGGAGTTGGGATCGCTGAGGACGACGGGTTTGAAACTATCGACGGCTCGGGAGACGCTCACATCCATGGGAATGGAGGTTTTGAAGATTTGGGCTTCGTTGAACTCCTGACGCACCCGTTTCATTACTTGTTTATAGTAGCGTCCCGCTAGGATACTGCGAGACATGGTGAAGACAATGCCAATCAGTTGGGTTTGAACTTTTTTCTCGATTTGGTGAATCTCAATTAGCTTTTTAACCTGACGCTCTAGGAGCTGCATTCCTATGTAGGAAAGGGGTTCAGGTTTTGCGGGAATCAGATAAAAGTCACTACAAACAAGACTGCTGCGGGTGACGAGGTTGTAGCTGGGGGCGCAGTCGAGGAGGATGAAGTCATAGTGGTCTACCACCGGTTTGAGAATACCCCGCATCAAGGAGTCTTCAAAGGTGTTCCAGACCCCCTCGAAGTTCCGTTCTGGGTTGCGGATGGCTTTGCGGTAGAGGACTTCCGAGACGAGGAAGTCGTTATAGAGGTCGATGTCTCCGGGAAGCACGTCAATGCCTTGGAGATTGCCGCCGTAGGGGCGAATGATGTCCTGGACGGGGCTATGGTCGAGATCGCCGGTGATGGCTTTTTGCAGGAGATGTTTGAGCGTTCCTTTGTCTTTGCGGATTTTGGCGAAATCCGTGGGGGACATGAGGGATAAGGTGGCACTGACTTGGGGATCGAGATCCACCACTAGCACTCGTTGGCGGTGTTCTTTAGCTAAACACGCCGCCATATTGACGGTGAGGGTGGTTTTCCCCACGCCGCCTTTCATATTTGTTGTGGCAATTAGATAACCCATCCGTCAGTACACCGATTGCTGTTCGCCATTCAATCTAACAGATCGGCGATCGCCTGGGGTCATGACTGTGGCAGTTCAGGACTGGCTGGGGCGATCGCGGGTGATTTGCCAGCTTAAGAAAATCACGGGGATCATGGCAATGACAATTAAGGCCAGGGCCGGCCCTGAGGCTTGGGCCAGACGCTCGTCGGAGGCGAGGTTATAGACACCAAGCTCCCGATCCCCTCGGTGTAGGCCAGCACATAAGCGGGGGCCGCCAGGGGCAGTAAGAGGGCCCATTCCAACACTCGCCGTCCAGCAAACTCACAGGCGGCCACCAACCAGGCCGTGGCAACTCCCAGGATGATGACCAGCAAACCCACCCCAATCATTAAGATGACGGTATTTTCGAGATAGCGAAATAGAACGGTGGCAATGAGATGCTCCCAGATCTCTCGGGAGTTGTGAACCAAACTACCTAAGATAAAGAAGACGGGAGAGGCAACGGCCAACGCAATGGCGATCGCCACTCCCGTCCAAAGTGATCCTCCCGGACTCAGGGTGGGGATATATTTACGAATAGGTTGCAACATTGGGGTTACACCAACCGTCAGTCAAGCAGCTTAGTCTGTTTGATTAGCCGGAGAATCCCCATCTCTTTAGAGTGGGGAGTATGTCAAAGATTATCGGAAATTAATCTCATTAACCTGCTCTAGCCCCACATCCACCAAAATGGCAATGGTTTGTCCATCCCGCTGGAGTAGGGTTTGCCCATCCCGAGTGCCAAAGGTCAACTCTTCGCGAGTGATGCCATCAAAGAGGACAAAGGCATCTTGGAGGATATCGAAGTCGAGGATGAGGTTATTTTGGGCCTCATTGGTGATGGCAAAGCCATTTTGCCCCCCTCCGCCGACGAGGGTATCATTGCCCCGCTGTCCAAACAGCAGGTCATCCCCTTCATCACCGAATAAGAGGGAGTTGCCCCGACCACTATAGAGGGTGTCATCCCCCTGACCGCCGTAGAGGGTGTTATTCCCGGCATTGCCAAAGAGGACATCATTACCTTGACCCCCATGAAGCAAAGCATCCCCATCGCCACCGGCGAGGGTATCGTTACCCCGTTGACCGAAGATGACATTGCGGCCGGCTTCCCCGAAGGCAATCACATCGCCACTACCACCAAAGATGGTGTCATTGCCAAGTCCACCGTAGAAGGTATCTTGACCCCCATTGCCGAACATGAGGTTATTCCCAGCAGCACCAATGAGGACATTGTCACCGGTGGCGGGGTCAGCGGGATTGCCATTCCCGGCGACGAGGGTATCATTGCCGCCGCCTCCACAGAGGGTATCGTTGCCATGACCGCCAAAGAGCAGGTCATCGCCACCCCCACCCCAGACGATGTCATCGCCGCTGCCGCCGCGAATCGTGTCGTTGCCCCCTTCTCCGATGAGGCTATCATCTCCAGACCCACCGAGGACGAGGTTATTGCCCTCTCCGGTGAAGATGAGGTTATTGCCGTCATTAT
>SMDP01000102.1:13164-15414 GCA_012911965.1 Geitlerinema sp. P-1104
TCTAACTCCGCCAACTCCTCGAAGGTTAACGGCCGCTCCAGATCGATGGGTTCAGGACTTGGGGCGGTATCATCAGCTTCAGGCTCGGGTTCCTCAGGAGTGGCCGCCTCGGGGTCGGGTTCCTCAGGAGTGGCATCCGCGTCCGTCTCTTCAGAGGCGGCACGACGGGGGTCTTCTAACCCGGCCAACGCCTCAAATGTCAGCTCCTCAAGATTCAATTCTTCCTCATCCGGGAGGATATCCTCTTGCGGCGGCAGCCGGTCCTCGTCACTGACCGCTTCGATGGTGTCAGGACTGCCGACGAGGGTATCGTTGCCTGACTCTCCTTTGAGGGTGTCATTACCGGCATCACCAAAGATAAGGTCATCCCCTTGGCCACCAAAGATGAGGTCATCGCCATCGCCACCGGAGAGGCTGTTCTGGCCGAAGTTACCAAAGATGGTGTCGTTGCCTGCATCCCCATAAATCAGATCATCACTGCCTTCAAAGTCCGGGGTACGATTTTGCGGGCCACCGCCGATGATGTCGTCGCCAGGGCCGCCGGAGATGGTATCGTTGCCGCGATCGCCCCAAATGACGTTATTGCCGCCACGACCGAGGATCAAGTCATCATCACGACCGCCATAGATGGTGTCGGAGCCAAGATGACCCAGGAGGGTATCATCCCCGGCATTTCCGGCCAGGACATTATTGCCGCCACCGGTAACAATTAGGTTATTTCCATCGCCACCGCGCAGTTGGTCATCACCGGCACTGCCACGAATATCATTGTCTTCAGACCCGCCAACCACAGTATCGCCGTTGGTGTTGTCTGAAGTTGCACGGCTGTTGAGTTGTTCTAAGCCATCTACCTCTAACACTGGCAACGAATCAGGCATCCGACGAGTGATGTCGGGTAATTCCGGTAAATCAGGAATCTCGGGCTTCTCCGGTTTGGGAGGACATAGAGACTCAAAATCCTCTTCCGGTTCTGGAGACGGAGAGGGAGATGGAGAGGGGGATGGAGTTCCAATTGGGGTAGGAGAGGGGTCAACACCAATCTCAGAGACGGGATCATCGTCCTCATCGTCCTCCTCATCGCCAGGTGCCGTGCTGCGATCGGTAAAGAGGACTTCACCAGGAATGGGGTCAATGGCACCGAGGTTATCAATCGCAGAATAGGTAAAGCGAATGTCCCCGGTTCCATCCCCCACATCCAAGAAGAGGCGGCCAATTTCACCAACCGTTAGGATTTGTCCTTGTTCAATGGGAACCCCTCCAGCTTCGGGATGCCCCAGGAAGAGGGTGCCTCGATTGGGGAGGCTATTGATGATAAAACCAATGACCTGTCCATCGCTATCACTCCCGCCGAGTCCCGAGAGGCGAATAATGTCACCGGGGTCTGGCAGCGGATTGGTGACATTGTCCGTATCCGGGAACCGATTGCCCACTTCTAATGTGACTTGGGCGGGGGTGGGGTCTTCTTCACCTTCATTATCGATGGCGGCGTAACGGAAGTTGGTTCCATTGAAGTTATTGCCAGGAAGGAAGAAGACATCGTTAATGCGGTCTTTAGGAATCCTGTCCCCCGTACTCAGGGCCCGCCCGCCATCACCGGGATCTCCCAGGAATAGGGTTCCATTGGTGGGGGTTTGGGTAATCCGGAACTCATCGACATTACCGTCAGGGTCATTGCCACCGAGTCCCGTTAAACGAGTGGCCACACCAGCAGGAATTTCGTTGACACCGCCAAAGGTGTTGGGAGGCACATTTTGGGTGACGTCATTGGTTTCGGGGGGGATGTTACTCCCTTCCGTTTTCAGGAATACCGTTCCTGGAGTGGGGTCTTTGAGTCCTTCGCTATCAATGGCAGCATATGTGAAACTGGTGTTACCGCTGAAGCCCTCGGGGAACTCAAATTGTAGTTGGGATAGTTCCTCGGCTGTGAGGCGCTGACCCACCCTAACGGGGTTTCCATTGAGTGTCAGCGTCCCTTGTCCGGGAAGCTCCTCAATTTCAAACTCCAGGTCATCATCGTCATCCTCAATGTCTGTACCCCCTAACCCCTCCAGGGTGACCGGTGCGCCAGGTTCAATGACTTGCAACGCATCGTTTGTTTCTGGGGGGGAATTGCCCTGATCCAAGGTCACCTCAGCGGGTCGAGAACGACCGCCGTCGTTATCGATGGCGATGAATTCAAAGCTAGTTCCTGTAAAGCCCGGTTCTGCCTTAAAGAAGAGTTGATCGAGTTGTCCTGGGGTGAGGCGATCG
>SMDP01000103.1 GCA_012911965.1 Geitlerinema sp. P-1104
CAAAAAAGTAAGGTTGCTCGACGAGCCAGGAACTCTCGTCAGCGATGATGGGAATCCCCGCCTTCAACCAAGTAAGGTGGGGAGGATGTCAAGATGACCGATAACGATGGCTGATTTAGATTCCCGCGCTCAACTCCGCGCCGAACTGGCAACGCTCCCCCCCTGGCTGCGTCGTCCTCTGGGCCAAGCCAGCCAGATGTCTCGGGTGCAGCGGGTGATTAAACAGCGGCAGATTCACACCATCTGCGAGGAAGGCCGCTGTCCCAATCGCGGTGAATGCTACGCCCAAGGAACGGCTACATTTTTACTCATGGGCCCCACCTGCACTCGCGCCTGTGGCTTCTGCCAGGTGGATAAGGGCCATGCACCCATGGCCTTAGATCCTCAAGAACCTCAGAAGGTGGCCGATGCCGTTGAGGTCTTGCAATTGCGCTATGTGGTCTTAACCTCAGTGGCCCGGGATGATTTAGCCGATGGGGGAGCCGGTTGGTTCGTGAAAACCATGGCCGCGATTCGAGAACGCTGCCCCGACACGCAAATCGAAGTCCTCACGCCGGACTTCTGGGGGGGACGGGATGCGGAAACCTCACCCGAACGCCGACAACAGCAGCGAATTGAACAAGTTGTGGCGGCGGAACCGGCCTGTTTTAATCACAATCTCGAAACGGTACGTCGTTTACAGGGGCCCGTGCGTCGGGGGGCGAAATACGATCGCTCCCTGGAGGTATTGCGCTACGTGAAACAGATCAACCCCAACCTGCCCACGAAATCGGGCTTAATGTTAGGTCATGGGGAACAGGAAGCAGAACTGATCGACGCTATGGCCGACTTACGGGCCGTCGGCTGCGATCGCCTGACCCTGGGACAATATATGCGCCCGTCCCTAGAACATCTCCCGGTACGGCAGTATTGGCATCCTGAGGACTTTGAGCGCCTGGGGCAAATCGCCCGAGAAATGGGCTTTACTCATGTGCGCTCGGGCCCCCTCGTCCGCAGTTCCTATCATGCCGGAGAGCCTGCCGTCACCGGTTAACCGTAGGCCATTTCGCAGGTTTCTAAGCGTGTCAGGCGGATTTGGGCCAGGGCAAAAACTGTGGGGATAATACGGGCATAATTGGTGGCCACAGCTCGCCAACAGATATCGGCAAAGAACCAGGCCCATAAGGCCGGCCCCACAAAGGCAAATACGGAACGGGTGGCGGTATAGCGGGCCGTGGCGCTGGCCATGCCCCGCCGAGCCATCTGCACCCCCACATAGCCCTTGACCTTAGCGGCTGCCGCTGCACTGCCTCGTAGGGTTTCCTTAGCCAGTTGATGGCGGGCAAACTCTAGGGCAAATTGTCGAGCCAGTTGATTGAGCAATAGGGGCCGCAAGACAGAATTGACGGCGATCGCACTTCCTCCCTTGAGTAACCAACCCATGGGATCTCGTTGCACATGAAGCGGTAAGGGTTGGGGCAGATCACTTTTCGCCAAGGACTTCTGCACCCGAATCATCAGGGCTTCTTGGTCCGCAGCGGGGAGTTTATCCCAGGCCCGGCCCATTAAATGGAGAAAAATCTCCGCTTCTAAATCTGTCGTTGACAGGGATTGAGAATAGGGAATCCGCAGATAGTGACACACTTGAATGAGGACGCTGCGATAGGAAATCTCGTGACTTTGCCCCCGTAACACCGTCATCCCATCGGCCGCCAGGAAGCGGAAGCGGTCTTCGAGGGCATCAATCCAAGCTTGGCGATCGCGACTTTGTAATTCCAAGGGATCGACGGGTTTCATATAATCGAGGGGATTGAAGCGGGGGCGAAACAACAAGTCCGTTAATCCCTGAAGTTCGTCCTCGCTGGCTAGTTCTAAGGCTGTTCTCAACTCATCCAAAATAGCATTCCTCCCTCACCAAGCCGGACCCTGGGACGGGGTGGCTCGGTCAACATGACGATGGGTGTTTAGCAGTCATTTGACTCAACTGCTCTTGCTCCTTGATTGTAGCGCCCTAGGCCCATTTCAGCCCTGAGCCTATCCCATAGCCGTGGGTTTAATCCACAGCAACACCCACAACCCGGCTAGGGCTAGGGCAATTAGAAGTGACAGACCATTGAGGTGAAACCGCATGGCGTTAACATCCTAGAACAACTGAGCCAAGCTCGACTCATGATTCTAGTGTAGCCTCTTGCTGGCGGGGGAACGCCAGCTTAAAGGTCGTGCCTTGCCCCAGCTGCGATCGCACCTCAATCACGGCTTGATGAGTCTGGAGAATTTGCTGCACAATTGACAGGCCTAGGCCAGTTCCTTCACCCACGGGTTTAGTGGTAAACAGATGTTCAAACGCTTGCTCCTGAACCCTCTGAGACATCCCACAGCCGTTATCCTGAATCGAAACTTGCACCCAGTCCTCGCCCTGGCCCCTGACACAGACCTGAATGCGATTGGGCTGTTTCTGAATCTCTGCATAACTGCGATCGCGGCTCATCTCATCGAGGGCATCAATGGCGTTGGCGATCAGATTCATAAACACCTGATTTAACTGACTCGGGAAACACTCAATCAGGGGTAAGGCTTGGTCATAGTCTTTCTCAACCTCAATGGCCGGCCGCCATTCATTGGCCTTGAGACGATGTTTGAGAATCAAGAGGGTACTATCGAGGCTTTCGCGCAGGTCAAACAGACTGGGGCTAGTGCCATCATGACGGGAGAAGGTGCGTAAACTGCGACTGATGGCGACAATGCGCTTGACGCTGGTTTCCATGGAGGTGAGGAGACTGGGGAAATCCTCCTGAATATAGTCGAGTTCAATGGCCTCGATTTCCTCCTCAATCCGGGGGTCAGGATTGGGGTAACAGTCCTGATAGAGTCTCAATAACCCCATTAAATCCTCAAGATAGTCTCGTGCCGGTTGTAGATTGGCGCAGATGCAGCCGATGGGGTTGTTGATTTCATGGGCCACCCCGGCCACAAGATTGCCGAGGGCTGACATTTTCTCATTTTGAATCAGTTGCAACTGAAGATTTTTCAGGTTCTCTAATGAGCCTTCGAGTTGTTGGGCGTAATCCTGAGCCTGACGATAGAGGCGGGCATTTGTCAGAGAAATGGTCGCTTGAGCGCCTAAGGTTTGTAGAATTTGCAGGCGATCGCCCGTAAACGCCCCCGTCACCAAGGAATTTTCCAAATATAACGCCCCCACTGTCTGAGTGCGATCGCACAGAGGGAGCAGTAACACGGACTGGGGAGGCAGTCCCTGAGAGGATAACAACTTGACAAAACGCACATCCCCAGCAAATACCGACTCACAGCGGGCATCAGCCACCACAATCGGCGCTCCTGAGCGTAAAATCTTCTCTAACCAAAGTCGAGGAATCGGATCCTCCTGGGTCAGGGAACGAGCAGTCGTTTCACATGGCTCTCCAACCGTATAGCGAGCAGCCGATCGCCAATCTCCCCCATCCCGCCAGAGGAGTGTTGCCCGGTCTGCCCCCGCATGTTCGGCGACTGCTGCCATCAGCTTGGTGAGGAGATCGTCTAAGTCAATGGCACTGGAAATGGCTTGCGAGGCTTCAATGAGAGCCGAGAAATCAATGGAGTGGGAGGGGCTGAGGGTGGGATGACCATAGGTTTGACTCGAAACCTCATGGGTTGTGGTGGTGAGATGATTTAACTTGGGCGATCGCTGACCCAAGTTGGCTAACTCCTGCCGATACAACTGTTCCAATTGATGAACTTTGGCCGTAGCGCCCCAACGGACATAGCCATAATAGGCATCGGTGATATAAGTTCGAGCAATTTTATGACGCTGCTGTTGACGATAGAAGCCAGCGGCTCGTTCGTTAGCCAGGGCTTCGAGATGTTGAAAGCCAGATTGTTGGGCCTGCTCAATAGCGCGATCATAAGCTGCCATTGCCTCTAAATCCCGTCCCTGACATCGAGCCTGTTCTGCCTCTAAGAGGCTGAAATGGGCCCCATGGTTTGCGGGACAGGCCTGAGCAAAACGTTCAACCTGGGCTTTGAGAGTCATGGCCTCGGAGCAATAAGGGCAGTGGTCTGGGTCATCCCCCTGACGACGACTGGCATCAAAGTGAGCGAGACTTCCATAGACAAACCAAAGGGAAAACTGATAGGTGGCGATGGCACTGTTGAGATAGGGACGAGCCTGTTGCCAATAGTTCAGGGCCCCATCTACATCATCAAAGAGACAGGCTAAATAGAGTTTTTGCAGAAACAGATAGAAAATGAGTCCCCCCTCACCGCTCTGTTGATATTGGGGGAGTTCTTGCCGCTCATCATAGATATCTCCCACCAGTTCTACGGGAGACTCGGACTGGCCCATGAGGTTTTGCACCACCTGATGGGCGATCGAATGCCATTTGAGACTGCTTTGCTGGTTGAGTTTTATGATCGCCTGGCGGTAGCGTTGAAAGTCCTCGACCACATCGTCTAGGGGACGGATGCTAAGCAAGCCATGAATGCAATAATGGTTGATACAGTAGCCTGCAAACTCAAAATCGCCGCTATCAATCCCCGCCTGATAGCCTCGCAAGAGTCCTGGAAAGGTCTCGACCAGGGGAGCAGTCCAATGGCGGATAAAGGCTTCTACCAGTAGATCCACTTTGGCGACAAATTCCTTGGCTTCAAACCGCTCAATGATACCTAGAGCGGCATCTTTGGCGTCATCACCCCGAGCATAGTCTCCCCAGAGACCGCAGCATAAGAGACCAAAGGCGGCAAGGACATAGGAACTGGCACTACAGACTCCGGAGGCGAGGATCTGTTGTAGCAGTTTGAGGATCAGCAGGAGGTAGAGATTAGGGCGGGCAATGTAGGCTGAGGCGGCAATCCGTAAGGCGATGCGACGACTGGCCAGTTCGTAGGGATTGTCTAAAAGGGGCAGGTTGATTAAGGCGCTGATATCATTGCCCCCCATTTGAGCGAGAATCTCCTCTAGCACTTCGTCAGCCGCTTGCTCATGGGGGTATTCGGGAATGGAGAGTCCTAATTTTTCTAAGATACAAATGCCGGTGTGAATGGCGGCGGGGAGGTTGTTGCGAGCGACCTGGATTTGTATCCAGACTTCGTAGAGGGGAATGGTATCGAGGACATCCTTGGCCTGCTCAATCACCTGCATGATGAGCTGTTCGGCGCTGGTAAACTCGCCAATGGCAAAGGCGGTTTCAGCGGCAAGCTGATGTAGACTCAGGTTGAGTTGATAGAGGTCGGCGGCCTGGGGAGACTGGGGTGGATTCCAGGGTTGCCGGGGTTCTAAGAGCCTGAGGGCGGTTTGACTGTAGCTATAGGCGGCAGCATGAGCGGTGGCAGCTTGGGCCCGGCGTGCGGCACTGAGATTGAGCTGGACGACTTGGAGGCGTTCGTCGTCGTCTTGCAGACAGTCCCAGGCGGTATTGTAGTGATGGACGATATCGAAGAGGCGATCGCCGCTGTCGGGGTTGGGGCTGGCCTGGACTAACAACCGCGCGATTTGATGGTGTAGGGGCGGCCGTTGGGCTGGGGGGATGGAGGTATGGGCGGCTTGTTGAATGCGATCGTGGAGAAAGAGATAGGAGGCTTGCTCGGCGTTCGCGAAGCGTGCGGGAACTGCAATCGCCTCGTCGCAACGGCCGGCCCCTTGATAGAATTTGGAGGCTTCGTTAGCGGGAATAATCAGTTCGGCTTCTAGGGCGGGCCAGAGTTGGCGGGCGACGTCACCGGGTGACTGTTGGGCGACGGTGGCTAAGGTATTTAGGTCGAAGTGATTGCCGATACAGGCGGCGATTTGCAGCAGGGTTTGACAGGAAGGAGGGAGTTGTTGCAGTTTTTGGCCGAGGAGTTCTACGACGTCATCGGTTAGGGCTAGGGTGCGGGCTAAACTCAGGTGGTAGGCCCAGGTTCCTGTGTCTGGGTTAAAGGCGATCGCCCCCCGTTCGTACAAGGTTTTGAGCAGTTGGTTGACGAAGAAGGGATTTCCCTGGCTGTTGTTGTAGAGGAGATCGGCCAGGGGTTGGCTGTCGGTGGGAGTGCGATGGAGGGTCAGGGCGGTTAAACGGCTGATATCGTCGCGCTTAAGGGGTCCGAGGGTTAGGCTTTCAATGCGGCTGGTTTTGGCAATGTTGGCCAGAGACAGGAGGAGGGGATGACCGGGGCCGACTTCGTTATCTCGATAGGTGCCAATGGTGAGTAGGGAGTGGTTTTGGGATTCGGCTAGGAGTCGTTCTAGGAGTTTTAGGGAGGCGGAGTCGGCCCATTGCAGGTCGTCGAGAAACAGCACTAGGGGGCGATCGCCGGCAACGGCCCCCCGTACAAAGTCCCCAAAGGCTAAGTTAAAGCGATTTTCTCGCTGCATGGCCGATATGTCGGGTTCTGAGGGCATCTCGCCGATGAGATCCACCAGTTCGGGCAGGGTCTCTAGGAGGATTCCGCCGTGGTCGCCTAAACTCTCTCGCAGGCGCGATCGCCAGGCGGCTAATTCCTCAGGACCGGCGGCGGCCACTTGATCCACCAGTTCCCGAAAGGCTTGGACAAAGCCACTGAGGGGACTGTTTCCTTGCAGTAAATCAAATTTGCCGCGAATGAAATAGCCGTTTTTCCGGGCTATGGGACGATGCACTTCTTTGACGAGAGAGGTTTTGCCAATCCCGGAATAGCCGGCGACTAGAATTAGGGAGGAGTTCCCCTGACTGGCATGGTCAAAGGCGTTGAGGAGGGTTTGCACTTCCGCCTCACGGCCGTAGAGGACTTCGGGAATGACGAAGCGATCGCTCCAATCGGAGCTGGCAATGGTAAATTGGATTGGCTCTTGGGGATGCTCCTGCCAGCACTCGTGACAGCGGTGCAGGTCTCGCCACAGGCCCCCGGCACTTTGATAGCGGTCTTCGGGGTTTTTGGCCATCAGCTTACGGATGATCGCCTCTAAGGCTTCGGGTAACTCGGGCCGGAGCGATCGCAAGGGCGGTGGGGTTTGCGCTAGATGGGCATAGACCAATTCGGCGGCATCCTGTTGCGGGAAGGGCAGTTGTCCGCTGAGTAATTCAAAGAAGGTCACCCCCAGGGAATAGAAGTCACTGCGATAGTCAATGCTGCGATTCATGCGTCCGGTCTGTTCTGGGGAAAGATAGGCTAGGGTTCCCTCTAAATGACCAAAATGCTGTAATCGTTGACTTTCACGGGGTAATCGGGAGGCGATGCTGAAATCGGCAATATAAATTTTGCCGCTGTCTTTCTCTCGGATCAGGTTAGAGGGTTTAATATCTTTATGAATCACCGATTGGTCGTGAATCCGCCCTAACACACGGACCATTTGACGACTCATTTCAAAGAAGTCTGCTAAGGGGAGCGGCTGACCTTGACAGTAGTCTGCGAGGGAGATGCCGTCTAGGTAGTCGAGAACTAGGAAATGCCCCCGATCAAAGGTTTTTAGGGCCAGCGGACGGACAATGCCATCTCCCTGTAATTCCCGGGCCAAGGCGTATTGGTTGCGCAGTTTAGCCAGTTGGGCCAGGCTGGGGTAGGCGGTGTTGGAAAGTTTGATGGCCACCCGAGGTGCATCTGGATCAGCTCCCAGTTTTTGGGCGCTATAGACAATTGAATTAGGACTACGGTGTAAGGTTCCGGTAACACGATATCCGAAGTCTTGCAGTTGCAAGGGGCTATCCATGGCGAGTTCTTTAAGAACAAAATCAGAGGAAAGTCAGACCAAGATATCACTGGAACAACCGGCTTAGTCGTCCTAAGCAAAATGACGATTGCTCTAGGCGCAGGGCGGCTCCCCCTGATCACAACAAGTAGGGAGGGCTGGTTAAAAAGGGTGTTTAAGAGGAGTGGGAACGGACAAATCGCTTGATCAGCTTTGAAAATGTCAATGGGTCACACTTTAGCTACCACTTTAAGGATGAATACCTGTCTAGTCCCCCACTTTAGTGTAATTGGGCACTTAAGAATCTGCAAGTTACGCCTGGGCTAACGGTCTCCTCTTTGTCAGTGATGATTCTTTAGTTGAAGATTCACAACAATTCGTTAAAATTTAAGGCGAAAATGGCTGATTTGTGCTAGAAAATCAGCCTAATTTTGATTATTCCGCCAAAACGAGGGGGATATGAATCTCTACGGCTGAGATTCCATCCTGAACTGGGGAGGCGGTAATACCGATCGCCCGTACGGTTTCCAAGAGGATAATCGTCTCGGGGTTTAGGAGTTCTTGGGTTTGCAGCATCACCAGGTCGAAGGCGTCGCGCATTTGTTCAACATTGGCGAACAAGAAGCCCCCATGGCCGTCTGGGAACTGGCCTTGTAATTCACGAAAGCTGGGGTTTTGGGCCAGACTGCGCTGAGGGGGAGTCAGAAACAGGTCAACCATGGGACGAGTGACCCCTAAGGCGAGTAAGTCGGGTTCTAGCCAACTGTAGCCGAGGAGGGTTTCCCCATCAACGCCAAAAAAGGATAACTTCCATTCGGTCAGAGAATGACCCTGAATTGAGCTAGACTCGACTCGCACGGGTAAGTTTAAGCCCCGTTGCACGAGGCCTCCCAGTTTGCTTAGGCTGTTGTCCAGGGTGGCGCGATCGCTACTTTCGATAAAGGCCATCGCCCCTACCCCAATGGCGGCCGAGAGTCCCTGACCGCCGGGATTGGGAATCACCCCCGCCGCCACCCGTCCATTGAGGGGGGCGACCAGTTCGCGATCGAGGTCGAACCCCAACTGGGCCACGCCACCCCGTAATTCCCTTAACAGCCGCCGTCCGCTGGAGGTTTGTTCCAGCCAGTCTGTCCATTGGTTCCAACTGCGATCGAGATGACTCCCTTCCAGGACGGCGAGGGTATTCTCGGGGAAGCGATCGAGACTCGATTGGGAGAGGGGTTGCATTGGCGAGGAGGTAGACTCAGCTTCCCCGGAATGAATCAGGGTGCGGGCCTGTAGGCCCATATCCGTTACGCCAATTCCCATGACGAGGGCCGTGGGGGAAGGGTCGACAGAGATGGGTCTGGGGGAGGGTTGGGAATCAAGCTGTTGTAGTGTTTCGAGGTTGCTGATATAGGTCTGAATCAGGGGTTGGTCGACGGGTTGCGATCGCAAAAGGTTTTGGAGATGATCCTGTCGGGCCAAGGACGACCCATCTTGATTTGTATCAATGGCCGCCTTAATGATGTCGGCAGACTCGGCGATGGCGAGATAATCCCCTAAAATCGCCAAACTATAGGACTGGGGATTCCTCCCCGTGAGGGTCACTGTGGAGATGGTAATGTTGCGATAGGTTTGTTCTTCAATCTCTTGGTCCTGAGTTCCTCGAACGCGATTGGCAAAGGCCAGTGCTTGTAACTTATCACGAATGCCCACGATCGCCAGCAAGGCCTCGGGTTGAGAGTCTGACTGAGACTCCGGCTGGGGAACCAGGGCTAACATGACATTCCCAATCCAGGGTCTGAGGTCTCGATTAAAGTCTAACTGGGTGGCCTCTAAGAGGTCTTGTTGTAACTGAGCGATTTGGGTTTCCATCCAGGCCTGGGCTTCAGGAGTGCCAAATCGTCGTAATCGGTCCCAGGCGGCGATGTCCATGTCGATATAGGCAGCCATTACCGCGTCGCCAGGAACGGTTTTCGCCCCATCTAGGGGGGTTTGGAGGGGTGTCGGACGTAGGCGTAGCCAACCATAGGCGATCGCCCCGGTGACGAGGAGAACCGTGGCGGTGATGGTGATGGGCCTGCGCAGGGGATGGCTGGTTTTAGACTCTTGGGCGTGTTTCATCTGGGACTTAGGTATGGGTTGGGGTGGTGAATCACCGCTGGCTTAGCTTTTTGACTCGATTCACTAGGTTAGGGAACTCGCAACTCAGTACACTGAGAAGAGGCTGCGATCGCCACCCCCACCGTCTCGGACCCACGGCTGTACTTTGGGCAGACTCTCGGGCCGGCTGGGCGATCGCCTCTGTCTACGATAACCTGTTCACTTTCGGCGCCTGACTCTGTTCTTGAATCTGCATTATGTCCAATCTCTATTTTGACTCCAACCCCAACGCCTTCGAACTTCCCGGCGCACGTCCCCATTACACCCCAGACCGGCCGGGACAGGTCAACCATATTTTCCTAGATTTAGTCTTAAACATCCCCAAACAGCGATTTTTTGGAACCTGCCAGATCCAATTAACCCCCGTTCGCAGTGGCATCACCCAGTTACAACTCGATGCCATGGAACTCGATATTAAGGGAGTTGAGGTCAACAATCAGCCTCAGGCCTTCTCAGCAGATGGGGAAACCGTCACCATTGAATTGAGTGACCCCACGACTCCTGAGACTCCCCTAGTTCTGAAAATTGACTATAGCGTCAAACGACCGCGTCGGGGCTTATATTTCGTTGGGCCCACCGAGGCGGAACCGGATAAACCCACCCAAGTCTGGACTCAGGGGGAAGATGAAGACTCCCGTTTTTGGTTTCCCTGTTTCGACTATCCCGGACAATTGGCTACCTCGGAGATTCGCGTCCGGGTTCCCCAAGACTTCCTGGCCATTTCTAATGGGGAACTTCTCAGTCGTGACGAGGAGGGAGACGAGGTCATCTATCATTGGAAGCAGGCCCAAGTGCATCCGACCTATCTGATGACCTTGGCCGTAGGTCGTTTTGCTGAAATTCGCGATGAGTGGCATGGCAAACCCATGACCTATTATGTGGAACGCGATCGCCTCGAAGATGGTAAACGCACCATGGGCAAAACTCCCCGGATGGTGGAGTTTTTTAGTAATGCCTTTGGTTACGACTATCCCTATCCGAAATATGCGCAAGTTTGCGTGGCAGATTTCATATTTGGGGGGATGGAAAACACCTCAACAACCTTATTAACTGATCGCTGTCTCTTGGATGAACGGGCGGCCCTAGACAATGAACGCAGTGAAAGCTTAGTGGCCCATGAATTAGCCCACCAATGGTTTGGCGATTTGTTGGTGATTGAACATTGGTCCCAAGCTTGGATTAAGGAGGGGATGGCTTCCTATGCCGAGGTATTGTGGACGGAATATGAGTATGGCCATGATGCGGGGGCTTATTATCTATTACAAGAAGCCCGTAGCTATCTGGATGAGGATAAACGCCGCTATCGTCGCCCGATTGTCACCCATGTTTATCGGGAACCCATTGAGTTGTACGATCGCCACCTTTATGAGAAGGGGGCTTGTGTCTATCATATGCTGCGCTGTGAGTTGGGCGAGGCGTTGTTCTTTAAGGCGATCGCCCATTTCGTGAATCAAAATGCCCATTCCACAGTGGGAACGGTGGACTTGCTGCGGGCCATTTCTGAGGCAACGGGGCGCAATTTACAGGGGTTATTCGACCAATATGTGTTCCGAGGCGGTCATCCTGATTTTGAAGTGAGTTACAGTTGGGACAATGACGATAACATTGCCAAGGTGACCGTCAAGCAAACCCAAGCCAAGGAGGGGAATACTCTTTATGATCGCCATCTGTTTGACTTAAATGTTCCCATCGCCTTTGGTTACGAGGACGACACCGCCCAACGGTTGACCGTGCATCTATGTGAACCGGAACAGACCTTTTATTTTGCCCTGCCCCAAAAACCCAGTTATGTGACCTTTGATGTGGGCAATACGGTTCTGAAAACCCTGAAATTGAAGTATCCTCTGCCCACTCTCATCGCCCAGTTAACTCAGGATGATGATCCCATTTCCCGCATTTATGCTGCTGAAGCTTTGGCGAAAGAGGGTAATTTGAAGGCAGTGGAAGCTCTGTCAAAAGCCCTTAAATCCGAGCCATTTTGGGGGGTACGGGTTGAGATAGCCGGGCAGTTGGCTAAAATTAACCTTGACCAAGCATTTGATGGCTTAGTAGCGGGATTACAGGATGAGAATCCGCGAGTGCGTCGGGCGGTGGTTGATGGCTTGGCGAAGGTGAAAACTCGACCGAGTTATAAGGCAGTGAAGTCGATTTTGAAACAGGGGGATGCCAGTTATCTGGTGGAAGCCTCGGCGGCGAAGGCCTTGGGGATGATTGGGTCCAAACTCCCTGGGGAGAAACCGAAGCCGAAGAAGGTCATCGCCCGTTTGAAGACGGTGTTGGAGACGAAAGCCGGTTGGAATGAGGTGGTTCGTTTAGGGGCGATCGCGGGACTGAGTCAGTTTAAGACGGAGGCGGCGGCGTTGGATCTGATTCTCGACTATACCGATGTGCGAGTTCCCCAGTCCTTGCGCTTGGGGGCGATTCGAGCCCTGGGGACGGTGTCAACAGGACAGTCTCCGGCGGATGTTGAACGTGCGTTGACGCGCTTGGAACAGTTGGCCCGGGAGGATTTCTTTTTAACTCAACGTTCGGTTGTGGTGGCGTTGAAGTCGATGGAAACCTCGGGGGCGATCGCCATTCTACAAGGGATCGCCGAACAAGCCACCGATGGCCGCATTGTTCGGGTGGCCGAGGAGGCGATCGAGGCGGTGGAGAAGATGCTGGGAACGGACAAGGCGGTGACGGGCCTGCGTCGGGAGTTGGAGAAGATGAAGAAACTCAATCGGGATCTTCTCAGTCGTTTGGAGGCGTTGGAGGCGAAATCGGCGAAGTCTTAATGGCCCGGTCATTCTAGATGGCCAATCTCTGTAGGGGCGAACGGCGTTCAATGAGCGATAGTCGAATTGCTGTTCGCCCTTACTCTAGAGAGTTTGGGGAAGTTTGAATAAGGAGTTGAGGGGATGACAATTTCTGAGTTACCGATTTATGAGAGCGAACGATGACACTAACACAAACTGACCTCCAAACCTTGGGGCAACAGTTGACCGAACTGTTGCCCTATCTCCAGCAAACCTACGGTGTAACTCGCCTGGGAATTTTTGGATCTTACCAACGCGGTGAACAAACCCCGAATAGTGACCTAGATATCTTGGTGGAATTTCACCCTGATCGCCGCTTTGGACTTCTGACCTTTTGCCAATTGGAAAACGAACTGAGCGATCGCCTTGGTGTTAAGGTCGATTTGGTGATGAGAGATGGTCTCAAACCTCATGTGGGCGATCGTATTCTCGCGGAAGTGAACTATTTGGGTCTTTTGGGTTCAAGGTGATCAGGAAAATTTATGGCAAAGCAGCAATTCTCATTCTGGAAATTTTGCCCCAGCTTATTGAGAATAGTCTCAATTTCGTGAGGGGGATACAACTCAGTGTTTTACAGATCTAGAACGAATTTTGAAATTGTCTGAGCGCTTCAAGTGAACTCCTGAAATCCTCAGAGCATCCATAGGCTGGCTATTGCCGCCACCTATGGATAGTTATTGGACTGGACTACAGGATGCCTTGCGATCGCTGTCCCCAGAGAATGGTTAAAACCAGAAACCGTCATATCAAGTAGAATGTGATGCGTTTACACTACTTCTACTCATCTACAAGTCTCAAAGCCTCCGCCTTAAGTGCATCACTCAAGTAAAAACTTACCCCTTCTAATGCTTCAATGACCGGCCTCAGTTCTGGAATAATCCCCTGCTGTTTTGCCATAATCAGTACACCAATTGTTCCCGTGATCGATAATCCTAAATTACCGGCTACTATGCGACCTTTCAAATCATCAATCACTAAACGATATTGAAGCTCATAGGCTAAAACTATTGCCTCTGCCTCACCATCATCAAGCAGCATCTTCAAAGCGGCAACCATGCCTTTATCTTTTGGAGGCACAACATTCAGCCAAGGCAAAACCCCGCCAAACTCTACCTGAACCGCTGGAGGCAGAACAATCTGAGAAAACAAAGCGGGTAAAATTTCTAATCGTTCAATGCGCTCCAAACTAATCAGACAACCGCTGTCAGTAATGATAACCTCTTGACTCACAGCCCTAAATCAGCCCTTAACTCCTCCGGTGAGTAAGCAAAAATCGGCACATTGTGATGACCTAGAATTTCCATAAACGCCCGTTTCGAGTAGCCAGCAATACTCGCCGCCTGCCCAACAGACACCTTACCCACCTCATACAACTTAACCGCCAGCAATACCTTCGTTTCTTCCACAGAAAGGGTAGAGGGCAAATCAACCTTAAACTCAGTGGTAGCCATGAGACCATTATTCAATGCGGTGTCCCCTATCCTATCACCTTCTCGATGACCTCGCCATATCCCTGACTATGGGGATGATGATTCCCCAGCTTCCGCTTACCACACGATGTAATCGATTGGATAGGTGGTTAACCTTTTTTATTCCACAACAGCCTCCTGAACCCAAAGGTCATCGGTCTCAACCTCGATCGCTCCGACCAGTTCTCCAATATGGCTCAGGCTCAAGGACTCTGCCAACCCCCCCGCCCCCGATTAGCCCTAGAGCCAACTCCCACATCTGTATACTTTTATGTTAACAAGATTGACATTCTCTGATAACTGGATTATCATAAATCTCAAAATTCATCAAGGGTGGAAACATTTTGTCTTTCTTAAACGCCACCAGCTACCAAGAGGTGATTGAGGCCAATCGAAAAATCGCCCAGGAAGACTATAATCGCGTTATCGAAGAGCTTAACCCCGTTTACAAGGCGCTAACCGAACTGAATCAAACCCTCAATACCCACTCAGGAGAGGTCGAAACATCCGTCAGTCGTTCCGAACAAGACTATCTCAAGCCGATTAGTGAAATTTATAATCGGTTACGGGAATCTCGCTCAATGGATATCGAGAACCTTGAAGCAATGGTTCGAGCCAAAAAACGAACGGTTGCTCACTTCACCATCGTGATGATGGGGCGGACGAAAGCGGGTAAAAGTACCCTGTTTTCCACCTTGTTAGGCACAGGGTACGAGAGAATTGGCACAGGTCAACAACGGACAACCCGCAAAAATTGTACTTACGATATCGGCAATGGAATTCGCTTGATTGATACGCCTGGTATTGCGGCTGTTGGTGGTGAAGCCGATGAAGCCGAAGCCCTAAAAGCCGTCAATGAGGCAGACTTGATTTGCTATCTTGTAACCAATGATAGCATTCAGGAATCCGAGTTTAACTTTTTTGACAAACTTAAACGCCAAACTAAACCGTTAATCATCCTGCTCAATGTTCAATATAACCTAGAAGATGAGGATCTCTTAGAGTTTTTCCTGGACGACCCAGATGAAGAACTGACGGGTCAAGAGATAGAAGATCACAAAAAACGAATTTTCAACTATGCCAGAAAAAAATATAATAATGATTCCATCGTTGTTATTCCCGTGATGTTGCTGGCCGCACGACTATCTCGACAAAAGCAAGACCCGGAATTGTGTAAACAGCTTTACGAAGCCAGCCGAATTCAAGACTTTCTCAAGCGAATTGATGATGTGATTAAAAATTATGGCTCACTCTTAACCTCTCAAACGATTATTGGGGAGACCTCCGTCTTACTCACACCCCCCTTATTGGCAATCCAGAATGAGCGCAAAATTTGTC
>SMDP01000104.1 GCA_012911965.1 Geitlerinema sp. P-1104
TAATCGCAATTGAGGGGCTGTTTCGAGGGGAACTGTCATTGAGTATATTTACTCACTCTCTTAACTGAGATGCACCCAAAAATTTGCCAAAGTTCCTCCTCAGAGCGACCTGATGGAATAAAAACCTCCTCAGCATTTTCCACAGCTTTTGAGAACATCATCCAATGAGTGTCTCGGGCTTCCGTGGTCAAAAAGGCTTGAACGGTGTCAATGTCGAAAAAATCATTGATGGCCGCCGCGACATACTTAGTTGTGACCTCTTTGTCTTCCCAAGTATAGGTAGTTTGAGCGTAATTTCCCGTGCCTAGAAAAGTTAGAAGTTTCATTTTGTTTTTCGTGGACTTAAGATTGAGTTGTTGGCTGAATTGGGAAACTGTCAGGAGCGGGATCCGCTAAATCTGGAAGCGTCAGTTTCATTCCCGATTCATTTTTGCTTTCTCGTTCATTCTCTACAAACCACTTGAACGCTTCCCCTTCAGGAGTCGGATGTGGACTCACCCGTGGATAGCGAACCGCAGCCCTATCATCAAAGCCTTTCGCTGCACGACAGAAGGCCGCAACAAAGCGTACATCCTCAAAGTCTCCGCCATAGGCAGCTTCTACGGATTTTTGATAGGCTTTCACACATTGACTGACATTGATGGGTTTAACCACGACCTCATCGGGGAGTAGGGTTTGATAAAACTCCGACCAATCCTGACCGGGACGTAAATCCGTCTCGGACTCGATTAAATCTAGCCGGACACTGCCAAAACCTAGAGGCTTTCCACCTCCTAAACGATGGAAATGAATGTCCGGGAGGGTCAAGAGATACAACAAGCCGCCGAGTTCTACCTCGGATAAATTCACCACATCAATATCGAAGGTAAACTCAGTCCCCACTTTGACCCAGCTTTTCAGAGACCGATTTTGGTCGTCTTTTTGTTCCACTCCGTTTTGTTGGGGACGGCGGTATTCTTGGTAATGACCTTGAACGGCGTTTTGGGTATTATCTTGCTGGGGATTATCCCAGTGACCGTTAGGGAGTCCTTGATGGTGGATATAAACTTTCCGACCCCGTAACCCTTGGCTGTCTGAATTGTAACCGCTATTTTTGCTGCTGCCGATGTTGAGGGGGTCTCCTTGGTCATTTTTTGCGCTATAAAACCCAGCTTGTTGGGGTTTGGGTTGTCCGAGGATAGCGAGGGGGACGGGAGTACGGCTGAAGTCATCTAGGGGGTCATCACTTTGACAGGTGACGCTATGAATCCGCAGTTGTCCTTTGTAAGACCCTTTACCTTGTTGGTTAACCCAGCCGAAAACTCGGTCTGCTGGAGAAAGTTGGCTTTTGTCGGCTTGGGTAGCCGGCTTGAGACTTGAATGTAGTAGTGAGATGGGGGCTTGGTTGAACAGTCCCCGAGTAATCATGACGGGATAGAGTTCATCGACTTTACAGCGTTGACCCTGATTGCGGGTTTTGGCGTAGCAGAGTGACCCCTCACTTAACTGACGTTCAGCGGCCCCGCTAATTACCTGTCGCGACCAACAGGAATTGTTGAGGGCGGGGGGAGATGTCCAGCCTTTACGAAGGTCGTCTTTGTGAATTTCTTGATAGTTGGTGATGAGTTCTTTCCATTTAGTTCTCAGGTCATTAGACAGAGGACAAGAAATGGGTTCATCTTCACTAAAAAAGACTCGTTCATCATGTTTGCCGTCAATGTTTTTGTTGGTGATATAGACAAATCCAGAAAATTGACGGAGTGCTTGTCCAACTGATTGGTGACGTCCCGAACCTGATGATCGATTGGGGGCAGTCCCGAGGTTTCCTCCAGATTTGACGATTTTACGGACTTTCCAATAGGAGAAAATCGACCCGCCATTAGCGTTTTGTTTTTCAAACTTTTCCGCCCAGAAATCTACGGCATCTCCATGTTGAGGCAAAGACCCATCGGGGTAGGTGAGTTTACGGTGGGGCTGGGTACTGCTGCGATTATAAAAGGGAAGCCAGGCGGCATACATGGGACCCTGAGGACGACCATCAGAACCAATGCCGGATGTGCCGGGATACAACTTGATTTCGTTGTTTTCAATGCGGGCGGGAACCATCTGTAGCCCCATTTGGGCGGGCATTCGATAGGCTAACCGCATATCATGGGGGTCGAGGACGGAGAGGCGAGAGTTGGTGACGGCTTCGTAGGCGGACCGCAACATCCCTCTCAGGGAGGTGGGGGGGAGGTAGGGTTTCCCTTGGGCGTCGAGACGGGTGGGGAAGGTTTTATGGCCTTGTGCATCTTCCTTCATCTCGGAAGCGTCGGGGATGAGGAGGGGGGTGATAGTGGTGAGTTTGACGGCGATGCGTCCTGTCCAGTGGTTGGCGTGGTAACGACCATGACCGATGGGTTTGCGATCGCCCAACTCCCCGGCTATATTATTCCGAGGTAAGGCAGGGACAAAGTTATAGGGATTGTGAAACCACTGGGGCCTAACGGTTTTAGGTTTTGGAGTATCCCGAAAGACTCCACCCACTTCTCGAACTCGACAGGGTTGGTTGTTGTCTAGTTCAAACTCGACCTCTAGCCTATCCAGGGCTTGGGGATTTTCTTGATAGGTGTTGTAGAAGGATTTTGTGAGGATTTTATTGCCAATCCCAATTGTTTTATTGGTTTGGTTTTCGTCTTGAAACCTTAATTGAATTGACCCGTTGTTTCCAACTCTCAACTCACCTTTTAATACAGACATTACTGAACCTCCAATTTAACTAAACGTTCTTCGATGACGGCAACATTGCCAAAAGCATCGACCTCGGCAAGATATTCCTGAGACTGTAGAGAAACCCGTTGGTCTTTTTTCAACGACTGGCTGAGGGGAACATCCAGTTTGCCGATGCGGGCTTCGGCCAGACGTTGCCAGCCCTCTTGAGTGTCAGCGTTTGCGATCGCTGTTCCCCAGAGAAGATAGGTTTGCGGGAGATGGTCTTGAATGGAAGTCTGAGTGGCCTCGAATGTCTCAGAATTGAGGTCGAGATCACTGTCAGCGAGAATCACGAGAAACCCATTTCCCTGATTCTCATTTAGCCAACGCACTTCACAGGTTTCATTGAAAATTCGGGCTTCAAAGTAGTGGCTGAGGGTTAGGGGTTGACCATCGCTACCGCAGATATTGCCGTCTTGAACTTGGGCGAGATCGCAGGACTGGGGGGAGTAGAGGAGGGCATTGGCCCCCATCTGTTGCGCCTGAGTTGTCTGAATGGCTTGGTCTAGGGACATCGGCGATCGACTGACCCAACTGTATAATTTTTCTGTCATGCTGCACCTTTGCTTTGGTTTTGTTCAATCCAGTCTTGCCAGGCGACGCTTAATTCCAAACGTAAGTCGTCGCTGAGTTGGGAAAAATCGGGTCCTAGGCTGAGTTCTCCCGCCAGTCCGGGGATGTCGCTGTCTCCCTGAACCTGGAGGGTCATGTCCGTGACGGCGACGGTTCCCATGCCGCGATTGGTGCCGTAACCGATGGGAATCTTGCGGTTGGCAAAGTCCCGTAAGACCAGTAACAACAGGGCAACGGCCGGTTGCACTTTGTCAGGAGACCATTCCTCCAGTCGCGCTAAATCGACCTGAATGCCAATGGGGTCCCACTCGACACCAATGGGTTCTAGAACGCTGTACAACATCCCCTCCGCTGCACCCCCTGTCCAGCGGTCAATGGCCACATGGACGGCGGGCTGGAGTTTCTGATAGGGTTTCGTCCCGACGGCGGTTTGCAGTTGGGACTTGAAGCCATCATGTAAGTCTGTAGCCCGTTCGACGTTGAACCAACCGTCTTCGGAGATGGGGAGGGTTCCGTAACAGTCATCGAGGAAGAGAATCCCCATTTGACCTTGTTTTTGGGCCTTCTTAGATGCTGCCCCAAAAATCTCGTTGATGAGATTGAGGTGGATTTGGTCGGCAAAGTCTTCTCCGGTGGGGGTTTGGCAGACGGTGCGGATAATCCGTTCGGCGTGGGACCGCAGGACTCCTTTGAGGGAACTTCCGGGAATGACGAAGCGCACCCCTGAGTCGACTTGACTGACGAGGGGTAACATATCTACCGCAATCCCGTCGGCTTCGGCTTTCACCATGACCGGGTCTCGGGGCGTCCAGGCGATTTGGAAGTCCAGGGACAGGGGCATCTCGTAGGCGGCTTTGGCTTCGAGGTCTGTCCAGGGTTGCGGGGTTCCACCGTCGAGGAGGCTGTTGAATAGACCTGCGGCATGACTGAGATCTTGGCGGTGGATGTTCAGATTTTCCAGTTTGACCCGTCCTAAGCCGCGAGTTTTGGCGGCGCCGATGCGGATATCTCCGTTTTGGAGGGCGTTGAGGAGTTGCCAGAGGGCAATGGGGTCGTCGTTGGTTTGGCTGTCAAAGGTGAGGTTAAGGGCGAAACTGACCCCTTTGGGGAGGATGGCGCGGCTGTATTTGAACCGTTCGGCGGCGGTTCCGCTGTGGCGGTCAATGCCTACTCCTTCGCGAATTTCGATGGGTTTGCGGGTCTGGATTTTGGCGTCGTCGATGATAATCTGGCTGGCCCCATAATCTTTGGTTTCATGGTCGCCCCAGATGCTTTTGATGGATGCGTCATCTTGATTGGGTAATCGGGTCATCCAACTGCGGAAGGCGCCGGCGAGACTGGTTCCGGGGAGGTAGTATTGACCGCGACCGTTGACGGCCAGGGCTAGGTCGGTGTCGGCGTCGCCGCCAACGCCTCCGATATGGATGGGGGTTTGGGCTTTGAGTTCGCCGGTGATACTCCAGCGGTTGTGAATTTGTCGTGCCATGTTGGGGTTTTGGGTTAGTGGTTCTGCTGGGCTTTTTCGAGGTCTCGTTTGTGGGCGCGAATCATGGCATCGACTAGGGTGCGGACGGCTTCGGCCCAGAGGGTGGCTTGGAGTTTGCTGGTTCCATCGTCGGTGAGGGTCAGTTTTTTAGAGTCCAGGTTGAGGATTTGCCAAATTTTATGGGTGTCGGTCACGAGGTCTTTGATTTGCTTGAGGCTGTTGCCGGGCCATTTCTCTCGACGATTCTCAACGTTTTCTAGGGCGGTAATCCAGGAGGTGATGGCGCTGCTGTCGTCTCGTTTTCTGAGTTTTCCCATGACCGATCGCAGTCCTCCGAGTTGACTCATGGGTGGACAACTGTCCTCGCCATTGATTTTGATGCCCAGGACTTCTTGTCGTGTTTGAGGATTTTGGGCGATCGCCAAAGCTTGGGACTGAATTGCCTCACGCCAGGCAGCTTTTTCGATGAGGCGGGCGTATTTGAAAACGTCATCAGGCACTTGATTTGTTGTTTGGGTGTTCCTATTTTTGGACAGTAAAATAGCCGTGGGATTTCGCGTTGTGGACTCACCCAACTCTGAATCTCGCTGTTTTTGACTCAGTGTGTTGTCAGTGAGTAAGGGGTCATTAAAGGACAGTTGTCCATAGCCTTCGGCGCGGCGATCGCCAATCCCTCGGATGGCCACTTGTTTGAGTTTTTCGGGGTCGAGATTGCCCTCAACGGTATAGACTAAACAACTTCCAGCTTGCCAACCTAATAGTGAGGGACGGGGTAAACCCCAACGCACTTGCCAGGATTCGGTGCGCCGCTGGCGTAACATCATGGAGAAGCAGCTAGGGTGTTCACGCAGGTGGAGGCTGACTCCTAATTCCTTGGCTAAGGCTTGGGTGAAGTCGTCGGGATTGAGGGTGGGGTTGAGGCGATCGCCCCGCATCAAGACATCAGATAAAAACCAAACATAGAGAGGACAACCTGAACTTATTCCTTGGATTTTTTGGGTTTGTGTGTTAGCAGGATTCGGGGGAGAGTCAACCGTAATCTTGACCCCGCCATATTGATCTTTTTTCGATTGCCCAATCCGGGTTTTTCCAGTTAGCAAATCATGCCAATTCGGGGCTTTGTTGGATAGTTCTTGATTAACCGCAGCAGAGACTCGCAACTCAGCGTGAAAGGTGAGTCCGGCGGGGATGGCTTCGTAGCTATACAGTCCGCCAACCTCCTCGCTGGGCCGTTGGATCTCATCCTTGATGGTGTTGTGGGTATAGAGGGCTAAATCGACTTTTCCATAGGCGGGTAAGGCGTTGTCTGTCCAGGGCCCAAGATAGCCACCCCGTTCGCCTTTGAGTTGGACTCCTTGGGGGTTGGTTTCCTGAAAGCGATTGTACACATTGCGACCTTTACTCAGACCGCCATCGAGTTTTTCGCCGAAGAGACAGAAGGGGGTGGGATGACCTGGCTGTTGGTCAATCTTTAGGGTGGCGTTGGTGAGGATGAGGGCGTTGTTGGCGATCGCCTGGCTGATGTTAACGCGATCGCCGAGTTTCTTGTGCAGATAGCGCAACAGATAGCGACCGGGAATATAATCGAGACATTCGACGAGGTTGCCGACGGTCCGGGCCGGTAACACCAAGGGAGACTCGGTGGTTACGGTTAAGGGAACGGTTACCCAAGTCCCGTCAGCATTCAACGGATTGTCACTGAGGCTAACGGCACAATTTGTTGGCTGTAATTCAGGAATCTCGGGAAGTTCATCATAATGGTCTTTCAACCAAGTTAGGGGATCTCCTTTATCTCCCCAGTTCAGTTGGATCTCACAACGACCATTTCCCCGACGGCGTTTGCCTCCCAATCGTTGTACCATTTTGGCCCCGGCGGTGAGGAGTCCTTGGACAAAGGGAAGGTACTTATCCGTAGATAGATGGGGATAGGCTTCGCTGAAATTCACCTGGGCCTCGGCAGTGAGGATGGCCCCCTGACGTACCATCTCTTCAAAGCGGAGATAGTCATCTTTGGCACAGCCGGATTCCGCATCAATAGCCACACCAGGCTTCATAAAGGCGATCGCAGTCCTCAGTTCCTGCTTCTGGCCCAGGGCCTGACGCAAGTTTTCATCTAACCGTGCCGAATGAATGGAGACAATGGCGGGCCGAGGTTCATGTTCTAAGGGGGTTGTCGCCAGGGCCGGTTGATCGCCAAAGAGAACCTTTAGCCAATCATTCCACTGGCCCGTCAGTCCGCTATCTAAGGCCTGGGCCGCCTGTTCGCAGCCATCTCGTAAAATTCCGGTGAGGGTTTTGGCGGGGAGATAAGGCAAATCATCGGCATCTCGTTGCACAATACTATCGAGTTCGGCCCGTCCGGTTCCAGATCCGACGTGCCAGTCGCTGTGCATGGTAATGGTGAGGGAGAAGGGAATCATGGGTTAAGAAGGGAACAGGGAACAGAAAAGACGTAGGGGCGTACCCTTGTGGTCGCCCAGCGGTCGGATGTATTCCGGTATCGTCGGGGCGAAAAATTTTTCGCCCCTACATTGGCATCATCCTGGGCAAACCGTTAGAGAAATTCTTGGGCATCGAGGGCATCGAGAAAGGTGGTGTGGAAGGTGATGTCGCCCTTGTCCTGGCTTTGGTAAAACAAGGATTTTTTCTCGTCATCCTCTGCAAACCTTTCCAGGGAATAACGCTGTTTAATCAGGGCATATTGTCCATTCGCTGCTTCTCGACCTCGGAATAGGGCCGTTCGTAGGGCATGGGACTGGCTACTGGGGAGTTTGCTGCGATCGCCGTCTCTGTCTTGCCCCTCCTCCGTGTCCGACTGGAGGCGGGTAACGCGATCGCATAGCCGATTCCAGTGATGCTGGCTGGCCCAAGCGTGACCCTCGGCGGATTGAAGTTTGTCTAACTCAGTGACCACGTAGGGACGGTTATAGAGATAGGTTGTGGTTTCAGGCCGGAGGTTACGGCGAATGCGTTCTAGGTCAATGTGGGTACTGTCATAGAGGATATGGAAGTCGATCGCAGAACAGGGAAAAGGCGTAATCGGCTTAGAGTCCGGTTTGATAACGGTCTGTTTAACGGATTTGGCGGATTTAATCAGGCTTTCGGCCAGTTCGTAGGCAACGGAGAAGGGGAAATGGGGTTTGATAATGGCAATTCCGGCACAGGCGGAGAGGCGGTTGATGCTAAATTGTTTTTTGGCGATTTTGGCGACGACGGTTTTCTGTTCAGTTTGGGCTTCAAATTGCTTGAGGAAGATTTGAGTGAAGTGGAGGGCTTTTTTGCCGTCACAAACTACGGTCAGGTCGTCCCCGCCAATAATGAGGGGAATCAGAGGAATGGCCTCGTCAAATTCGCCAAAAACGGTTTGGACGGCCTCTCGGAAGGCGGCTTCGGTACATTCGTCGAGTTCTAGGGAAAACTCTCGGTAGGCTTGGATATAGTCTCGGTTAGTTTGTTTGTCCCCTAAACACTGGGCGAAGTTGAGGAAAATTTGTCCGAGGCCATTCCCATCGGCGTGGACAATGGCCAGCCAGGGAATTTTCTCTGAGTCAAATTTCCTTTCAAGTTTGTTGATGTCGCGGATTAGGTTGGGGGCGATTTGGTGGAGACGGCTAAGTCCTTTGTCGGCGGCTTGACGTTTGCTGGCGCTGACTTGGGAAATGGGCAGCCATTGGTTGTCTGGACGGGGTTCGAGGTGGGAGGCGGGTAAGCCACTGAAGGAACAGTCGGCGATAATGGGTAATCTCAGGAAACGGGCATCGGGGGTGGGACGGTAGGGTTGGGTTTCTTCAAAGGTTTGGTGAACCTGGCGGATAGCGTTGTCGAGACTTTTATCTTTCTCCCAGTCCTCGATGGCAACGAAGACTCCCGAGAGGTTGAGGCCTGGCCCTTCTGCGATCGCCCGCTGGGTGACCCGACGAATCAGGTCTTTGGCATCTTCTTTAGTCCGAGACAGAATTAGGGCTTTGCCGGAAGTGGCGATGATGATTTCGAGGGGTTTGTCGCCCTGTTCGATGGCAGGGTTAAGATCCTTGTTGCGCAGAATCTGTCGTAACTCTTGGCTATTGCCCCATTTGCGTAATTCCGGGGTTTGGTTGATATCGGCAACGGCATCGAGAACCCAGCGAGTCCCGGCGCGGTAGGTGAGTTCGGAAGCGCCGATATTTTCTTTGAGTTTGTTGGTCGAGAAGATGAAGTTCTGATTTCCAGAGGTTTCTAGGAGAACCAGGTAGGGAGAAGCCGTCATAGGAGGGAAGCGGTAGATTTAGCTAGGCAAGTTCGGCTGGGAATCGGTCTGAATTGGGCGATCGCCGTTTGAGACCGGCGATAATCTCTGGGTAAGCTCACCCTATCAAGGGTTTTGCTGGCTTTTGCGGATCGATCGCCTTTTATTTAGATTTCACGTTTCATAACAGTTGGGTTGGGGGTGGGCGTTGCCCGATAGGCTTGGATGAGTTTCATCATACCCCCCACTTGGAAGACCCCTCTTCATATTTAAGGGGAATTAGAGGGGCCGTTGAGGCTGCGGCGGGCCAGTTTGGCATAGGTTTTGACGGTTTCATAGGGCATTTCCAGATCTTCGGCGATCGCCGTCAGGGATTCGCCCAATTCCCGTCGGGCTAGGATGGTGGCCCGGGTTTGGCAGACCTGACGGGCGCGATCGCTCTCAGGGCGTTTCTGCTGCGTCAGAAGTTGGTCAGTGAGATCGGCAATGCGATCGCCGAGATGGGCTTGTGGACTGGGGGGTTGAGGATGAGAGTCCTGCCAGCCGAGGCGGGTTTGCCCGAGGCCAAAGGTGGTTTTATGGCCCGTCCCGCAATAGGGGGCATAGTGAACTAGGGCGCTAAACAGTTGGGCAAAGTCGGGGTTTTGCCGGGTTCCAGCGGCCGAGAGGGTCAGTTCAATGGACCCGGTAAAGCCGGTGACCGACCCTCGCTTGCCGGCGGCAATTTTACTGGATTGGATGTCATGGCGAGATAGGCTCACATGGCTGTCTATCCAGTCCAGGAAGGGTTCGGATTCGACAAAAATGCCTGAAAAGTTATTCCAGCGGCGCAGATAGCTTTGAAAGAGGTTTACGGGGGTGGGGAGGGGCAGGTGATGACCGCGATGACGGAAGCTGGTGGGGGAAACGAAGCTTAGGGCGAAACGCCGCTGGGGGGGAGATTGGTAGAGTTGGCCATAGGTGGTGGGGGCTGGGGTGATACGGTGCGATCGCAGGTTGAAGCACAGACAACGCAGGTCGAGGGTTTTGGGGAGGCGGGTTAGCCAGGTTTCGGCCCAGGTGACGAGGGGGGAAGAAAAGAGGGTTAGCCGCCACTGGTAGGACTGATTGGTCTGGATATGCAGGTGGCGGCCGATGACGGGAACCTCGCCGAGAAGGGGGGAGAGGGTGAAGGCTTTGTCGTCGGGGGAGTCGTGCAGTTGGGCCGAAAGGTCTGGCTGAGTTTGGCGCACGCAGTCGAGAAACCAGGCATGGAGTCCGATGGCATATTGGGGAAAGAGGGTGCTGGTATGTTGGGGGTCGAGATCGAAGTCGAGACCGACGAGTTCGCTGGTTGGGTTCCAAGGGGGGAGGGTGAGTCCCATAGGTCAAACTGAGACAGGATGATTGGCATTATAGGGGGAAGAAGGCAATAGTAGGGGCGAACCCTTGTGGTCGCCCTAGGCAGTGGTCGCCCTAGGCAGTAGGGGCGAACCCTTGTGGTCGCCCTAGGCAGTGGTCGCCCTAGGCAGTAGGGGCGAACCCTTGTGGTCGCCCAGAAATTCTATGGCATTGACTTGGAAGGAGCATCTTCTAGTGGCTCTGATATATATAGAGACGTACTGTTTTGGTAATCGTGGCGATGACCACACTTTATTTGACTGAACCGGGAACGGTGGTAAGTGCGAAGAATCAAACCCTGGGCTTGAGGCGGGGAACTTGGGAGCGCAGTTGTCGTTTGGCCGAGATTGATTTGGTAGTGGCGTTACCGGGAGTGCAGTTGACCGGGGCGGCGATCGCCCTGTTGTTGGATAGTGGCGTCGAAACCCTGTTTTTGCGCCGGGATGGACGCTTTCGGGGCCGCTTGCAGGGGCAGTTTCACAGTAATCCTAGCTTGCGATTGGCTCAATATCGGGTGGTGGAAACGACCTTTGGCATGGGGTTAGGGCAAAAGCTGGTGTTGGGGAAGATTCGCAATCAGCGATCGCTCCTGCAACGGCGCAATCGAGAGACGGGGGGACGAGTGACGGCCTTGGTGGAGGCCGTGGATACGATGGCCGTGTATGTGCGTCGCTTACAACGGTTAGATCAGCCCTTATCTCGGGATGAGTTAATGGGGATTGAGGGGATTTGTGCCAAAACCTATTTTCAGGCCATGGTAGCCCAGATTCCCGCCAGTTGGGGCTTTAGTGGCCGCAATCGTCGTCCCCCTCGGGACCCGGTGAATGCTTTGTTGAGTTGGGGGTATGGGGTGTTGTTGGCGCGGGTGTTTTCGGCGTCGGTTCAGGCGGGGTTAGACCCCTATTTGGGCTTTTTCCATGCCACAGAACCCTATCGGCCCAATTTGGTGTTGGATTTGATGGAGGAGTTTCGTCCGTTGGTGGTGGATTGGGTTGTTTGGGGGTTGGTGCGATCGTCGGTGTTGGATCGGCAGGATTTTGAACCCTCGCCTGATGGAGAGGGGGTTTGGGTGGGAAATTTGGCGAAAAAGCTGTTTTTAGAGCAGTTGGAGCGTCGTTTTCAGTCTAAGTTACTCTACCCGCCCCAGGAGCGTCAGTTGGCCTTGAGTCAGATTATTTTGGAACAGGGGCGGGCGATCGCTCGGGCCTGTGTGAGTTTGCGGTTAGATGAGTTTGAGTCGTTTGAGGTGCGCTGATGGGTCAGTTGTGGTTGGTTTGTTACGATGTCCGCGACAACAAGCGTCGGGCGAAGTTGGCGAAGTTGTTGGAACAGCGTTGTGAGCGGGTGCAGTATTCCGTGTTTGAATGTCCTCTGGAGGAGAGGCTGTTGGAGAAGCTGTTGCATCAACGCTGGTTGGTGGTGTTGGAGATTCCTGAGGATAGTTTGCGGGTGTATCCGTTGGATGCGCGGGCAAAGGCTAAGACTCGGGTGTTTGGCTCCCCACCCCCCTATGAACCCCCGGATTTCTTGATTTTGTAAGGCTGGAATACCCAGGGGGTCAGGGATTGGGGCTTTGTGTTGAATTGTAACGATTTTCAGCGCAGGCCGCGATCCCTGAAAAACTGGGGTCTAAGAGGGGCTAGGGGACGTTTTTAGGTTTTTTTAAGGTTCTTAGGGCTTGACAGTTTCTCGGAAAGGCTGTAGCTTTAGATAGTGCGTTAATTCTTTGCTTTCAAGCCGCCTTTTCTCGACTCGAAATAGTCATGTAACAAAATGTTAAGGGTGTTCGCGCAAACGGACCTTGAAAACTCGACACAGCCATGGTTTCAAACCTATAGGGTCTTTTCCTATCTTTTCCCCGCAAGGGGACGGAAACCGAGCTGATTGTAGAGCCCGTTCCAGCTTTCGATCGCAAGTCTTTTCCTATCTTTTCCCCGCAAGGGGACGGAAACAGGTGTAACTCATAATTGAGGGCGTGGGCCCAGAGCGTATCGTCTTTTCCTATCTTTTCCCCGCAAGGGGACGGAAACTTAAAGCAAGGAAATATCGGGGGTTTCCACCTTTTGCAGACCGTCTTTTCCTATCTTTTCCCCGCAAGGGGACGGAAACGTGTGAAGGCACACCGCAACGATTTCCCCGTCAGAGGGGTCTTTTCCTATCTTTTCCCCGCAAGGGGACGGAAACTATAGCTCGTAGGTGTGGGCGAATGCCCACAGGGTGTCTTTTCCTATCTTTTCCCCGCAAGGGGACGGAAACATTCGAGCATCTTTTTCTGGATCTTAATCCCCACGTGTCTTTTCCTATCTTTTCCCCGCAAGGGGACGGAAACTATATCTACACTCTTTATAACCTAAAAGTTTTATAGCGGTCTTTTCCTATCTTTTCCCCGCAAGGGGACGGAAACTCCAGAATAGCAAGGACTTTCCAAATTGTTTAAGGTCGTCTTTTCCTATCTTTTCCCCGCAAGGGGACGGAAACGGGTCGGTAGGAGTATCTCCCAAGAACAACTGCGCTTGAAGGTCTTTTCCTATCTTTTCCCCGCAAGGGGACGGAAACTCGACTGGATCCCAATCGATCATCATTAGATCGTTGAGCGTCTTTTCCTATCTTTTCCCCGCAAGGGGACGGAAACAGTTACTTCGAACTCATCTTAGCCTAACTCATTAGCTCCAGTCTTTTCCTATCTTTTCCCCGCAAGGGGACGGAAACTAAGAAGAGAATAGCTATTAAAGTTATATTCCGTTCTATGTCTTTTCCTATCTTTTCCCCGCAAGGGGACGGAAACGGCCGTTCACCAACTTCTTACGAAGTCCTTTCGCTTCTAGTTGTCTTTTCCTATCTTTTCCCCGCAAGGGGACGGAAACAAGGGGGTTTAGGTGAAGGAAGCGACCACCTCGATCCGCTCCCGTCTTTTCCTATCTTTTCCCCGCAAGGGGACGGAAACGGAAGAGTTGAGCCATGGGTAGACCGCATCATAAGTAGTCTTTTCCTATCTTTTCCCCGCAAGGGGACGGAAACTCCGTTGTCTTGGTAGTGTACCAGTGCCGCATCATAAGGAGTCTTTTCCTATCTTTTCCCCGCAAGGGGACGGAAACCAAAGCGGAAGCGGAAGCGGAAGCTTTAGAGGGTCTTTTCCTATCTTTTCCCCGCAAGGGGACGGAAACCCGAAGGCGGGTTCCAGGGTAACCACCCCCGGTTCCTTGTCTTTTCCTATCTTTTCCCCGCAAGGGGACGGAAACGGCAGCCACCACCACCGGAGCAGCTCCGAGCTCCCCCGTCTTTTCCTATCTTTTCCCCGCAAGGGGACGGAAACTTTCTGGGTCATCAAAAGATGCTTGCTCTCATTCCCGTGTCTTTTCCTATCTTTTCCCCGCAAGGGGACGGAAACTACATATACTATTCTTCCTCCAGCGGTATATGAGCGGTCTTTTCCTATCTTTTCCCCGCAAGGGGACGGAAACATGGGTTAACCGTGGTCCCATGGCGGAACCCCATGCCCTGTCTTTTCCTATCTTTTCCCCGCAAGGGGACGGAAACGTCGGGGACTTTTAAGTAACCACTTCTTACCGTACTCTTCCCCATACGTCTTTTCCTATCTTTTCCCCGCAAGGGGACGGAAACCTCCTGGATGCTCATCAGGACCAGATCCGTCTCTTGCGAGGTCTTTTCCTATCTTTTCCCCGCAAGGGGACGGAAACGGCACGGGCAAACCGAGCCCGGATGGCCTCTTTCGAGCCTTGTCTTTTCCTATCTTTTCCCCGCAAGGGGACGGAAACATGACCCCGGCCAGGGAGGTGAACCACCCTAGCGAGGACTCGACTGTCTTTTCCTATCTTTTCCCCGCAAGGGGACGGAAACTGGGGATTCCCCATTCCCATGCCCCGTCCCCGACGGACCTGTAGGTCTTTTCCTATCTTTTCCCCGCAAGGGGACGGAAACCATGATTTGCTCCTTAGCCTTAGCTGCCCCCGCGTTGGCAGCATCGGTCTTTTCCTATCTTTTCCCCGCAAGGGGACGGAAACCCTGAGCAGCCCGTACCCGGAGGCTCATCACCTCTGGGGAGTCTTTTCCTATCTTTTCCCCGCAAGGGGACGGAAACTTGGTGGATTGCACCAAGACTTCGTACATCCAATGTCTTTTCCTATCTTTTCCCCGCAAGGGGACGGAAACAAGGGCGCGGGCCCACTTGGAGGCGGTGAAGGAGGCGAGATCGTCTTTTCCTATCTTTTCCCCGCAAGGGGACGGAAACTGACCTTATACGCATTGAAGAAAGGCTTTTTGATGAGTCTTTTCCTATCTTTTCCCCGCAAGGGGACGGAAACTTCGATCTCTTTGTACGATTGAATGGGCTTAGGAACAAACCGTTCCACGGTCTTTTCCTATCTTTTCCCCGCAAGGGGACGGAAACCTCAACTTGGTTTCGTCCCCTTCGGCCTGTTTTACCAGTCTTTTCCTATCTTTTCCCCGCAAGGGGACGGAAACAGGAGGGAAATCCCCGTTGCGCTTCCTCCGTTGAGGAGTCTTTTCCTATCTTTTCCCCGCAAGGGGACGGAAACTCACTTCCACCGCTTCAATGGACAAGTCGGCGATCCCATAGTCTTTTCCTATCTTTTCCCCACAAGAGAACGGAAACAATTAATAATTTTTTACCCCGATCGCACCTCCTATCTCTATTGATAGAGGTTTTCATATAATTCCTAGACTATCCTAAACAGTATCTCAGGCTAAATCCCTGGTCATTAAACATTTTTGAGGCATTAGCTATAACTTATGCAATATCGAACAACCACAGGATGGTCACTTATCACTTCGGGAATTGTAACCCTCTTACTCAAAATTCTACCAGGCAATCCACTTTGGTGGGGAATTAGTTTTATAGTGATTGGAGCAGTCGTACTCTTCGTGCGAAAAACAGAT
>SMDP01000105.1:0-5094 GCA_012911965.1 Geitlerinema sp. P-1104
GGGCGTCCACAAGGGCGCGCCCCTACGTCTTTTCTGTTCCCTGTTCCCTGTTCCCTGTTCCCTGTTCCCTGTTCCCTGTTCCCTTCTTAAAACGAAAACGTCTCCACTAAACTTACTGTTTCTCGTTCGAGCTTAAGTTTAAAGATTTCATCGGGTTCTACACTAAACTCTAGGCGTAATGCTGGTGTGCCTCTAGCTTGAGTTTGCATAATCACGTCATCTTGATAGTCAAGAATCATCATAGTTAAATCTGATGGAAGAGACGAACCAATTGCAGGGATAAGCTGAACTCGGATATCAATTTCCGTATCACTTAGGGGATACACTCCGACTTCTAGGGCGACAATTTGCCCGTCACTAAACTGAAGCTGTTTAGCCCGTTGAATTCCCGGTTGAGCCGGGGAACTGCGGAAGGCGATCGCCGTTATGGGTTGTCGTGTTTCGGTGAGGAGTTCATCCCAGATAAACTCCTCAGATAAGGCTTCCCAGCCCGCCTGAAACTGCTCCTGAAGCCAGTGACGTAGGCGAACGGTGGTGGACGTTGGATGCGATCGCGAGAGAGTTGGAAACAGGCGATCGAGACTATCCCAGTGACTTAGGGGGGTTTGGGGTGAGGAGACAGTTTCCCGGAAGCCTAGCAGGTAAGCATAATCATAGGTTTCACTAAACCCCACCGCAATATAGCCGAGGCGATGATCGAAGGCTTCCGGGGAGATATAAACCGTGAGATTAGGGTTGTTCTGAGCGGGATCAACTGGAGTGGCGATCGCCGGTTCCACCAAGCCACATTCCAAGCCGCCTCGCCCCGGAATTGGCAGTTCAGTCACATCCGATAAAAGCTGCTCAATCGGATTCCAGAGTGAGCTGACATTAAAATCCGTGGTAATCCCCATACATTGAGCATAAAAATTGACCGCATAGAGTGCCAAGACTTGGCGATAAACCCGATGGGATTTGCTAGTTGTTACATACCGCTGACGGAATGTTCTTGCCACATCACGTTGATGATTAGTTAAAGGAACCGTAAAAAAAATATTGGTGTTCATGTTTTTTGAGATAATACTTTATTAGCAGTTGCTGTCACGGATTGTCGATTCAATATAAGTCGAAAGATTCCGAAGACAGGTTTGGTAGAACGTGCTTAGGGTTGAAACTTGCACTGACAATTCCTCAGAAATTTCTTGCCACTGATATCCATCTAATCGTCTGAGAACGAGAAGTTGGAAGTTCACCTGGGGATGTCGAATCAAACAGTTTTCTTGGAAAACGCCATCCGGATCATCTTCAAAACATTGGCGAACTAAATCTGACAGGCAGGGTTGATCGTCTCGAAAAATAACTGCCCATTCAGCAGGAGACAGTAAGCGTTCCTCCAAAGGTTCAACAATGATATTTTTTTGATGACTAATCCTCCGATACGATACATCTTTGAAAAAACGGCGCTCTAATAGCATGTTGGCCCACCGCATCACAGGAGCAAGCTCGCTATCATATTTATCAATGGATTGACAAATATAGTAAAATAGGTTTTGCAGAGCCTCTGACCGGTAATCTTGATATCGATCCGGAGATAAGCCTGAGCCGGGAGGATAAATAAGACGACCAGAATTAATGAGTCCATTAATCAACTGAGTCAGGGCCACTTGTCGAGCCTGGCTTCCAGGAGGATTCTGCTGTGCATCTAAGGCGAGTCGGTTCAACTGCTCATCATCCATAGTCACGGTCTACTTAGCATCTGGGGTTCAGCATCGAAACTGGGAATAGACCCCTCTCGGGGGCTATAGAATTCCTCAGCCGACTCTGTACCTCGGCGATACTCTCTGGGGTGTTCATAAATCTGTCGGTCGCTAGGAGCGATTTTTACGGAGATCCCAGCAATTTGTTACAAAAATTTACAGATTTAGTCCCAACCTCAGACTCTGACCGTTGCGGAATGTTAGCCTGAATCAGGGTTTGACCTAACTATGTTCATATTTCTAAGAATTATTATTGACATTTTGCTGATTATACTGTATAGAGAGGTCTATCAATGAGACAAGTTTCATCTCAATCGATTCAAGTTATAACCCTGGCGATCGTGAGTTCAGGGATATTGCTCAATAGTTGCCAGAACTTCTCCTCAGCTCAGGAGCAATCTCAAGAGCCAGCCATTGAGAGTGCGACCCTTGAGGAATCCGGAAATTCCGAGCTAGCACCAGCTCCGCAAACGGGTTTTAATACGGTGGAGGTTGAAGAGCCGCTATCAGCATCGTCACATCAGTCCCCCGACCCTAAGGGTTCTGGGGAGAAGGGTTCTGGGGAGATCGCGGCGGTTGAAGAGACAGCGGAGCCGGCCGCCTTATTTACAGAGGTTCTCCCCCAGGTCCGCTCAACAACGGAGATTCCCATTCGTCTTCCGAGTTACGTTCCCATTCATGAAGATGACCGGACACCGCTTTACGTAGAAGCTGAAGCCACGGAAGAGAGTTACCAAATTTATTTATCCCTGGCCCCCAACTGTCGGGGAGCCACAGCCTGTTCCTACGGGTTCTTCGCCGCCAGACGTACAACGGATGCGGATTATTATGGCGTTGGCGAGGAATTTGAAGAGACGGTCTCCCTGGCCGAGGGAATCACTGGAAACTTTAACCCCATGATGTGTGGTGCATCCTGTTCCCCTCCTGTGATCGAATGGTCACAAGAGGGAATTCGCTATCGGATTGCACTCAAAGGAGTCGGTGGGGATGATGAGGATGCGTTACAGACTCTACAAGGCCTCGCCAACTCGGCGATCGCCAACGACCCCTAAACTATCCAAACATCGTCTAGGGGTCTTGGTTGAGCCATTATTCTCAATGGCCTCAGGCCCACCCCACGGCTGAGGTACTGATGACAGTATTCAGGTCAGGGGTAATCTCGACAGTGTAATCAAAGGGGGAACTGAGACTGGTATCCACTTGAGTCATGCGGGAGCCATCAGGATTACGGGGGCCAAAAAAGGACTGCGCACTCACCACAAGATTTCCCGCCTCATTGGTGGTGATGTCTGTAATCGTCAGAGTGTTGCTGTTCCCATTGGTTAACACCGCTGAGAGGAAGGCTGCATCGAGAAGTTCCCCAGTCGCGGGGTCAATGCGACCTAACACCCCTACTTTCGCGCCACCCCCGGCGCCATAACTGCGTAACCAGTTCTGGGTAACATCTCCCGTGGCCCGTCGCCAATCTTCACTGGGACTTCCTTGAGTTCCATCGGTGCTAAAGACCCCATAAAGGTTAGTTCCATCCCAGAACAGTCCCTGACCCCGTCCATCGGCGCCGGTGGACTCATAATCGGTACGAACCCAGTTATTCTCGGGGTTTTCGCTGTCAAAACTAGCAATAATGGGATCTTGATTGATGCCACTTTCCTGCCAGAATCCGATATAAATGGTTTGACTTCCCAGAGTTAGCCGTTGCGCATCGGATGCAGCGATGGTGGCTTCGTCGCTGTTGGGGGTAAATTGAACAGCAGTGGAACTAATTGCAGCCGGAAGCGGTGCAAACTCATCATCGGGGAGGTCGTCATCCCCGAATCCCAGATCGAAGTCCTCATCGAGATCAAAGTCGAAACCGAGTAAATCCGGTTCTTCTGCATCGCTGTTGATGTCCAGTTGTACCACCGGATCGCTGATATTGCGGAGAATGGCGAGAAAGTCGCCACTGGTGCGATCGCGAATCACCGTATCCCCAGCAAACTCACCCTCTCCCGCCAAAAACTCTAGGCGATCTTCCGTCAATCCCTCAAACAAAACTAAGGAATCCTGATTGGGGGTATAGTCCAAAATCAGATCCGCCTGGGCCAGTTCCGAGTTCCCCATTCCCGGCGTAAGAACAAAGGTATTCGCTCCCTCACCGCCGATGAGAGTATCCGACCCCGAGCCACTGTAGAGGGTATCATTACCGCGATCGCCACTCAGCAGATTATTTCCCTCGCGCGCCAGGAGCCAATCATCCCCCTGGCCACCATAGAGGCTATCCTCTCCAGACCCAGCATAGAGCGTATCATTCCCCTCATTGCCAAACAGGAAATTCTGACCCTGGCGACCTTGAATCAGATCATCATCCGCACCACCCACAAGGGTATCGTCTCCCTCACCGCCAAACAGGGTATCATCGCCAAAATCTCCACTGAGTAGATTGTCGCCGCGTTTGGCGATGAGGATGTCATTTCCTTGTCCGCCGTAGATAGCGTCCTGGCCCTCACCCGCTTCAATCAGATCCTGGCCGGGACCGCCAAAAATCCAGTTATTTCCACCCACTCCGGCGATGGTGTCATTTCCCGCCGCACCGAGAATCAGTTGACTCTCAGAATTACCGATGAAGCGATTATCCGTATCATCGAGGGTGACAAGGGTCAGGCTGTTGAGATCAAAGGAAAGCATGAGAATTTGCGCTAAATTAGGAACGTAGATGCACCGCCATAGAGGCTCGATGGCAGTGTAGCGCCTATTCCCAACCCACGGCTGAAGTCCTGATGACAGTATTCAAATCGGGTGTAATCTCAACAGTGTAGTCAAAGGGAGAGCCGGAGCTGGTATCCACAGGAGTCATCCGAGAACCATTAGGATTCCGAGGTCCAAACCAGGCCTTTGCACTCACGACCAGATTTCCTGCTTCATTAGTAGTGATATCGGTAATCTCTAGGCTGTTGCTATCGCCACTCTCTAATACGGCTGAGAGAAACGCGGCATCGAGGAGTTCTCCAGTCGCGGGGTCAATGCGACCTAAAACTCCCACTTTCCGTCCACCACCCTGTCCGTAACTCCGTAACCAGTTCTGAGTGACATCTCCTGTGGCTCGTCGCCAGTCGTCCTCGCGACTTCCCTGGGTTCCATCGGTACTGAAGGTTGCGTAGAGATTGCTTCCATCCCAGAAGAGTCCATAGCCTCGTCCATCGGCTCCGGTGGACTCATAATCGGTACGAACCCAGTTATTCTCGGAGTTTTCGCTATCAAAACTAGCAATAATGGGGTCTTGATTGATGCCACTTTCTTGCCAATAGCCAATATAAATGGTTTGACTTCCCAGGGTTAGCCGTTGTGCGTTGGATGCGGCGATGGTGGCTTCATCGGTGTT
>SMDP01000105.1:5484-15305 GCA_012911965.1 Geitlerinema sp. P-1104
TTCAATAGGCTCTTCTTCCGTTACTGGAGGTTCTTGAGAATCATCAGCCACATCATCAGGTGAAGAATCAGACACTATCTCATCCAACTCAAGCTCATCACCCACTCCACTCTCCATATTGGGATCATCCAAATCACTAGCCATCTCAATCTCTAAGGGAGTTGTGATGTGCTTGAGGATGGCGAGATACTCTCCCGTTTCGCGATCGCGAATCACCGTATCTCCAGCAAACTCCCCATCACCCGCCAAAAATTCTAAGCGATCGCCATGTAATCCCCCCATCAAAAACAGAGAATCTTCATTGAGGGTGTAATCCGCAATCACATCAGCCAGTGAAGCGTCCATTCCCCCAGTGTTAGGCGTCAGAACAAACACATCTCGTCCCTGTCCGCCATGAAGGGTATTCTGACCCCGACCCCCATAGAGGGTATCATCTCCCATTTCACCGTAAATCAGGTCATCTCCGAGACCCCCCATCAGGAAATTATTACCATTTCCGCCAAAAATAGTATCGTTCCCGGTTCCAGCGAAAACCGTATCATTGCCTGAATTGCCAAAAATTAAATTATTGCCCCGCCTCCCAGAAATATAGTTATTTCCATCTCCACCATAAATGGTGTCATCGCCCGATCCACCATAGATAGAATCATCGCCTAAATCACCACTGAGCAGGTTATTCCCCATCTCAGCAATAATGACATCATTTCCACGTCCACCATAAATCGAATCATTGCCATTGCCACTATAAAGATGATCATTTCCCTGATTCCCAAAGAGGATATTATCACCCTCTCTAGCAAACAGGACATTCTCCCCAGCACCGCCGATCATCGTATCGTTGCCGCTGCCACCATAGAGGCTGTCATTGCCGAAATCTCCGCTCAGGAGATTATCTCCATCATTGACAATGATTAGGTCGTCACCTTGTCCGCCATAGAGGCTATCATCACCAGAACCGCCGTGAATAACATCTTCTCCGACTCCACCAAACACCAAATTGTTACCCCCTCCTGCAAAAATTGTGTCATGACCGATGCCACCCACAATGATTTGGTTTTCTCCATTCCCCATAAATTCACTGGTGGTGTTATCAAGACTGACAACGGCAAAAGCATTTAGATCTAGCATGGTAATTTATCGCAAGGTGTGAACAGTACATGAAGTGCTGGAAGGTTAGATGCTGGATCGAAAAACTAGGTTGAACTTAGGAATTATGCTTCTCTCTGGTTTACAGTTACAGGCTTTTACGAAAAATGTCCGGAGTTTGATGTGATTATTTTGTCTTATTGATTCTAGAGGTATTTTGGGTTCAAAATACAGATAAATACTGTTTATCTTACGTTTCAAGCATTTAGTTGATGTCCGTATTAAGAAATTTCACCTACACTTAAAAACCAAAATCACTTGACTCATAAATTCTTTAAAAACATCAGTGAAATCACGGATTTTTGAGCGATCGCCCCCCAGACCCCCACTGAGATGGTTGGACTCAGCCCCCAACTCCCCAGACAACTGCGATAAACTGTGGACTCAGTGACCCCTGTCAGGAGAGTAATCCCCATGGTTGATTCAGCCACATCCCCCATGAGTGAAGGCGTTGTGCAAAATGGGACCAGTCCCCAAACCCAGTCAGCATCCTCTTGGACGATTGAAGATAGCGAGGAACTCTATCGCATCCGAGGTTGGGGGGATCCCTATTTCGGGATTAACTCCGCCGGTCATATCACCGTCTCTCCTCAGGGCGATCGCGGCGGTTCTCTAGATCTCTATGAACTGGTCGAAGCCCTGAAAAAACGCAACCTGGAACTCCCTCTACTGCTGCGTTTTAGCGATATCCTCGAAGACCGCATCGAACGGCTGAACGCCTGCTTCGCCAAGGCGATCGCCCGCTACAACTATCCTGGAGTCTATCGAGGAGTCTTCCCCGTCAAGTGCAACCAGCAACGCCACATCATCGAAGACTTAGTACGTTTCGGGGAACCCTATCACTTCGGCTTAGAAGCCGGTTCTAAACCGGAACTCCTCATCGCCTTAGCCAGCCTCAAAACTCCCGGTCCCTTACTCATCTGTAACGGCTACAAAGATCGCGGCTATATCGAAACCGCTATGTTAGCCACACGCTTGGGCCAACAGCCGATTATCGTCCTCGAACAACCCGAAGAAGTGGCGTTAGTCATTTCTGTTAGCCAACAGTTGGGAATTAAACCCGTCGTGGGGGTTCGCGCTAAACTCAGTGCAAAAGGGATTGGCCGCTGGGGAGGATCGAGTGGCGATCGCGCCAAGTTCGGCCTCACCATCCCGGAAATCATCACCGCTGTCGATCAACTACGCCAGGCCAATCTTCTCGATAGCCTCCAACTCCTGCACTATCACATCGGTTCCCAAATCTCCTGCATTAGCGCCATTAAAGACGGAATCCGAGAAGCCAGCCAAATCTACGTCGAATTGGCCCAACTCGGCGCCAATATGAATTATCTCGATGTTGGTGGCGGTTTAGGGGTGGATTACGACGGGTCCAAAACCAACTTCTACGCCTCCAAAAACTACAATATGCAGAACTACGCCAATGACATCGTGGCGGAAGTCAAAGAGGCCTGCGACGAGAAACAGCAAGCAGTCCCCACCCTAATCAGCGAGAGTGGCCGGGCCATCGCCTCTCACCACTCCCTCCTCATCTTCAATGTCTTAGGAAGCAGTGACGCACCCTCGGGGATTCCAGAAGTGGGCCCCGACAAAGAACATCTGATTTTACGCAACCTGCGAGAAACCTATGACTCCATCACCCCGGAGACGTACCAGGAAGCCTATCACGATGCCGTTCAATTCAAAGATGAAGCCACCAGTATCTTCAGTTTTGGCTATCTCAGCCTCACCGAACGGGCCAAAGCTGAACAACTCTACTGGGCCTGTTGTCGTAAAATCTATGACATCGTGCGCCAACAAGCGGATGTTCCCACGGAACTAGAAGTTCTCGAAAAAACCCTGGCCTCGATTTACTACGCCAATCTCTCCATTTTCCGGTCTGCACCCGACAGTTGGGCGATCGAGCAATTATTTCCCATTCTCCCCATTCACCGTCTCAACGAGGAACCCAGTTTACGAGGAACCCTCGCCGATCTTACCTGCGACAGTGACGGGAAAATCGATCGCTTTATCGATCGCCTACAAACCAAATCCATCCTGGAACTGCATTCCCTCAAACCCGAAGAACCCTATTATCTCGGGATGTTCCTCGTGGGGGCCTACCAAGAAATTATGGGAAATCTCCATAACCTCTTTGGCGACACTAACGCCGTTCATATCCACCTGACCCCCAATGGCTACGAAATCGAACATCTGGTGAAGGGAGATACGATGACGGAGGTTTTGGAATATGTGGAGTACAACGGAAAGGACTTGTTAGAGAATATCCGCAAAGCCACTGAAACGGCGTTACAAAGCGGCAAAATCTCCATTGAGGAGTCTCAGTGGCTTTTGCAAAATTATGAGGAGAGTTTGCGTAGCTATACGTATTTGGCTTAGGGAATAGGGAACGGGGAACAGGGAACAGGGAACAGGGAACAGGGGATAGGGAACAGGGAATAGGGAACAGGGAACAGGGGATAGCCAAACTAGCTGCGGCTTTTTCTTTAACTGTCCATGAGACTGAGTTGGTGGGAGAGGTAGTCGGCGGCGGCTTGAACCATGGTGATGGCCCCGTCGTAGGTCATGCGGGTGGGGCCGAGGAGGCTGAGACTTCCGACGGCTTGAGATCCTCGGCGATAGGTGGCTGAGACGAGGGTGCAGGATCGGATCGGTTCGAGGGGATTCTCGGCACCAATGCGGACATTGACTCGGCGATCGCCCCCCAGTCGTTCTGAGGGTTCAAACATCAGGGGAAACAGTTGTTCCTGTTCTTCCTCCAACAGTTGCACCAGAGACTGAATCTGTTGCAGTTCCGTAAACTCCGGCTGACGTAGCACTTCCGCTAAGCCACTGATGGCCATGGGACTGATCAGTGGCTGTTCGAGGCGTTGGGCCAAATCCACAAACAGGGTTTTGAGACTGTCGGCATAGCGTTGGAATTGGCGATCGAGTTCTCCCCAATCCAACGCCGCTAAGTCGGCGATGGTTTTCCCTCGTAATTGGCTGTTGAGGAAGTTGGAGAGGATTTGTAATTCGCGATCGAGAATTTCGGGATCGAGGCCATCCTCCCCGTCATCATCGGGACTGGGGACACTCATCAACATCGATTGCGTTTGATAGGCATCGGTCACCACAATCAGCATCACCTGACCGGGGTCCACTTGTAACAGTTGCAAATGGCGCAAACTGGCGGTGTGCAGTTGCGGGAGGGAGATGAGGGTAATGTAACCACTGAGGGTCGAGAGAATTTGTGCAGCCCCCCGTAACACCGCCTCCAGACTCCAGGTTTCCCAATTGAGGCGTTCTGTAAACAGCCGTTGGGCCTGATCCGCGAGGGTGTCGGAGGGAGTCATGAGGTAGTCCACATAGACCCGATAGCCGAAGTCTGACGGAACCCGGCCGGCGGAGGTGTGGGGTTGATATAACATTCCGGCTTTTTCCAGAAGTCCCATCCCTGAGCGAATCGTGGCAGAACTGACACTTAAGTTATAGTCATCCACCAGGGATTTTGAGCCGACCGGTTCCGCCGTCGCAATGTAGTGACGGACGGTCGCCCAGAGAATCTGTTGTTGTCGATCCGTTAACGCGAATTGCCCAGTCATTGATATCTATGCTGAAGGTTTCAGGTGTGAAGCTAGTAATCTTAAAAAAGGTTTTATGTTTTCCCTATCATAGACTGAGACTTCGGAGATGAGGGTTCAGGAGGAACGATCGCCCCTGAGGGTCTGGCTTTTCCCGGTTACCAAAGCCGGATAAACTAGAGGGCGCACAACGCACTGTCCCAAGCGATCCATGTCCCCGAAAGACCTTCTACAAGGACTGAATATCTATCTCGTCGGGATGATGGGTTCCGGGAAAAGTACCACCGGAACCCACCTCGCTCGTCAGATTCACTATCGTTATTTTGATACAGACAGCCTGATTGAACAGGTTGCAGGACAGTCAGTACGTGAGATTTTCGCCCAGGAGGGGGAAGCCAGCTTCCGACAACTGGAATCTCAAGTCCTCTCACAACTGTCGGCTTACCAGCGTTCCGTTATCTCGACAGGGGGCGGAATTGTGGTGGAGTTAAGTAACTGGAGTTTCCTGCGTTATGGCTTAGTGGTTTGGTTGGATGTGGCGCCAGAGGTGTTAGTGGAACGACTCCAGCGTGATCAGAGTCGTCCTCTCTTGCAAACCGGCGATCCGCTGCAAACCCTTCAGCGACTTTTAGACGAACGGCGATCGCGCTATGAACAGGCGGATTTACGCATTCAGGTGAACGGCGGGGATAGCCCGGAATCGGTGAGCGATCGCATTATTGCCGCCATTCCCCAAGTCCTGAAAACCCGGACCAGCCAACCGGAGGACTCATGGGACTAACTCTTAAACAAGTTGTTCCCTGGGGGCGATCGCTGGCCGACTACCGCCAGATGTTCGCCCTCACAGACCGGGATTTGGAGGCCTCGATTCTCGACTGTGCTGGCGGCCCCTCCAGTTTCAACGCCGAAGCCACGGCCCAGGGAACCTCGGTGATCTCCTGTGATCCCATCTATCAGTTCTCCGTTGAGGAGATTCAGCAACGGATTCAGGATACCTATCCCAAAATTATCGCTGCCCTGGAAGATAACCGCGATCGCTTTGTTTGGAATCAGCTCACCAGCCCCCATCATCTGGGGGAAGTACGCCTGGCCACCATGGATCGCTTTTTAGAGGATTTCCCCCAAGGAATCCAGCAAAAACGCTATCTAACCCAGACGCTACCGGAACTCCCCTTCGAGACAGGTCAATTTGACCTGGCCCTCTGTGGCCATCTGTTATTTAGCTATTCCCAACAGCTAAACCTAGACGTTCACCTCAAGGCCATCCAAGAATTGGCCCGCGTTGCCCGAGAGGTGCGAATTTTCCCGATTGTGACCAACTTCGCCGGTGATATCTCCCCCCATCTGACCCCAATTCTCGAACAACTCCCCCAAGCGGGCTATCATCTGACGGTGGAACCAGTCCCCTACGAGTTTCAGCGGGGTGGCAACGAAATGTTACGGGTTGTTCCGCCCAATCTCGGCTGATCTTTCCCATAACTGTTCACCATTAACCGTTTGCCCGATACCCTTAGGGGTTAACTATTAACGGTTCCAGTTTTTTGGGCGCGCCACTTCCCCTCCCAGGAGGGGTTAGGGGTGGGTTATCCCCCGATTTGTTCTCTGTTTTCTACTTTTCAACATGGCCAACGAACGTAAAGACCTCAAAGACAGCGACGCAACCCGAGTTAAGGTTCTCAGTGAAGCCCTCCCCTATATCCAGCAGTTCGCCGGACGTACCGTGGTGATTAAGTATGGCGGGGCGGCCATGAAGGATTCCCAACTGAAGGATCAGGTGGTTCGGGATGTGGTGTTCCTCTCCTGTGTGGGGTTACGGCCGGTTGTGGTTCATGGTGGCGGCCCAGAAATCAACACCTGGCTAGAAAAACTGAATATCGAACCACAATTTAAGGATGGCTTGCGGGTGACGGATGCCGCCACGATGGATGTGGTGGAAATGGTCTTGGTGGGACGAGTCAATAAGGAACTCGTTGGCCTAATTAATGCCGCTGGCGGTCAAGCGGTGGGACTCTGCGGCAAGGATGGTAGTCTGATTCAGGCCCGTCCCCAGGGCAAAGAGGGGATTGGTTTTGTCGGAGAAGTCGCCTCGGTGAATCCGTCGGTGATTGAGTCCCTAGTCGAAAGTGGCTATGTTCCGGTGGTGTCTAGTGTGGCGGCGGATGAGACGGGCCAGGCGTACAATGTCAATGCCGATACGGTGGCCGGTGAGATTGCGGCGGCCCTGGGGGCAGAAAAACTGATTCTGTTGACGGATACGGCTGGGATTCTCAAGGATTATCACGATCCCAGTACCTTGATTTACAGTTTGAACATTCAGGAAGCCCGCCAGTTGATTGAGGATGGAATTGTGGCTGGGGGCATGATTCCCAAGGTCAATTGTTGTGTGCGATCGCTGGCCCAAGGGGTAGGGGCAGCCCATATTTTGGATGGTCGCATCCCCCATGCGTTACTCTTGGAAATCTTCACGGATTCGGGGATTGGTTCGATGATTGTGGCGTCGGATTATACTCGTTCGATTTGGGAGTTGAATAGTTAGGGAACAGGGAACAGGGAACAGAAACGAGGTAGGGGCGTACCTTTATGGTCGCCCTCTTCCGGCAGCCCCAAAAAGACATAGGGGCGTACCTTTATGGTCGCCCTCTTCTAAAAGCGGTCTCGGATGATAAAAATTAGCAGAGCTTTTAGGAAAAAGAAGCCTGATAATCCTGAGATACCAAAGGCAATAAAGGCGGCGATTGGATAGGTTCCTGAGATGAAAACAGCTCCCGATAGTACAGAAAACCCTGTGATGCAGGCATACACTAACACCGTTAACATTAACTGAATGCGCTGCATTTGTCGCTCAATTTCTGGGGAGTTGGTGCGAAATTGAAATTCACCTCGTTCGAGTCGTCCTTCGAGGTCTCGGATGAGGACTTCGGCGGGACTGGGACGGTTGAACCGCTGATTGATAAAGCCTTTGGCTTGACGGGTGAGTTCTCCAAACACTTGTCCGCGACCACTTTGGTTTTCGACGACTAAGGTCTTAACAAAGGGCTTAGCACAGCCAATTAAGCTATATTGATTATCTAAGGTTCTGGCAATTCCATCGAGGGTTCCTAGGGCTTTAAGGACAAAGGTCATTTGGGCGGGAAGTCGGAATGGCTGCTGTTCAAACATGGCGTAGAGTTCCCGTTTTAATGCCCCAAATTCCTGAAATTCAATGGGGCGATCGCGAAAGCGGTCTAAGGCAAATTGGACTAAGTTACGCACGGGGGTCATATCTTGCAGTTCTTCGACTAACCCCATGGCCATTAGGGTTTCGAGAACTTCATCGGTGTCTTTGCGCAGGACGGCGAAGAAACTGCGGGTCATTTCGGCTTGATTGAGGGAGTTAATCTCTGACATCATGCCGAAGTCATAAAAAATAATCTGTCCCTCGGGGGTAACTGCCATATTTCCTGGATGGGGGTCAGTATGAAAAAAACCATCAATTAGGAGTTGCTTGAGATAGCAACCAATGCCCATGGTATTGAGTTCTCGGACGTTAATCCCAATTGATTCTAAGGTTTCTTTGTCGTTGATTTTAATGCCAGGCAGATATTCAAGGGTCAGGACTTTTGATGTGGTATAGCGCCAATAGACTTTTGGCACTAAAATTGTCTCGGAGTCACTAAAGTTTTCCCGAAACCGTTCGGCATTTTTGCCTTCATGAATATAGTCAATTTCTTCGTAAATATAAGTCCGAAATTCGTTATAGATGGATTCTAGGTCGTACTTGCGAGTCCAGTGAAAGAGGCGTTCGGCCAAGATCACCTGTTGGTAGAGGACTTGGAAATCGAGGTTGAAGAGTTTTTCTAAGCCGGGGCGTTGGACTTTCACCACCACTTCCTCTCCGGTGTGGAGACGGGCTTTATGGACTTGTCCGAGACTGGCGGCGGCGAGGGGATGATAGTCGAAGTCCCGATAGAGGCTATGGAGGGAGTTTTTGAGTTCCCGTTCGATGAGGGCGATCGCCTCGTCAGAGGAGAAGGGAGGCACTTTATCCTGGAGTTGGGACAGGGCCCGGATATATTCGAGGGGGAGTAAATCCCCCCGTGTTGAGAGGGCTTGCCCAATTTTGATAAAGGTTGGCCCCAAATCGAGAAGGGTGTTTACCAACCAGTCAGCGCGACGTTGACGATGTTTCGAGTCCCGTTTCCCGCGCAGGCGATCGCACCCGAGAAACCACAACAGCTTCCCGGTGGCGGCAAAAATTTCCACCTGACGGCCGAAGAGGGAGGTTCGGGTGCGTTGCCAACGTAAGGGTTTCGGAGATGCTTTGACTAACATAGGCAGGCGAGGCGCAGATAGGAATGGGTAACCCCGCTGAGGGTTCCCTCTCTCGCCAAGGGTTCCTTAAGGACTTGTTACACTATAGAAGTTTAAGTGAAAATTGCCCTCCTTAGGAGATTAAAAGACCCAAAACAGCTCACAGGCGCGGCTGTTGCTGGGGGAGTGATGAGGGTCAATGGGATGAGCGCATCCTGATAGGATGAAGGGCGTTGTTGATGCCAAATTGCCCCCAACTGCTGTGAAGGTTTACTGTTATCACACTCCCGAACTTACCCCTATCGAGCCAACTCCCGCCTGTGCGGTGGCCATCGATGTTCTGCGCGCCACGACCACCATCGCCACGGTTCTCGCTGCTGGGGCGGAGGCGGTGCAAGCCTTTAGCGATATTGATAAACTCATGGCCGTCAGCGAAAGCTGGGACCCCTCGAAACGCCTACGGGCTGGGGAACGAGGCGGTGCGAAGGTGGAGGGCTGCGATTTTGGCAACTCTCCCCTGGAGTATGAGCGCGATCGCGTTTTGGGATGTCGTCTGTTCCTAAGTACCACCAACGGAACTCGCGCCCTGCAACGGGTGGAAGCGGCGCCAATCCTGCTGACGGCGGCCTTGGTGAATCGCCGGGCGGTGGTGGAGTTTTTGGCCGAGAAGCAACCGGAAACGGTCTATTTGGTCGGTTCAGGCTGGCAAGGGAGTTACTCCCTAGAGGATACCGTCTGTGCGGGAGCGATTATCGCCAGTCTCGTGGAATCGGGGTCCTTCAACCTCGGGGAACTGGCGGGAAATGATGAAGCTGTAGCTGCTTT
>SMDP01000106.1:0-4403 GCA_012911965.1 Geitlerinema sp. P-1104
GCCTGATTGGCCCGCTGGGGGTCGAGGGCGATGAAATCCACCTGAGCGCGTGTCAGAAATTCTTGATAAATGGCGGGAGGATCGCCAAATGTCTTCAAGCCATGACGTTGGCGCAGATCAATGGGGATGCCACTGCGATCGAGATAGGAGAGTCCTCCTCGGACTAGATGGCCTCCAATCGGTTCTGTTGCCGGTCCTTTGAGCATGAGGAGCGATCGCGGCCAAGTCCCCGTCCGCTGGCGCAACTCACGAGCTGCCGTCACCAACGCTAAAACACCGGGAACTTCATCACCAAAAACAATCAGATCAAAGCTGCGAACCATAACCCAAGGACCAGATAGGGTAGAGACCTCTAGTCTATAGCAATCTCTTCCCTGCCCAACCCAGTCTACGGAGACTAATTCCTTTGAGAAACGGGACTGGCGGGATTCGAACCCGCGACCTAGCGCTTAGGAGGCGCTTGCTCTATCCATCTGAGCCACAGCCCCAAAACCTTGGACATGATAACAAGTCGTTGAGTCATCTCAAAAAGTTCCCATGGGGAGTCGCCCCTCAATCGGTTACGAGAAAATGGTGATACACTTACAAAAAATCCCAGCCCTGTCCCTTGTTATCTGCATCACTCGATTAGGGGTAACCTACATCTCTCTCGTCAGGCGACCGGTAAATCGGCGAAGATGAACTCAGATCCCCCAGCTTACCCTAATTTCCTTTCCGGCTTTTGTGTCTCAAACAACATCCAAATCGGTCAGACCCGTTTTAACCTGGGAGTGACACCACCAGCCAATGACTTCACGGTGATAGGACGGGTACTTGATTTGACGCTCAGCAGTTATGACAGCCGAAGACTATAACCAAAATCATCCCAGGCTGACGACAGCGAGAGTTGCAGTGGTGACTGTCCCAATTGTCCTCGCGATCTGGCACGGACAACGTCTCCTACAACACTATCTGTCAGACTCACAACCGTTGCCATGGCTGCAAGCAAGTCAAATTCACCTAGAAACCTGGATCTTTCCCACGTTGGCAGCCTTGATGAGTATGTTCATAACTACGGTGTTGTTGTTTTTGCACCGTCTTTATCGGTGGGTGCGTCGGCCTCGGCGCGATCGCACGGCTGTGGAGTTTGCCCTCGATCGCGAACGGCTGTTTAATCACACCCTCATCGAAGCTAATCCTGCCTTTGTGGTGGCCATCTCCCCGAAAGGGGAAGTGTTGCGGATGAACGAGTCGATGCTCAAGGCTCTGGGATATCGTCGTGAGGATGTCTTGGGACGAGACTACCTCTCCAATTTTGTCCCCCCTGGCGATCGCGCCCGTGTGCAAGAGGTATTCCAAGGCCTGGTTGATGTTGTGGATATGGTTCATACCGAAAACTCCGTCCTCAGCCGCGATGGACGGATTCTCTGGGTAGCCTGGCATGGTCGCGCCGTCCGTCAAGGTCCGAGTGGCGCCTGTGAGTTTATCCTCGGCATTGGCAATGATATTACCGATCGCCAACGTACTATCGAGGCCCTCGCCACCGCCGAAGCTAAGTATCGTAGTATCTTTGAAAACGCGATCGAAGGTATTTTTCAAATCTCTCCTGAAGGCTATTATCTCAGTGCTAATCCGGCGTTAGCAACGATCCTGGGTTACGATTCTCCACAACACTTAATTCGCCAACTCGACAACATTGACCGTCAACTCTATGTTGATTCGAGTCGTCGCGCAAAACTGCTACGACTGCTACAAACCCAAAAAGTTGTCTCCGGCTTTGAGGCAGAAGTCTATCGTCGTGATGGTTCCGTAGTTTGGATTTCTGAAGATGCCCGAGCCGTCCGTGATGACAATGGAGTCCTGCTCTATTATGAAGGCTCTGTCGTCGATATCACCGAGCGCAAGCGCACCGAACAACGACTCCGGTACAATGCCTCCCATGATGAACTAACAGGCTTGTGGAATCGGGGTTGGTTCCTCTCACAACTCGAACGCAGTTTACGGCGATCGCGCCGTCATCAAGACTATCGATTCGCCGTTCTATTTTTAGATTTAGATAACTTTAAAGGAGTAAACGATAGCCTCGGCCATGTCATCGGCGATCGCCTTCTCCTCGAAATTGCCCAACGCTTAGAACTGTGCTTGCGGCCAGGTGATACCCTCGCTCGTCTCGGGGGCGATGAGTTCACCATCCTCATGGAAAACACCCAAGACTTGCAAGACGCCATCGAACTGGCCCAGCGTCTGCAACAGTCCCTACGAGATCCCCTCCCCGTTGAAAATCACCGCATCTTTACCCAAGTCAGCATTGGCATTGCTCCCGCTGATCCCGGCCACCGTCAACCTCAAGATTTGTTACAAGATGCCGACATTGCCCTATATCGGGCGAAAAAGCAGAAACCCAGCGAAGGCTATGTGGTGTTCGATCGCACCATGCGGAGTGAGACTCTGCGACGGCTACAGCTAGAAACAGACCTACGAGGGGCCATAGACCGCAACGAATTAACGGTCGTCTATCAGCCCATCGTTTGCCTAGACCGCCTAAAAGTCAGCGGTTTTGAAGCCTTAGTCCGTTGGCAACATAGCCACTATGGTACTATCTCACCCTCCGAGTTTATTCCCATTGCTGAAGAAAGTGGCTCCATCCCAGCTCTCGGGGCCTGGGTGTTGCACACCGCCGGCTCTCAACTGCGACATTGGCAACAGACTATCCCCGGCTGCGATCGCCTCTCGATGAGTATCAATCTCTCCGGGAAACAACTCTCTCAAGCCTTCATCCGTGAATTAGATACCCTCCTCGTCGATACTCAACTCGATGGACGAACCCTAAAACTAGAAATCACCGAAACCGCCCTGATGGAAGATGTAGATAGTGCCATTGTCCTACTTCAAGAAATCCAAGACCGTAACGTGGTCTTATGCCTTGACGACTTTGGTACCGGCTACTGTTCCCTGAACTATCTACACCGATTCCCGATTGAGATCATCAAACTCGATCGCTCCTTCGTTGAACGGCTCTTCGACGGCGATGGCCGGCCCCCCATTGCCCCAGCCATCGTCAATCTTGCCCAACACTTAAAAATCCGTACCATTGCTGAAGGCATCGAAAACCCCCAACAACTCAAGTATCTACAAGATATTGGCTGCAATTATGGGCAAGGCTATTGGTTCTCCCGTCCCCTAGACACCCAGCGAGCCGAACAACTGCTGCACGAGGACTTCAACCCCCAAGTTCTAGCCGGATGACCCTCGTATCTCCGGCACTCCCTCACCCGACATGGGTTGTCCTTTGCTCATGTCAGGGGAATGTCAATCACTTGACAAGGGTTTGACAAATAGGCTGCAATCATGTAACGCTAATGCCTAAAATTAGCCAGCGATCACTTTGCGATCGTCCTTAAGGGTGCATCATGCCCAGCCAGAATCTATATTTCAACCTTTCTTGAGCTAATTTAGGGAACTGAAACGTAAATTTCTGGGTTTTGGGTAAAATCAAAACCAAACGTTCATCTCTACTGAGCTGAGACTGTCGTTCTGGAGGACAGACCTATCAATCGCTCTTTTGACCCCAAGGAACTCCGTTCCCCCAATTCCCCGACCCACTCTATCAACACGGCACAACCCCCTATGAGAAGCACAACCTTAGAACAGACCCTCGCCACAGAGGTGAACGAGTCCGTTCTGCATATCTGGGGACGGCAGCCTCTCTCTGGAGACGTGACCATTAGTGGCGCCAAAAACGCTGCCCTAGCACTCATTGCCGGGGCCCTACTCTGTCCCGAGACCTGTCGGCTTCGTAACGTCCCAGGTTTAGTCGATATTGCCCGCATGGCCCAAATCGTCAGCGCCCTCGGCATCAAACTTCACCGTGACGGAGATGTCATGGACATCGATGCCAGCCACATTGGTCAATCCCAAGCCCCCTATGAACTGGTGAGCCAACTGCGGGCCAGCTTCTTCGTCATTGGCCCCCTGCTCGCCCGTCTGGGAGTGGCGAATGTTCCTCTTCCCGGTGGTTGTGCCATCGGCGCTCGTCCTGTCGATCTCCATGTTCGTGGCCTACAGGCCCTCGGTGCCGACGTGCAGATTCAACATGGCGTTGTCCGGGCCTGCATCACCGGCGGACGAAAACGACTCCAAGGGGCTAAAATCTATCTCGACTATCCCAGCGTCGGCGCCACGGAAACCCTCATGATGGCCGCCACCCTAGCCGAAGGGGAAACCATCCTCGATAACGCCGCCCAGGAACCCGAAGTCATTGATTTAGCCAACTTCTGCCGTGCCATGGGTGCCAAAATTAAGGGGGCCGGCACGAAAACCATCCACATCAGCGGCGTTCCGAAACTCCATACCGCTGACTACAGCATCGTTCCCGATCGCATCGAAGCCGGAACCTTCCTCGTCGCTGGGGCCATCACCCAATC
>SMDP01000106.1:4559-6245 GCA_012911965.1 Geitlerinema sp. P-1104
TGGCTTCCCCACCGATATGCAGGCCCAGTTCATGGCCCTGCTTACCCTCAGTCAGGGCAGCAGCGTGATCACCGAAACGGTCTTTGAAAACCGCCTACGTCATGTAGCAGAATTACAACGGATGGGGGCTGATATTCGCGTCAAGGGCAATATTGCGGTCGTTCGTGGCGTTCCCATGCTCTCCGGGGCCCCCGTGGTTGCCACAGACTTACGAGCCTCCGCCGCCCTCGTGTTAGCCGGCCTAGCCGCTGAAGGTAAAACCGTGGTGCAAGAGTTACGACATCTCGATCGCGGCTATGAGAACTTAGCCGGAAAACTGCAAACCCTCGGCGCTCGCGTGGAACGAGTCCCCGTTAGCAGCGAGCAATCTATCTAATCTCGCCAGTGAATCTCCCGGCAAACAGTGAGTCAGGCACTGGCTCGCTGTTTTTGTCCTCCCCCAAGTCGCAACAAGTCGCACCAACAAGTCGCACCCAGTCAACCGAGAAGAGAGGACATCTATAATAGAGGGGGTTCGTCGCCGTTCTCTATTGTTCTCTAGGTTGAGTTATCATGTCTTTCTCCAAAACGCTCTTGGTGGGGCTAAGATCGGACCAGTTCCGCCATCCCCTTGATTTGCAGGCTACCACCGCCTTAAAACAGATTCCAGGCATCGATATCCTGATTCGTAATCTCCTCGGAGCTTTGGGAGAACAGTACTTTTATCTCGAAAACATTGCCTCTGGGGTGCAGGTTGGCCCCAAACAGCTCCCGGAACTGCATCAGTTGCTCCTCGAAGCCGCTCAAGTGTTGGATGTCGAAGCCCCTCAGTTATATGTGCGTCAACACCCAGTTCCCAATGCCTATACCTTTGCCATGCGGGGACGGCAGGCTTTTGTCGTCCTGCATACCTCCTTACTAGAACTGTTAACCCCAGAAGAAACTCAGGCCGTCATTGCCCATGAATTGGGCCATCTCAAATGTGAGCATGGGGTGTATTTGACCTTGGCTAATTTAATTACTCTCGTGGTGGGCCAAGTGCCCAATTGGGGAACCTTAGTGGCCCAGAGTCTTCAGGCGCAAATGTTGGAATGGTTGCGCTGTGCTGAATTTAGCTGCGATCGCGCCGCCTTATTAGCCACCCAAAATCCCCGCACGGTGATGTCGGTGCTGATGAAGCTGGCCGGAGGCTCCCCCACCCTGTCTCCCCAGCTCAACTTAGATGCCTTCCTAGAGCAAGCTCGCTCCTACGACGCCATTGGCGATGATGCCCTAGGAGATGCCCTCAAACAATTACAAACGGAACAACTGAGTCATCCCGTCCCCGTATTGCGGGCCCGGGAGATCGATCGCTGGTCAAGCAGCCAAAATTATTATGACTTGTTAAAATGGGGCCAAAGCTGCTATAGTGGCAAAACCAACGCAACGGGCGGATGGCGAAATTGGTAGACGCACCACACTCAAAATGTGGCGGCTTCGGCCGTGAGAGTTCGAGTCTCTCTCTGCCCATCTGAAACATTGGAAAGGCTAGGGGTTAAGCAACCTCTAGCCTTTTTTGTAGTTCGGGCTAAGACATTGCTATAACAGAGGGGGGCGATCGCCCTGTCGGACTGCCTAGACACTTCACCTGTTATGACTGTAGATAAATCCCTGCCAACGGCAACCTCTTCGAGATCTCTATCGGGATCAGCTTGGTTTGCCAAAGCG
>SMDP01000106.1:6663-9714 GCA_012911965.1 Geitlerinema sp. P-1104
TTCAAGCCCGCTATTTCCGAGGCCGGACCGAACGACGCAGTTTTGCCATCGCTCAGTGGTATGCTTGGGAAAATGGCGGCCACCCCAGCCTAGTTCGCTGGTTTTGGCGCGATCGCCTAGCCCGTCTGCACAATCGTCGCCTACCTTGGGTTGCCGTATCTGTGATTGTACCCATTGAGCATCTGAGCCAGGTCGATGACGTTCGTCCTTTCCTAAAATCCTTCGCGCAACAGGTTCATACCGCTCTCCTAGAACAAGGCTTTGCCAGCACCTCAACCCCTAACTAACCCGAGCCTACCTAAGCTCAACATCTGTCAAAGCCAATAAGACAGCGCCCAAGCTCCAAGCGCCCACCAAGCAGGGCATCTACAACTTTAGTCTGTCATACTTCAATTGTCTGAGGTGAGCCGTGACCCCGTTCCACTTTCCCCAACTCCTCCATTGGCGTTCGAGTACCGCCATCCTCTCAGGTGCCGTGCTCGTCACCATTCAGCTCTTGCCAATGCACAGGGCGATCGCCCAAACAGAGACTGACCGTCGCCTCCTAGAGCCGACGAGTCCCCAACCGCGCCTATCCCCCCAATGGCGGCAATTTGAAACCCAGCGGGAAACCGAACATCTGGAAATTATGAACTATCTAGAGAGGTGGCTGCGCGATCGCCTCGATCAATTTCCCGCCTCCCAACAACTCCCCCCCGCCATTCTTCAAGATCCCCGCCGTCCACCCCAGCGGCAAGTTCCCATTGATAGTATTGCCTGGGACGAATACCGCCTCGGCATCGGCGACGGCATCTCCATCGTTGTCCAGCCCCCCTTTCAAGACCTCAGCACCACCGCCCAACTCTCCTTCCAAGGCACCATCTTTGTCCCCCTCCTGGGAACCGTCAATCTCGAAGGACTCACCGTCGACGAAGCTGCCCAATTCCTCGAAGCCTCCCTCAATGAATTCGTCGTCAACCCCGACGTCCAAGTGATTTTGGCCCAACCGCGCCAATCCCAAATCACCGTCACCGGCGAAGTCGAACGCCCCGGCTTCTTCCCAATTGCTCCCAACTCTCCCCTCGTGCAAGCCCTGCTCACCGCCGGTGGCGTAACCATGGATGCGGATTTGCGCCAAGTCACCGTCGAACGACGGTTTCACAACGGCGAACAAATCACCCAAAGCTTCGATCTCCATACCCCCCTCATCCTCGGACAAGCCATCCCCGACGTACGACTACGGGATGGAGATGTCATTCGTGTCCCCACCCGACCCCGCGAATTTGACTCCGACTACGATCGCGACATCCTACAACGCACCGCCCTCGTTTCCACCACGGCTCGTCCCATCGCCGTCACCATTACCGGCGAAGTGGTGCGTCCAGGTTACTATGACTTCGCCTCCCGTCCCGCCCCAGAAGTTGACGGGGCCCTCGTCGCCGCCCAAGGAACCAAAACCACCGCCGACCTACGACGCATCCTAATTCGCCGCCGTCTTCCCGACGGAACCGCCATTGAGCGCGAAGTTGATCTATTCACCCCCCTCCTCGAAGGACGACCCCTGCCCCAACTCGGGCTAGAAGATGGAGATGTCATCATCGTCCCCGAAATTCGCCCCGAAGACCGCGAAAGCTACGATGTCGAACTCATGACCCGCACCAGCATCTCCCAACAACGGATTGTCGTGCGCCTCCTTAGCCGCCCCGGAAACTCAGCCGGACGGCAAGATCTCCCCGCTGGAAGTCGTCTGGCCGATGCTGTCGCCGGCGTTCCCCTCAATACCGCTCGCCTCGGCCGTGTGGCCCTGATTCGCTTTGATGAAGAAGCCGGGGAGCCAGTAACAGAATATTACAATGTGCGGGAAGCCATTATGGGCAACATGGATGAGAACCCCTTACTCCAAGATCGAGATGTTATCGTAGTGGGGCGGAACCTCATTGCTCAGTTGGGGAATTTTCTAAATACCTTCACCCAACCCTTCCGGGATGTTTTAGGATTTCTGTTGTTCTTTGACCAACTCTCCAATAGCGCCGATAACCTCTTTGGCCCCAGTGGTGATGGCAATAATCAAAACTAACTCCCCGGTCGCGCCCCAATTAGCTTGACCCCGTACACTAGAGATAAGACTCAAGCAGGTATATCAACTGTGGCACCCTCAATCGTTAAACGGTACATCATTGCCTTTGGGAAATATAAATTTGCCGGATTTGCCGTCTTCGCCCTAGCCGTCGGCGTGTCTGGACTCATGGGCTTAGAAGAACCCCCCCCACCGAGTTACAACGCCTCCGGGGTGATGGCCCTAAACCAAGAACCGGTCACCGTGTCACAAACCGGGCCCAATATCCAAGAACAGGGGAAACAGGCCCTTAACCGGGAGTTTCTGATCGATGATCAGGTCGCCGAACGCATTGCCGAACAGGTTGGCGTTCATCCTCGGCAAATTCGCTCCGCCCAACTGCGAACCCCTGGTGGTGATGGGCCGCAGATATTTACCATTTCCTATGTAGATGCTACCCCTGAACGGGCCAAACAGGTGGTGCAATTGCTAATGGAGTCGTCCGTTGAAAAAAGCCGGATGCTCAATACATCGCGCCTCGATGTTCTGATTGCGGCCCTCAACGATCGCATCCCCGAGGTCGAAGCCGATTTACGGGAGGCTGAGGAACGGCTATTACAGTTTGACCGCATTGAGGGAGCCGCCCTGATTCTCGGTCGTGACGGGGTGTTAGTGGGCAACATTCGCGGCGCTCAAAATCGTCAGGACGAACTGCAACGACAAGTTGAGGAAGTCACCACCCAAATGCAGAGTCTCGAAGCGCGTTTGGGCCTAACCGTGGATGAAGCCTATACGTCTTCGGCTCTGAGTCGTGATCCCATTGTCAATAATCTGCGGGGACAGATTCACCAAATTGAAAGTCAGCAAGCCCTCCTCAGCCAAACCCTACGCCCAGATCACCCCCAAGTGGTTGAATTGCGCCGCCAACTATCGGGGTTAGAACGTCTCCTGGAAAACCGCGCTCAAGAGGTCATTGGGGGAGATGGGATTGGCCAACCCCTCTATGACAGTCGCCA
>SMDP01000106.1:10065-15168 GCA_012911965.1 Geitlerinema sp. P-1104
TGGGGCTGGCTTTGCCGCTGGGGCAGTCTTGATCTTTGGCTTATCCGCCCTCGAAGGACGCTTCTACACCATGGAAGAGGTGCGCGGCGCTTTAGAGGGTCGAGATTTGACAGTATTGGGGACGATTCCCCATATCGAGAGCTTCGATACTCTCGACGAAGAGCCATTCCCCGTCCTCTTGTCCCCTCATTCTCCCTACTTGGATTCTTATGAGGGCCTGCGTAGCAATTTACAACGGATTGAGGGCAAACCCCCTCGGATTGTCTTGGTCACCAGTCCGGCGGCGGCGGAAGGTAAGTCCTTGACGGCTTATAACTTGGCCATTGCGGCGGCTCGCTCCGGGAAACGAACCTTATTAGTCGAAGCGGATGTGCGATCGCCCTCTCAGGCAGAGTCCCTGAAAATTGAGCTGGACCCCGGACGACTAACAGACCCCCTCAAGCACTATAACAGCATGAATCGCAATGCTCATCTGGTGCCTGATGTGCCTAACCTTTATGTGATTCCCAGTCCCGGCCCGCAACGACAAGTCTCTGCCATTATTGAGTCCAGCGAACTGCGCCAGTTACTGATGCAGGCCCGGGCCCGCTTTGACTTCGTGGTGGTTGACTCGCCGGCTCTGAGTAACTGTAATGACACCCTAACTCTTGAACCCTTCACCGATGGTCTGCTGATTGTGGCGCGGCCAGGAGTGACTCGGGGCGGCCTCCTCAATGAATATGCTGAAATGCTCGAAGAGGCCGAAGACCGAGTCCGGGTCTTGGGTTCCGTTGTCAATGGGGCAGAGGTGGTCGTAGAAATTCCCTATGAAGAGACCGAAGAACCCGCTGTGTCAGAGCGGTTAAGCTACGAAGCTGCCCTCTATGATCAGTCCCTCGGACATCCAGAAGCCGAACATCCAGAAGCCCCGGCTCAAACTCGCCCCCCTGTTTAACAACGGCGTTTAGGGTTAACGGTTGGAGGGAACGGTTCCCCAGCCGGGAACTTTCTCGGCAGCACTGAGGGTAAAGGCCGCCAGTTCCTCAAGTTCGGGGCGGGCCAGCCAACTCTCGGGAACTTCCCGACACCAGTAACTCGGTTCCGAGCCATCATAGCTCATGGGTTCCCGCAGATAGGTGACAAAACTATTGATGTTATCCCGTGGGGGGGTGGCCGCGGCCAAATCCTCCAGGGTGAGGGAAACTTGGGGGAGGGGGAGTGTCAAGCCATTGGCATGACAGTAGGCGCAGTTTTCCATGAAGATATCCCGGCCTCGGGTTAGGGCTTCCCCGGAATAACTGGCTTGGTTGCCTTGAGCGTCTAGTTTGACGAGGGTGGGGCCATCTGGGGTCAGATATCGCGCCACATCGGCGTTAACGCCAGCGGCTAACGAGGGAGAACCTCCCCAGAGGAGAACCCCCAGGATGGCGATCGCACTCAAGGTGCGTTTAAACCAAGCTCCCAGGGATGCGGTGGGTTGAACAGCCATAGTGATTCTTGTCTAAAAACGGCAAAATTGCAAAAAACCGGCGATCGCAACGGAAGGATCGCCCGGTTTTCTCAAACCTGCAATAGGTCTCGGAGTCGCCACAGGAACCCGGAGGGCAACCGCGACGAAGACTTAGACGACAAGCCAAGGTTCATCGCCGTTGCTCACTCACGTTTGCTGCGGCAGAACGGGGAGATTTAGTTATAAACCTTACCGCCACCCCATTGAGTTCCACGCAGTTTGGGCTGAATCAGAATATGTCCAGCGATATTAAACAAATCGTCGTCTGTTAAATTTCTCATTTCAGGGAAAAGGTCTGCACTCGACGTTGCCGGGTGCAATTCGGAAATATCAAACTCACCATCAAAGGTGGTGGGGTTTTTCATATAATCCACCAAAGCCTCGACGTTATCCCGACGAGGGGTTGCTAAGGCCAAACTCTCGGAACTGAGGTTGACGTTCGGGTTGGTCTTAGTCAGTCCAACCGGATGGCACTGGGCGCAAATATCACCAAAGAGGCGTTTACCACGGGTGGCTTGTTCGAGGGATAAGGTGACCGTTTCCCCCTGTTCGTTTAACGCCACGGTACGGGTTTCAGCATCAAGTTCCAACGCCATGGCGCTGTTGTTCCCGAAGCTGCAAACTAAGACGACCATCGCGATCGCAAGCCAAAAGAATCTTTTTAGCATTGTTTTCCTCTAAACTTTATTGATGTTCAGCCAAGCTTGAATGTGGGACAAGCTTTTAATCTCTTGTCAGTACACATATCATGCCAGAGTCTGGGGACGTTAGAGCGGTTGTTTTAAGGATTTGTTATCTTTAGGGACCTAGGATGGCTCATTTGACCCAGAAATTTCTAGGGCAACGGCATCATTCCCATGACCCTGGGGAACCTGATGATGATTCCGTTTCAGGGATGGATGATGCAAACGAATTAACTGCCCTAAGAGTCCCTTCAGTTGAGGACGGGGCACAATGGCATCGACAAATCCATGTTTGAGCAGATCTTCAGCAGACTGAAAATCCTCCGGCAGTTTCTGGCGTAATGTTTGCTCAATCACCCGCCGTCCCGCAAAGCCAATGGTAGCTTTCGGCTCAGCCAGGATAATATCACCTAACATGGCAAAACTGGCCGTGACGCCGCCGGTGGTGGGATGGGTCAAAATGGGAATATAGAGCAAGCGTGATTGACGATGGCGCTGCAAGGCCCCAGAAATTTTCGCCATCTGCATCAGGCTCAACATTCCCTCCTGCATCCGCGCACCTCCCGAAGCACAGACAATAATCACCGGACGCTCATCGGCGGTTCCCTGCTCAATCAGACGAGTCAGGGTTTCCCCCACCACTGATCCCATGCTTCCTCCCATAAAGCGGAAGTCCATCACCCCAAGGGCGATGGGTAAGCCATCTAGGTCTCCAAAGCCGGTTTGTACGGCATCGTTGAGTTGGGTTTTATGTTGGTAATCATTGAGGCGATCGCGGTAGGCCTTGCGATCGCAGAATCCCAAAGGATCCGTAGGGCGCAACTGGCGATTGAGGGGTTGCCAGGTGCCACGATCAATCAGTTGTTGAATACGCTCATCACTAAAAATGCGACCATGATGACCGCATTCGGGACATACCATGTGGTTGGCCGCCAAGTCCTTCGTATAGGTTAAGACACCACAGGACTCGCACTTTGTCCAAAGCCCCTCGGCGATTTCTCGTTCTTGCTGCTTCTGACCGATAGAATTTAACTTGCGTCGGTCGGCAAACCAATCAAATAGAGACATGAAGTTCTGGGATTTTTAAAAGCAATCTCGCGGCTGAGGTTTAAGCACAGACAGAGCCGTTGACAGGTGAGCCGTCTCAAACAGGTGTCTGGTCAGGGGATTCGGCTAGGTTGACGGTCGCTCTATGCCCAGGACTGGGATAGGTCAGGGATCTCTGTCATGGATCGCATCCTATCAAATTCCGGGACTCAAACGCGATTTCTTGTGGCAGATCAAGATCTGGAATTGGCGAGTTTAGCCAACTCTTCTCCCAGGATACTCTGATATGCAAGCGATTTAACCCTGAATCTCTGGAGGATATTTCCATGAAGCCTGTTGTACCCCTCGTTCTCTTGACGCTCCTGAGTGCCTCAGTTGTGAATCCGGCGCCGGCCCAGGCCCAAGATCGTCTGGCGGAGCGCAATGCCCGTTTAGAAGCCTTATCCTTGTCGCCGTTTGATGTGCAGCGGGCTAAGAACCAAGCTCGTCAACTGGCTGAACGTCTCAATGGCGGTCTAGAACGCTATCGCGCCGAAGCCTCCATGCACGGGCCCTCATCTGAATCTCCCTATCGCTTAACGGAGGCTGGACAAATTGAGTTCCGCTTTTTGGGACGGGCCCCTGGGGACAGTCACTACAGCCTGGAAACTGTGGTCATTGTTAACCCCGACACCTGGGAGTTAGAAGCAACCTATAACGGTCAAATTCGTCCTGACGCTACAACCGACAGTTAAAGCCAGTTAAAGCAAACCCGCCGGGAAAAAGATCTCTAGGTAGAGATTGAGCAGGGTTGGCCCCCATAACGCGGCGATCGCCCCCCCGAGGGCAAGAAAGGGACCAAAGGGCATCGGCTGCGATCGCCCCAAAATCCCCAGGGCGATCGCCCCTCCACCTATCAGCGCCCCCAAAAACGCCCCGATAAATCCCGAAATCACCATCAATCCCGGTCCCAACCAGGCTCCAATGGCCGCCAGTAATTTACCATCACCGGCCCCCATGGCTTCTTTCCCCCAGGCCAAGGACCCCAAAAATCGCACTCCATCAATCAACCAAATCCCCAACACCGCCCCAAAAATGCCCTGCATCAGTCCCCCAAGGGCAGACTCTCCTTGCCAGCCTTGTAGAGTCTGATAAACTAGCCCAGACAACACCCCTAAGCGCGTTAGGGGATTAGGAAGGGTCATCGTATCCCAATCAATCAAGGACAGCACCAACAGTCCCGTTAAGAAGAGCCAATAGCCGAAGGTGGTTAAAGAGACCTCATAGCGCCAAAATACCCCCAGAAACAAGACTCCCGTCACCGCCTCAACGATGGGATAACGGGGGGAAATGGGACTCTGGCAATGGGCGCAACGTCCTCGTAACCGTAACCACCCGAAAACGGGGATATTTTCCCCTTTCCCTAAGCCATGACCACAATGGGGACAGCGAGAGGGAGGATACAATAGGGACTGGCCTGCTGGTAGCCGATAAATGACCACATTGGCAAAGCTGCCAACTGAGGCACCCAAGGCAAATACAATAAGAAGCATGGGCAAAGCCCACAGGTGATCTGTCACAGTTACGATGGCCCCTGTTGTCTAGCAACTCTTATTGTCTTAGTCTAACTGGAATTTGCTTTATGTATTTAGTCACTGGTGCAACCGGAAGTGTCGGCAAACGCATTGTACGTCGGCTGCGCGATCGCGATCTGCCCGTGCGGGCTTTCGTGCGCCTCTCGTCAAATTATGCAGAACTCGAACAACGAGGTGCAGAAATTTTTATCGGCGATTTGGCCCAAGAGCGCGATATCCGTAAAGCCTGTCGGGATGTTCGCTATATTATCAGCGCCCATGGCTCCGATGGTGGCCAAGCTCAAGCCATTGACTACCGAGCCAATATTGA
>SMDP01000107.1 GCA_012911965.1 Geitlerinema sp. P-1104
TGGGTGTGCTGGAAATGGGGAGTCTATTTTGCTAAGGTCAACCCAAACGGCACCAGTCAAACCTGCCCATCCTGCTTGGCGACCGTGAGCAAAGGGTTGGAAGTCAGAGAGCATCATTGTCCTGAGTGTGGGTATCGGACTCATCGTAACCATGCCGCAGCCGAGATGGTATTGCATCGTGGACTAGAGAACGTAGTAGCCCAGGGACTCTGGGGAAAGGAAACGGCCTGTCAAGTCGAGCGAGCGGATGCCGAACCGAGTTCGGCATCATTCGAGTCGAGCGTCGGTCTGTCGGGGGTCTATGACCTAGATAAGTGGCGTGGGGCAGGAATACTCAAGAGCGATCTTGGGAAGCCCGCGCTGTACCCGTAGGGTCAGCGTCGGGAGGATGTCACGACCCCAATTTAAAGGCTTCCACGAACAGACTATACACTAAACCCACCTTGGTGGCACTCAAGGTGTCAGAGAATAATGAAGATTGTCGCAGACGGCCATAGACGAGCCAGTTCACCGCCTCCGTAATCAGCAGCATGATAAAGGCGACCGTCATGTCTAAGAAGGCTTTTTGCCCGGAAATCGTCGAGATAGCATTGCCGAGGAAGTAGCCAAAGAGAAAGCCAATGATAATCAACGAAGTCCGCCGCCAGGGGTTGCGGGCCCAAACCAAGAAGCGAGCTAGCAGTACGTCAACGAGCCGATTAAGACGGGTATTTTGCACAACATACTCCTCATAATGTGGGTGGGGGTAAGCGCAAGCCCTTCCGCAACCCGGGTTAGACTAAATCAAAGATTTGGGCAATAAACCAGGCGTAAAAGATGATAAAGAGATAGCCTTCCCAGCGGGTAATCTGTTTATCTTGCACAACGAAGAACATTAAGATTGTGCCACAGAGCATCTCCAGTAGGCCCTCAATCAAGGTGGTTTTAGGGATAATCAGAGCGCCGAAAAAGCGGGGAATCGCCATGACGACGAGGGCGTTGAAGATATTAGAGCCGAGGACATTACCAATGGCAACATCATAGCTGCCCCGTTTGACACACACGAGACTCACACTCAGTTCCGGTAAGGAGGTTCCTAAGGCTAAAGCACTGACGGCGATGATTTCCTTGCCAATGTTGAGTAATTCAGAGAGTGCGACGACGGACTCAACGGTATATTTAGCGCCGAAGTAGATTAAAACCACACTGACGACCAAGATCGACAGGGCTTTCCAAGGAAAAGCTTGCCGCTCAGCCGCCTCTGGAGCCGCGTCAGTTTTGGAGTGCTGAACACTGTCATCGCTGCTGGTAGCCGCTTCCGTCGTCGGATTAGTCTCTAGGGGCGCGGGGGAGCCATTGTCAGGGCCGGTGGATTCGAGAGCGCCAACGGCCACCGTTGCTTCAGATTTGGCTTCAACAGGAGCATCTGAGATGGGGATACCCCCGATCTCCCCCTCGGAGGTGGTGATGGTATAGATTAAATAAACTCCGTAGGCCAGCAAACATAAAACCGCTTCCCCCACTGAGTATTTCCCAGTGAAGAGCATCAAAGCAAGTAAGAAAGATGACCCCACAAATAGGGGCAAATCAACACTGGTTAAATCATACTTAAGCTCCATTTTGCCCGCGACAACCGCTGCAACTCCAGTGATGAGAAAGATGTTGGCAACGTTGGAGCCGATGACGTTCCCGAAGACAATTTCCGATGATCCCTCCTGTACCGCCGTGATGGAAGACATCAATTCTGGTAGAGATGTCCCCACTGAAACAATAGCAACACCAATAATAAATGGGGAAAGTCTCAGGAAAACTCCCAAGACTTCTGATGAGTCAATAAACCAGTCTGATGCTTTAATCAGCACAAACAAACTCACCGCAAATATACCTAACCAAGTGAGTAAATCTAACATCTTAAAATTTAAAGGGTCTCCAAGCTTTAATATAACGCTAAAATACACCAAAATGGCGACGAGTCGTAAATTAAACTCGACGCTCGCCATGAATCTTCATGAACGCGCTGTGTCCTGAAAAAGTTAGGAATTACCGCCTTGAGTGGGTTGCTCAGGAGGGGGCCTCCGCTTCTGACTCACCCGTTGAGGGGCGGTTGCGCGGTTTGTTGGAGACACTAAAGGCTCGAAAGTGTTGGGCTTGTTGCTCAATACGGGCCGCGAGGCGATCGCAGACCAGATGACATAACTCAAAGGTCAATTCATCCTCAACACAATAATAGGCTGACGTTCCCTCAGTGCGACGACTGAGGATGCCGGCTTGTAGCATCACCTTCAAATGCTTGGAGACATTAGCCTGACTGGTTTTAGTGGCTTCAACCAGTTCCTGCACACATCGCTCTTCATCACGAAGCAGGTTGAGAATTTTCAGACGCATGGGTTCGCTGAGGATACTAAAATACTCAGCGACGTGTTTGGTAACTTCCTGGGGTATAGGCTGCTGCACAGGTTTAATGGGAGTGAACACGAACAGGGGGTTAAATTGACTAAGACTCCCAAGGGGGAGGCCTCATGGGGGTGATTCAGGGGGGGTTATGCCGGTAACACCCGCATCAAAGGCTGATTGTACTCAACGGGTTCGCCATTTTCCACTAAGATCTCGATGACCTCACCGGTGACTTCCGACTCCACCTCATTCATCAGCTTCATAGCCTCGATGATGCAGACCGTTTGCTGACTCGAGATGCGATCGCCCACATCGACAAATGGCGGCTCATCGGGGGCCGGAGCGCGGTAGAAGGTTCCCACCATCGGCGAGACAATTTCCACCCACTTGGCGGCCGCTGAAGGCGGGGGTGTGGGAGAGGAAGCGGAGGTAGGAACCTCCGCCACAGCAGCCTCGGGGGCCACCATGGTTTGAGGCACAGTCATGACTCCAGGTGCGGCGGATACCACCCCAGATCCCTTACGAATCGTTAATTCTAAATCCTCATTCTTGAGGGTGAACTCCGAAATATCGGTTCCCTCTAAAGTCGCGATGAGTTCGCGAAGTTGGTTAAAATCCAATTGCACTGTTTTTTATCCGTTCGTTTGAAAAGCTATGTCTGCACGAGATTGAGGCAAGGTTGCGAGAGATTGCAACCTTTCCCCGTCGCGCAAACCTATTCCCGCCCCAGATAGCTATCGTTGCGGGTATCAATTTTAATCCGTTCACCAATGGAGATAAACAGAGGAACCATCACTTGAGCGCCTGTCGAAACGGTCGCCGGTTTTGTTCCCCCCGTTGCTGTATCTCCTTTGACACCGGGATCGGTCTCGGTCACTTCTAAGACCACGGAATTGGGGAGTTCCACCTCAACCACCTGGTCGTTCCAGTAAATGACGTTAACATCCATCCCCTCGGACAGATATTTGGCGCCATCGCCAATCTGGTCAGGAGTGAGACGGGTTTCTTCGTAGGTTTCCATGTCCATGAGGACAAAGGCCTCACCTTCTCGGTAGGTATGTTGCATGGTCCGTTTGTCGAGAATTGCCTGGGGAACGGTCTCCCCGGCGCGGAAGGTGCGCTCAACGACACTTCCTGTTTGGGCATTTTTGAGCTTAGTGCGGACAAAGGCAGACCCTTTACCGGGCTTTACGTGCAGAAATTCCACCACACGCCAGACTGCACCGTCAAGTTCAATGGTGGAGCCTGTTCTAAAATCGTTTGAGGAGAGCATGAATCTCAATCCGTGCAGAACAATCGGCAACCTATTTTACATCTGTGCGGCTCATTGGGGGAAAAGAAGGCAGTAGGCAGTAGGCAGTAGGCATTAGGGGGGAGTGGTTTCACAAGTCGTCGAGGACTTCTACGTCTTCGGGAATCTCTAATTCCATCTGTTCTTGGAGGGATTTCCAGCCGGGTTGCCATTGGTTACGGTTTTTGAGCATCTTGGCGTTGAGCCAGAAGCGAACCTGGGAGTCGCATGAGGCCATCAGTTCGGCGAAGACAAAGCCTCCCTCGTTTTTGCGACTGACCACCTGGAAATGTCGCCAGCCCCAGGTTTTCTGCATGGCCGTCCATTTTGATCCCACCAGATGGGGGAGTTTCTGTTTCTTTTTGGCCACGATCGCCTCTCCGTCTTGATTTGCCCGATTGATGTGCTAGAGTTACTTGCCCGATAAGAATTTAGCCGCCAGTACGCCGCCGATAAAGCCGAACAGATGGCCTTCCCAGGAAATTCTTGGATCTCCAGGAAAAATGCCCCAGATGAGGCTGCCATAGAAAAACATTACCAGTAACGAGAGGGCGATCGAGGGTAGGCTGCGCTCAAATAAGCCGTAGAGGAGCAAGAAACCGAGATAGCCGAAGATAACGCCACTGGCACCGATGTGAATGCCAGCCGAGCCAAAAAACCAGATTCCTAGTCCGCTGACGAGGGTCGCAATAACACTGACCCAGATAAAATGACGTAGGCCCCGAATTAAGACCAGCCAGCCCAACACCAAAAATGAAGCGGTATTTGAGAGAATATGGGGAAAACTGCCGTGGAGGAAGGGCATAAAGACGATTCCCCGCAGACTGTTGGGGTTGCGGGGATAAACGCCGAAATGATTGAGGGAACCGGCAAAGAGGAACTGATTGATGAGGTGAACCGCCCACATCAGGGCGATACAACTGCCGAGAATGAGAATGTGGCCTTTGAGTTCTCGGGCTAGTGCCTTACTACTACTCTCTTGACTCATCGTGACTAAGGGGGTGGTGGGTTGGGGACTCAAGGTCTATTTCTAGGGTAGCAGGTTCATCAAGGGGCGATCGCCCTGACGCGGTTGAGCAGAAAACGGTACAATGCAAACAACTGTGAATCAAGTTCACTCACATCTGCAAGGCATCATTATGGAAACCCTGGCACTCACCAAAGAGAACGTCGAAAAAGTGTTAGACGAACTGCGTCCCTACCTGATGGCAGATGGGGGCAATGTCGAACTGATGGATATTGAAGGTCCGATTGTGCAATTGCGCTTACAAGGCGCTTGTGGCTCTTGTCCGAGTTCTGCCATGACCCTGAAAATGGGCATCGAACGTCGCTTACGGGAGTATATTCCTGAAATTGCCGAAGTCGAACAGGTCATGTAGGGTTAGCCTGAACTGCCCGAACTGTAACAAGTGGAGCCGAAGATCAACTCTTCGGCTTTTCTTTTGCCAACTGTCTGTTGGCTGGCGCACATCCATCGGTGCGATCGCCCTGGTAGGATAGCCCCAACATCTTGCTGTATCGCCTTCAAGAGAACCATGTCACACCCCCTTTATGTCGCCTTTGTCTGGCATCAGCACCAACCCCTCTATAAAAGCCGGGCCGCCAGTACCCCCGATTGTGAACAATATCGACTCCCTTGGGTGCGTTTACATGGAACCAAAGACTATCTGGATTTAGTCTTACTTCTGGAGCAATTTCCCAAACTCCACCAAACAGTTAATCTAGTCCCCTCCCTGATTTTGCAGCTTGAGGATTATATTTCCGGCAAAGCCCTCGACCCCTATCTCAAGCGATTACTCACCCCTCTCGACCAACTCACCCGTGAGGATAAGCAATTTATCCTAGAACGGTTCTTTGATGCCAATCACCATACCCTCGTTGATCCTCATCCTCGCTACCGAGAACTCTATGGCCAGCGACAAGAACAGGGGATGGCCTGGTGCTTAGAGCATTGGCAGCCCCGAGATTTTGGCGATTTACTGGCTTGGCATAACTTGGCTTGGATTGACCCCCTCTTTTGGGATGATCCCGATATCGCCACCTGGTTAAAACAAGGACAAGACTTCAGCCTGGCCGATCGCCAGCGCATTTTTTCCAAACAAAAAGAGATTCTCAGCCGCATTGTTCCCCAACATCGCCGGATGCAGGAATCGGGGCAATTGGAGGTGATGACCACGCCCTACACTCACCCCATTTTGCCCCTATTGGCCGATACCAACGCCGGCCGGGTGGCGGTTCCCCAGATGGACCTTCCCCAGCAGCGATTCCAATGGCCTGAGGATATCCCTCGCCATCTCCATAAAGCTTGGAAATTCTATTGCGATCGCTTTGGCCAAGAACCCCGTGGCCTCTGGCCCTCGGAACAGTCGGTAAGTCCGGCTATTTTGCCCCATATTGCGCGCCAAGGCTTTCAATGGATTTGCTCTGATGAGGCGGTCTTGGGTTGGACGAAACAACATTTCTTCCACCGGGATGGAACCGGGAATGTCTTTGAACCGGAACTTCTCTATCGTCCCTATCGCCTGAAAACGGAAGCGGGGGATGTGGCTATTGTCTTCCGGGATCACCGCCTCTCGGACTTGATTGGCTTTACCTACAGTTCCATGAATCCTCGCGAGGCCGCTGGGGACCTGGTGGGACATTTGGAGGCGATCGCGCGATCGCTCACCCGCAATCAGGAAGGCACCGGTTTAGAGAAGCCCTGGCTGGTGACCATTGCCCTTGATGGTGAGAATTGCTGGGAATACTATCAACAGGATGGTAAACCCTTCTTAGAAGCCCTCTATCGCACCCTCAGCCGACAGACAGCCATTAAATTAGTGACCGTCTCGGAATTTCTCGATCGCTTCCCCCCCACGGAAACTCTCCCCAGTGACAAACTCCATAGCGGGTCCTGGGTCGATGGGAGTTTCACCACCTGGATTGGTGACCCAGTCAAGAACAAAGCCTGGGACCTACTCACCGAGGCCCGTCAGGTGTTGGCCAATCATCCCGAGGCCACGGAAGAGGCGAATCCAGAAGCCTGGGAAGCCCTCTATGCGGCGGAAGGCTCCGATTGGTTCTGGTGGTTTGGCGAAGGTCATTCTTCCGACCAAGATGCCATGTTTGATCGCCTCTTCCGGGAACATCTCGGGGCCTTGTATAGTGCCTTAGGGGAACCCATCCCGGAGCGGGTCAAACAGCCCCTAGAGGTTCATGAACGCAAGGGAGATATGCGTCCCCAAAGCTTCATTCATCCGGTGATTGACGGGGTGGGAGATGAGCAAGATTGGGATCATGCCGGACGCATTGACGTGGGCGGCTCCCGAGGAACCATGCACCGGGCGACTCCAGTGCAACGGCTATGGTATGGCTTAGACCACCTGAATTTCTATCTCAGATTGGATTTCACAACAGGATTAGAACCGGGACAGACTTGTCCCCCGGAATTGCATTTGTTCTGGTACTATCCCCACCAGACGATGCACACCAGCCCCGTTCCCTTGCGAGATCTCCCCAATCAGCCCCCGCTCAACTACCGCTTTGCCACTCATCTGACGGTGAATCTCCTCAGTGAAACCTTCCGAATGCAGCAGGCGGCGGCGGATGATCGCTGGGCTGCCCGTAATAGTCGGGTCAAGGTGGCGGTTAATGAGTGTTTAGAGTTGGCAGTTCCCTGGGCGGATTTACCGACGGAACCGGACTGGAATTTACATTTAATCCCGGTTTTGGCGGATCAGGGCAGTTTCCGGGAGTTAGTCATCGGGGAGGGATTCATTCCGATGACGATGCCCTAGGTCAACGTCAGAGAGGGGTTTCCCCAGAAGCTGGGACAGGACCGGCAGAACTTGACGACGGCGCTTGGGGTCTAGGGAGACCGGCCCAGAGGGCTGCGGTGGCTCGTTCGGGGGGGAAGTGACGCCGGAGACCGGTTGTCCGAGTTTGAGACTGATTTGACGGCGTTCTGCGGGGCTGAAGTGGGCAAAGGTGCGGTGGAGGAGGGGGAGGAGGGTTAGGAACTCCTTTTCGGGGAGCGATCGCACCCAGTCATCGAGTCGTCCCAACAGCTGATCGTCATGGATGAGTAGTAAGCCACTGCCTTGGAGGAAGCCTTCGAGCCAGTAGGCGGCCCGCTCTAGGGAGTTGCCGGATTGGAGAACCCAAGCGAGCTGTTGAGGGATGGCTTCGGGGGGGAGGGCTTGCTGCTCGAAGAGGAGGCGGCAACTGAGACCACTGAGGAGGCCCGCTGTCTCGGGGGCGTTGAGCAAGGTTTTAAGGCTGCTGAGCCAACGGCAGCGGTGGGAGTTGTCCGGGAGCAGGGCGATCGCCCCGTGGACGGTGAGGAGGGCCTGGGCCAGATGCTGGGCGGCGCTGGGGTTGAGATGACGGGCGGCGGGGGGGAATTTTAGACAACAGCGTAGGATGAGGCGATCGCAGATCGGTTGTAGCACGCTTCCCTCGGTCTGCTGGAGGTTGCCATAGCGGATAATCCCCACGAGGGGGGGTAAGGTGTGGGCAATCTCAGCTAGATCCTGGGTCTGACCGGCCACCGATTCGAGGCGATCGCGGATGTTATGAATGGCTTGGGGGAGATTGGCCCGGAAGAGTTGATCCAGGAGGGCGGCTAGGGGGGGCAATTGTTTCAGGGTCTGAGCTTCTGACTGGCTATAGGCACTGGCGGCAGTCTCTAGGCTACTGCCCCAAATACAGCGTTGAATCAGCTGATGTTCTAGCTGTGGTTGCCATTCTAGATGCCAGCGTTCTCGGAAGGTGCCTAATCCCGGTTGTCCTTGTAAGCTGGCCCAGGGAATCCCCAGCAGTAGCAGCCGGTGAAAGAGTTGGGAGCGTTGGTTATCCCGAGGCTGGCGTAGGTCTAAATCCAGGAGTCTGGGATCGCTTTCCAGGGTTAGATGGAGATGGTGGGCTTGTTGCTGTAGGTCTTGTTGCAGGGGGGTGGTGGGGATATCGTCGGGAACCCAGCCGAGGCGATCGCTAATGAGGAGGCTATCGGCTAACTCGCTTAGGGAAAGGGGGCTGTCGGCAAGCATCACGGCCTCGGCGGCATCTTGCACTTCGCTAAATCCGGGTTGAGGGCGATCGCGCAGGGCCGCCAAGCTGTTGGCCAGGCGCACGGCTTGGATAATTGCCCCGGTAGAGGCGGGTTGTTCAGCTTCACGCAGACAGTGGGCCATTTGGGTTAGCCAACCCCGAGTTCGTGCTTCTGGGGACTGATGGCGAGACTCCCAGAGGTGATGATACCAACCGGGGGAGGTCATGCCAGCGCCATATCCCTGCTGGGTTGCCAGTTGCCGATAACTCCAAGGTATCCAGGTGGCTTGAACTCTGGGCAGGGATGGGGGAAGTTGCTGCTGTAGCTGTTCGAGTTGAGCCTGATCTTCAGCCTCTGGGGGCATTTGGCTTAGGGCGGGTCCATGCCAAGCCCCACAGATGACCGCAAGACGGTCCTGGGGATAGGCTCGTTGTAGCTGTCGCAGTTTCTGGCGCATGGCCGCTTCTCGTTGGCGATCGCCCTCAGAGATGCTAACGGTTTCCCGCAGGGCGCTCATGGCTTCAAGAATGGCGTGAAACACATCCTCGGAGGCGGGGCCCTGTTCGATGAGTTGTTCCCACCAGCGATCGCCATCCCCCTCCCCGGCGGCCTGAGCCAAGTCCTGAAGCGGATCATGGGCCGCAAATCCCCTCCCGGAGGTTGAGGCATCTAGGGCCAATTGATAGGTTTGAGGCAAATCCAGCCAATGAATGGGCAGGCTAAGCTGTAACCCATACTGCAAGGCTTGCCATTCTGGACTAAAGATGGTGAACGGATAGTACACCGAGGTTTGAGGCCGGTCATAACTGTACAAGAGTAGAGCCACCGGCGGCTTCAGACTCCCAGCTAGGTCAGTGACCGCTTCGGCTTCGGGGGGACCTTCAATCAAAAGCTGTTGGGGTTGCCAATCGGCCAGAGCCTGCCGTACATTTTGGGCAGATCCCGGACCGTGATGGCGAATGCAAAAAATGCGAGTAGGCATCGAAGAGACTCAGCCATTTATCATTAAGGCTCAGAGGCAGGGATGGAATCCCTAAAAACTTCAGACATTGGGAAAATATATCGTTTTGTTAACCAAATATCAAGGATTCTTTCACGAATTCTTTAATTTGTTATCCTAGCATTATAATCACATCCTTGAAAGTCGGGAAAATCCTGTCTTTTTCGGGATGCGCCTTGCTCAGTCCCAATTATTCAGTAGTATTATGTTGACGGCAACTAGCACCTCCTCTGAAAAAAGTCGCGGCTTGCGCTGGAAAGCAGCGGCGATCGCCATTGTTTTAGGAACCATTCCGGTGATTGTTGTGGGGGCTATTGCCTATCGCACCACCAGTCAGTCTTGGCGGCAACAAGTGTTTAGGGAAAAACAAAATTACGGGACACAAGTCGGCGAAAAGTTAAATCGGTTTATGACAGAACGCCACGGAGATTTTTTCTCTATCTCACGCTTACCCATTTTCACGAATCCTGAAATTTCCGCCGCCACCACTGCTCAGGACAAACAAGACTTTTTGAACACCATTATTGAAGCCTACCAAATCTACGATAGTATTGCCTTATTTGACACTCAAGGTCGGTTGATGATTCGCTCTAGCGGTAGCACCACCACCACTCAACTCGAATCAGACAGTCTTCGCAACATCCTCGATAGCAACCGTCCCTTGATTAGTGCCCCTCGGATCTCAGCAATTACCGGGGAGCTATCAATTTATGTTTCAGCCCCCGTTCTTAACCACGAAACTAACCAACCCATGGGCGTAGTCCAGGCCCGGTTTCCCGTGCAGGTTTTTCAAGATTTAATTGTCGGGAATGAGAGTGATAATGAATATGTCTTAGATGCTCAAGGGCGGATTTTCCTCAGCAGTAACTCCGAGACCACGAACCTAACCCGCTTTCAGAGCATTCCCCTGATTCAAGAAGCCCGTCAAACCCGGCAAGAGCAAGTGGGACTGATTCGCGATCTCAATCAATCCCAATATCTGATTGCCGCTGCCCCCATTTTGGGTCAAGAACAACTGTTCGCCCTAAACTGGATGGTTGTGGTGGAAACCAGTACGGAAAATGCCTTTGCTACCTCCAATAGTTTATTGAGAACAATTGGTTTGGGAACCGTGGCAACTGCTATTGTGGTCACGATTCTTGCGATTGGGGTCAGCCTCTTGATTACCGAACCCCTGATTCAACGGATTAGTGATGTGGTGAGAACCGTCGTCAGTGCCTCCTCGGAAATGGCTGCAACAGTCGAACAACAAGAACGCAGTTTGTCCCAGCAAGCGGCTTCGATTAGTGAATCCACCGCCATGATGGAACAACTGAGTCGCTCCGCTCAACGCTCGGCAGAACAGGCCCAAACCGCCCAGGAACAAGCACAACATGTGCTGCAACTGGCCAAAGATGGGGAAGTTGTCGTTGACCGCACCCTCGAACGCACCAATCAACTGCAAAATCGGGTCGGCAGTTTGGCCGAACAGATGGACAATCTCAATGAGCAGATTCGCCGCATTGGCACTATTTCTTCCTTAGTCAGTGATTTAGCCAATCAAACCAATATGTTGGCCCTAAATGCTTCGGTGGAGGCTGTCCGGGCTGGGGACGCTGGACGCGGCTTTGCGGTGGTCGCTTCGGAAATTCGTAAGCTGGCAGATCAAAGCCGGCACTCAGCGGAGAAAATCGATAACCTGGTGGAGATGGTCCAGTCAGCCATTACCAGCACCAGTAGTTTGGCTCAGGATAGCACCACGGCGGTGGGTGATACGACAGGCTTTGCTCATGAAACGGCGGAGAAGTTTATGGGGGTTAAGGATGCGATTCAGAAAATTGCCCTCGGTTCTCAGCAGATTGCGGCCAATGCTCAACAACAGGCCCGGGCGATTGAGCAATTGACGGAAGCTATGACTGCTCTTGATCATGGGGCCAATGAGACCGCTAGTAGTATTAGCCAGACTCGGGCCGGCAGTCAACATCTCAATGATGCTGCGGTGTCCCTACAGAAAATGGTTTAGTGCCATTGGCAGAGTTAGGTTAAGCTGGAAAAAATTCTCCTGCTCTAGTTTACTCCTAGGACGATGCCCTTATTGCTTGCGACCAGTCCTGGCTTTCAGTTGAGTGATGCCTTCTTTGCCTTCGTTCTGGCAGCGATTTTGCTGTTGTTGGGGCGCTTGATTCGCCAAAATTTACGGATTTTGCGTCAACTCTATATTCCCAGTTCCATTGTGGCGGGTCTTTTGGCTCTAATCCTGGGGCCGCAAGTGTTAGGACAGGTGATGGGGCCGGACTCTCCCTTGGCTGAGGGGGTCTTTAGTGCCAATATCCGCCAAGTTTGGCAGCAATCGCCGGCGGTGTTTATTAATGTGGTCTTTGCCACTCTGTTTTTAGGGGAGATTCTACCGGCCCCCCGCGATATTTGGCGTAAGGCCTCGCCTCAGGTGGCGTTTGGTCAAACCTTGGCCTGGGGACAGTATGTGGTGGGACTCTTGCTGGGGTTGCTGGTGTTAACGCCGGTGTTTGGCTTGTCGCCAATTGCGGGAACCCTGATTGAGATTGGCTTTGAGGGGGGTCATGGAACGGCGGCGGGGATGGCGGAGACGCTGACGGAGTTGGGATTCCCAGAAGGGGGCGATTTGGCTCTGGGGTTGGCGACGATTGGCATTGTCGCGGGGATTGTTTCGGGGATTTTCTTGGCGAACTGGGGACGACGCAAGGGACTCATTCGCTCGGCTCGGCTGGAACCGGATACGGGGACGGAGGTGTATGGGGTGACCCCGGAACATCCTGATATGGTGGCGGCTCGGGAGCGGTTAACGTCGGATTTGTTGGTGGACCCGATTTCGTTGAATTTGGGCTTTGTGGGTTTGGCGGTGGCTGCTGGTTGGCTGATTTTAGAGGCGTTGAAAGCGTTTGAGCGTTGGACTTGGGGGGGAGAGGGTGGCTTGACGGTGTTGGGCTATATCCCTCTGTTTCCGATGGCGTTGGTGGGGGGGATTTTGGTGCAGTTGCTGTTGCGGCGGTTGCGTTTGGAGGCGTTGGTGATGCGATCGCTCATGGAGCGCATTGGCGGGGTGGCTCTCGATATTACGATTATTACGGCTCTGGCTTCGATTTCCTTGACGGCGTTGGGGGAGAATTTTATTCCCTTTGCTTTGTTGGCTCTGTTGGGGATTGCCTGGAATGTTCTGGCGTTTATCTATTTGGCGCCGAGGATGTTACCGGATTTTTGGTTTGAACGGGGGATTGGCGATGTGGGCCAGTCCATGGGGGTGACGGCCACGGGGATTTTGCTGTTGCGGATGGTTGACCCTCAGAATCGTTCGGGGGGGTTTGAGAGTTTTGCCTATAAGCAACTGTTTTTTGAGCCGATTGTGGGTGGGGGCTTGTTTACGGCGGCGGCCCCGGTCTTGGTGGTGCAGTTGGGGGCCCTGGGGACGTTGCTGCTGACGGGAGCATTATTGCTGTTTTGGCTGGCCTTTGGCCTGCTGGTGACGGGACGGCGTTATCGGCGATCGCTCCCCGAAGCCTAAGCCAGCTCCTGAGTCTCAGGCTTGTTCGGTCTTTATTAACACAAAATTAGTACATTGTTAGTATTTTGTACTGCACGTATGGATGCTGTATCCCTTGTTTCATGGGTGTTTTCACAGTTTTTTAAAAAAAATAAAATATTTCCCCCAAATCGGGTGTTGGTCGTCAGAAAAACGTGTTTTAATCGAGACAGATGGGTTCTCAGGTTAAATCATGTATTGGACAACCGTACTCTTAGCGACAGCCTACGCAGCATTGGTCTATATGGTGCTGCTTTCGGTTCAAAAGCGAGTGTTCCGCAACTTGTTCCGCTATGCCGGCGTAAAGTTAACCACGAAAACCGTGGGCAGAATTCGCTAGCGTGGCCAGTCACGGGGCAGTCATTGCCTTCTATCGTTCAGCCAAACCGGTCAGAAGATGGTTCGCCATCGACTCTGGCCGGTTTATTATTGGGGGGATGGGGGCGCTCAGCCTAAAATCCCATTGATGAGGAACTGCTGGACTGTTCAGTGGATGTGGGCAGGTTGGCGATTTGTGCCCTCTAGGACGTTCAAGAATTGTAGCCTTTCGGGAGACTTATAGAATGGAACGTATCAAAGTAAACGCTCATGTCGGCCAGGATGGGGTGTTATCTTTGCCGTTGCCGGTCAAAAACCAGGATGTTGAAGTTATGGTGATGTATCCGCTTGTGCAGAAGAGAAGCCATCAAAACTCTAAGCAACGGTTTGAGGCAATGCTGGCGCAGCACCAAGGCCAAACCTTGAGCGATAGTACAGAACTGCTCCGTGAGGATCGCCGGCGTGGCTAAGTGGGTCATTGATGCCAATGTGGCAATTAAGAGGGGCGAAACATTTTTCTAGGGGCGAAACATTCTCCATGGCCCACCCTTTCCTAACCCCGGCCCTGCGCCAAAAACTCGCCTAAATCCTCCACTTGTAACTCCCGTTGGGGACAAGGGTCACGGTTCCATTTGGGGTCAATTTGGGCCGGTGGTTAGGGCTTCATGGGTTGTTGTCAGGTGATACGATCAAGATAGTTCAGCAGATCACCCAGAGTTCGATGGTTGCCATTCCTGCCGGGTTTAGCCCAGAGGAGTATTTACGGCTTGAGGAGCAGGCGTTAACCCGCCATGAGTTTCGCTGTGGGTTAGTGTACGCGATGGCGGGCGGGAGTGCGAATCATAATCGAATTACCATCAATCTATTGACGGCGTTTAATCTCCATTTCACAGACGATCGCTGTCAGTTTTTTTCAGGGGATGTGAAGCTTAATTATGCAGAGCGGTTTTATTATTATCCCGATGCCTTTGTGACCTGCGATCCACGCGATCGGGAGGATTCGTATATAAAACGTTATCCGACGTTAATTGCCGAGGTGATGTCACCATCTACGTCGGAGTTTGATCGAGGCAGTAAATTTGAGGATTATCGCTGTTTGGCATCGTTGGAAGAGTATGTGTTGATTTCCCAGGAGGTGCAGCGGGTGGAGGTATTTAGCCGGGGTGTTGAGGGGTGGAGTTCGCGGATGTCTGCCCTGGGGGAACAGGTGCGGTTTGAAAGTATTGGGTTAGAGGTGGCGATGGGGGATTTGTATCGGGGAACGGATGTTTTGGCATAGATGTAGACGTCCCGGAATCGGTGCGTTCCGATAGGGGCGTAATCCTAGGGTTGAAGGAAGCTGGAATACCCCCTACCCTTCAGGGTGATACCGCAGCCTCTAAACTAGAATAGCCCTGTCTCGTTTCCCTCTCTATGGCCCACCCCTCCCTCACCCCGGCCCTGCACCAAAAACTCGCCCAACCCCTCCAGATTGGCCGCGTCCAAGTCCAAAGTCGTGTCCTCCAATCCCCCCTTTCGGGAGTCACCGATTTGGTGTTTCGCCGTCTGGTGCGCCGCTACGCTCCCCAATCGATGATGTATACGGAAATGGTGCAAGCATCGAGTTTGCAACA
>SMDP01000108.1 GCA_012911965.1 Geitlerinema sp. P-1104
CCCGAAGGATTCACCACTAACCCCCGTTCCGCCGCCGCTGCGATCGCCTCTAAGGCCGTTTCATCTTGAACCAGGATCGCATCTTGATAATAACGGCGCAGAGTCTCCCGAGCGGGGCCAGCCGCCTCATAACCAAACTCCTCCGTTAAACTCTCCCAGAGTTGCCAGCGAGAGACATGGCGATGGGGATCGACGGTGTAGAACTCAGTCCCCTGGCGTTCCGTAAACCGGGGCAGATTTTCCGCAGCGGGGTCCCTGGAGATGCGAATTTGGTTAACGAGATGGGTTAACTCCCCTCGCGTCACCGGCTGATTGAGGCTGCCACCCGGAACGACTAGGGAATACTGCTGTTGCAGTTCTTGTAAACAGGGATTGAGCCAAGCGGGACTCCCTTGGGCCAGGGACTGACTTGGCAGAATGAGGCTAACCAGTCCCATGAACCATCCCCAGGAAGAGGATAGAGAATGGCGACTTTCCCGATGAGTAGGAACAAGAGAATCCGTCATGGCGATGCAGGGAGGCGATCAAGAAGTAAATATGTGGTCATTCTACCCTTTCCTTTGACATCAATCACCCCTCGCCGCTCAAATTCAAAGCAATCCTTTAAGCGTTCATAAGTGGCTTCAGTCACCTGAATTGTGTTGGCAATTCCATGAGACTCCATGCGGCTGGCCGTATTAACCGTGTCCCCCCAAAGGTCATAAATAAACTTGTTGGTTCCAATCACCCCCGCCACCACGGGACCGGTATTGATGCCAATGCGAATACTAAAGGGTTCATGGTCACCACGATTAAACTGAGCCATACGCTGCTGCATATCTAGGGCCATTTGCCCGATCGCCTCGGCATGATCCTCTCTGGGAATGGGCAACCCTCCCACGACCATGTAGGCATCTCCTATGGTTTTTATTTTTTCTAATCCATTTTTCTCGGCTAACTTATCAAACCCTGAAAAAATCTCATTAAGTAAGTCAACTAACTCCGTGGGTGAAATGCGTGACCATAATTTTGTAAAGCCAACAATATCAGCAAATAAAACACTAACATCATCAAAACTATCCGCAATTGTTTTGGGATTTTGCTTTAAGCGTTCCGCAATAGGTTTTGGCAAAATACTTAATAATAATCGCTCTGACTTTCCCTGTTCAATCGTCAGTTTTTCGAGGTATGCCTTTTCTTGGTCTCTTAGGCGCTTTTTTTCCAGGCAGGCCCCCAATCTAGCTTGGAGCAAAATCGGATTAAAGGGTTTTGGTAAATAGTCTTCCGCCCCTAACTCAATACATTTCACCACACTTTCAATATCATCCAATGCCGAAATCACCAACACCGGAATATCCCGAAGTTCAGGATCTGCCTTAATTTTTTCCAAAACTTGATAACCGTTCATGCCCGGCATCATGATATCGAGTAACACCAAATCAAAGGAATGCTCTGCCATCAACTCCAGAGCGCGAAAGCCATCTTCAGCAACCATGGTTTGATAGCCTTGACGTTTCAAACGTCGTTTGAGTAAATCCCGGTTGGCTTCGTTATCATCAACGACTAAGACTCTAGCGGTTTCCGGCGATGTCATGAACGAACTCCTCTGGTCAGCAAAAAATTCGGCAGGAGACAGAGCAAACCGCTCAGGCCATGAGGCGATCGCCCACCCTGAGCTGTCGTCTCAGTGTAGCCTATTCTCAAAGCCTCAATCCAGTGAGACTCAGGACTTCAGAGCAATCTCCAAGCGATTCACCCTCAGGGGCAACTCCACCGTAAAGGTCGAACCATGCCCCAATTCACTTTCCACTGTAATCTCCCCGCCCATCATTTGGCAGTAGCGGCGACTAATCGTTAACCCCAGACCAGTTCCCCCATATTGGCGCGTGGTGGACGCATCGGCCTGAGTAAAGGGTTCAAACAACTGCTTCACCTGTTCCTCACTCATCCCAATCCCCGTATCCACCACTCGGAAATGAATCGTCTCCGTCTCTCGGTGAACCTCCAGGGTAATCTGTCCCTCCTCAGTAAACTTGGCCGCATTACTGAGCAAATTCAACAACACTTGTCGCACCTTCGTTAAATCCGCCTGCATCTGCCCCAACTCCTCATCCGCCTCAACTGTCAAGGTATTCTGATTTTTAGCAACCAACGGCTCAACCGTGACACAGACTTCTTGCATCAACATGGCGATATCAAACGACTCCAGATAAAGCTCCATTTTGCCGGCTTCAATCTTAGAGATATCCAGAATATCGTTAATCAGGGCCAACAGATAATTCCCCGCCGTGCGAATTTTCTGCACATCTTGCACGGCCTCCTCATTGCCATCCTCCTGGGCTTCCTCCTGCAAAATTTCGCTGTAGCCAATAATGGCATTGAGAGGGGTTCGCAGTTCATGACTCATATTGGCCAAAAAGGCACTTTTCGAGCGATTCGCCGCTTCAGCGGCTTCTTTGGCCCGATAGAGTTCCGCTTCGGCTTGTTTCGATGGGGTGACATCTTTCACAGCCCCAAGTAGACGTAGACACTGACCCTCGCGGCTGTCTCCATCAGGGCGAGCATAGTCTCGCAGCCAGCGCGTCTGACCCTGTTTGGTGATAATGCGATATTCCCGCATCCCATCCCAATCTCGAACCTCATCGGCACCAAAGCGACGGGCTTTAGCTTGGTCTTCAGGATGAATGACCCCAGACCACCCCCCCAACGCTTGAATTTCCGCCATGCTATAGCCTGTAATCTGTTCAAACGATTGCGTCGCCCATTGCACCGATAAGCGGCCATCCTCACCCACTTCAGCGGCATAAATATAGTCTGAGGCCAGTTCCGAAATCGCCCGATAGCGGGCTTCACTCTGGCGCAGGGCCAGTTCCGTGGCTTTGCGTTCACTAATATCTCGTACCGCCGTCACCCGAACTTTGTTGCCATAGTAAGGCAGGGAACGGCCTTGGATTTCCACGGGAAACAAACTGCCATCTCGCCGCAGTCCCGTTAACTCACAGGTTTTCTCGGACCCTGAGCGTAGGGGATCTCGGGCCGCCACTCGACAATCAGGGGCAAACAGTTCTAGGGGATTCATGGCCAGCAGTTCTGTGTCTGAATAGCCAAAGAGGGTTCCTAAGGCCTGATTGGTGTCGAGAATCGCATCATCGGCATGAATGATAATGCCCTCAAAGGTCGCTTCCGAGAGCCAACGGAAGCGTTCTTCACTTTCCCAGCGAGCCACTTCGGCAGAGGTGCGATCGCCCGTTTGCAAGGCCAGGGCCACAAAGTCACCAATCGAGGCCACAAACGTCCGTTCCTCAACTGTCCAACGTCGGGGGATTTGAGCCTGTTCACAAGACACCACGCCGACCATTTTGCGACCCAAACGCACCGGAGCGCAGAGAGCCGCTGCAATCTGGTGGGGGCTGAAGTAGACCTCAGCCAAGCCCTGAATTCGCGAGTCCGATCGCACATCAGAGATAGCTAAACAGCGATCGCTCTCCAAGGCACGGGTATAGTTAGGAATGTCAGCCATCGCCAGGCTCGCTCCCTTACCATGACTATTGTTATAGCGACGATAGACCTCCAAACAGACCAAGCGATCGCCGTCAAACTGCCAGATACTCACCCGGGCCACATTGAGAATTTGGGCGGCGGTTTGGGCAATTCCTTTCAACGTCTCCGAGACGCTGCCGGTTTCAAATTGTTGATTACGAGCTAAATCCACTAAAGCACGGCTTTGATTTTTTAGGGTTTGCCGTTGCTGCTGTTGTTCCAAATCCCGCCGAGCAATTTGTTGCCCAAAGCGATGAGCCACAAAACCACTCAGAATGGGAATCGTATCAATCAGCCACAACACCGGATTGTCTAAATGACGTTGCAGCAGCCAGAAACCATCCGGGAGGGGATTGGCCCAGAGATCCAATAACCAGGCGATCGCCACAAATCCGCAACCGGCGAGGGCCCCGAGTTGAGTCAGCCGCGTCAAGCGTCGAGAATTGGCATCATCAATCATAACTAAACTAAAAATGGTGACCAACCAATAACAGGATCAATAGGGAACAGGTAACCATCAAGGGTCGATGGCCAGAGCCTTACGATAAAAAGGTTTGAATTTTCGCCAGTAAGCGAGGAAACTCCACCGGCTTCGTATCATAATCATCACAGCCAGCGGCCAGACATTTCTCGCGATCGCCGGCAATGGCATGAGCTGTCAGGGCAATAATCGGGATATGCTCGGTTTTCCCATCGGCTTTAATGACGCGAGTCGCCTCCCAACCATCCATCACCGGTAGGCCCATGTCCATGAGAATTAAGTCGGGAATTTCCGCCTGGGATAACTCAACCCCCTCAGCGCCATCCGTCGCCACTACTACCTCATAGCCCTTACGTCTGAGACGACGCGAGAGCATATCTCGGTTCATTTCGTTATCTTCAACGAGTAAAATTTTAGCCATGCTCAGCCAGTCTCCAGTGGCAGTTTCCTCCTCCGAGCTGAGAATGCTCAAGATATGGGTATCGTTGACCTAACACAGTTGATGCTCTCGTGATACAGCTCATCCATTCTCCCATTTTCCTGAAGATTCTGTCGGAGATCGATTGAGACTGGCAAACAATCGTTCTCGGACTTCATGGAGCAGTTCCTCGCGAGTGGCGTTTCCTTTTTCCAGAATATGGGCAACACAACCATCAAGCCGCTGGCGATCGCTCGCGGTTAACTCCATCGCCGTCACCACTACCACAGGCACAGTACGCCATTGATGATTTTCACGGAACTCGGCTAAGAAACCAAAGCCATCCATTTCCGGCATCATCAGATCCAGCAGCACCAAATGAGGCACTTCAGCCGCCACCGCATCTAACGCCGCCCGTCCATTATTGGCTTCGACTACATTACAGCCTAACTTCTCCAAAGTCCGCCGCATCATTTCCCGACTCATATCATCATCTTCCACCAGCAAAATTCGACGACGCTGCGGCGAAGTCTGGCCCGGCAGATTCCCCTGATATTTTGCTAACAATCGTGTCAGTTGCTGATTGTCGACCGGTTTAACCAGATAGTCGGAGGCCCCTAAGGTGAAACCAATATTTCGGTCATCCAAGATAGTAGCCACAATGGTGGGAATATCCACGAGCGTCGGATCGGCCTTCAGTTCCGATAAGACATTCCAGCCACTCATCCCTTCCATAAGAATGTCTAAAATAATGGCATCTGGATGTAGCTGACGGGCTTTAACCAACCCCGATTCCCCATCCATAGCAGTTACCACATAAAACCCATCTTTTGTCAAGCGACGAGAGATCAGATCCAAGGTATCAGGATCATCATCAATGACCAAGATCACCCCAGTCGCTGGAGAGGTCATCTCTTGATTAGGCCCCTCATCGAGAGAATCCTCCAGAATATCAATCGGCTCAGCCGGCAGACGAACCCGAAACGTTGACCCCACTTGTGGTTCACTGGTGGCCTGTAAATCCCCTCCCATCATCTGACAGAAATGGCGGGCGATCGCCAATCCCAAACCGGTTCCCCCATACTTACGAGTAGTCGAGGCATCAGCCTGACTAAAGGCCGTAAAGATATTATCCAATTGCTCGGAGGTCATGCCAATTCCCGTATCACTGACATCAAACGTAATCCAGGGCCGCTCATCCCGCACCTCTCGCCGAATTTCAAACGTAATGTCTCCGTTTTTCGTAAACTTAGCCGCGTTACTAATTAAGTTAAAAAGAACTTGCCGAACCTTGGTTAAATCAGCATACATATTCCCCAGATCCGCATCTCCCTTGAGAATCAGCGTATTCTCTTTCTCTTCAATCAGAGGGGTAGCCGTCGCCTCAATTTCTAGCATCAAGGTATGGAGATCAAACGCCTCAATATATAAATCCATTCGCCCCGCTTCAATCTTGGAAATATCCAAAATATCATTGATTAACGAGAGCAAATGCTTGCCCGCCCCCCGTATTTTCTCTAAATCCGAGGCAATCTCCTCATAGCCATCCTCCTGAGCCTCTTCACTGAGCATCTCACTGTAGCCAATAATGGCATTGAGAGGCGTACGCAGCTCATGACTCATATTGGCCAAAAACGTACTTTTGGAGCGATTGGCCGCCTCAGCCGACTCTTTCGCCTCATAGAGTTCATCCCGAACCACCTTAGTGTGCGTGATATTGCCCATCCAGAGCAGCACCCCAGCAATCTCATTCTCCTGAGTTTTCCAGGGCCGCATTTCCCAGCGATACCACTCTAAACCGCCCTGAAAATCACGCACCGGCTCATCATCCCCCGTTTCGACATTTCCCGCCAAACAAGACTGTTGCCGGCGTCGCCAACGGCTGAGGGCCTCGGGATCTTGCCCAAAGAGGGGAAACACCTGATAGTGTGATCGCCCTTTGAGTTCTTGATTCTGTAACTGAAACTCACTCAGCCAACGCCGTGTCACCCGTAGATAGTTCATCTGGCGATCGAACATGGCGATCGCCGTCGGTGCATCATCGACAAACTGCTCCAACAGCATCAGTTCATCCACAGAACTGAGATCCTCGTACAAGGGCCGACAGATGAGAACCGAAATGACCTCTCCCTCTAACAGCTCAAGCTGACAAGGGAACAGCGTACCATCCACTCGTTTCCCCACTTGCGGTAGAGGGCCCTGCCCCCAATCGGGGAACAACCCAGTCAGAGATCGACCTTGCAACGCTTCCTCAGCATAACCAAACAGCATCTGGGCCTCACCATTGAGAACATCAATCTGTTGTTCTTTTGTATAAAACGTCACAATGCTGTTCATGATCACATGGGTTGAAAACGGCTCACACAAGCGGCCAGCAGATGGCAGTTCTTGCGATTTTTAACAATTTGGGCGAGATACTCGTCGTGGCAGTTAGGAAGAGCCTATGATGGGAAGTTAGTGACAGTCCAACAACCTAACCAAAGGCCAGGGGCAAGATTCCGGGAACTCTTAGCATAAGTGCAACGTCTTCCCAACTAATAGGTAGATTCCTGATCGCCCCGATATGCCCATGACACATTCTATTTCATTATCCTGGTCTGCGGTTGAGGCGACCATTCCCCAAACGCCCGTGGTTCCTCCGGCTCAGCTTTCTAATTTAGAGTTAGTTCGTCGTTGCCAACTTGGCGCACGCCCAGATCGGGCCGCCTTCGCCGAGTTACTGCGCCGCTATCAGTCTTATGTAGACAAGGTTCTGTACCATCTGGCCCCCGATTGGCAAGATCGCTCAGACTTGGCCCAAGAGGTCTGGATTCGCGTCTATCGTAATGTGCGACGACTCCAAGATCCCGTCAAATTTAAAGGCTGGCTCAGCCGCATTACCACGAACTTGTTTTACGACGAACTGCGTAAACGCAAGCGAGTTCGGCCCCCCCTATCCCTCGATGCCACCTTCAAAACCGATGATGGTGAACGAGAATGGGAAATTGCCGCCGATGACCCCGGCCCCGATGATGCACTCGCTACCGATGAGTTTTATAATAGACTCAGACTGGCGATCGCCGACCTCCCCGAAGCCTTCCGCACCACGATTGTGCTGCGTGAAATTGAGGGAATGGCCTACGAAGAAATTGCCGAAATTACCGGCGTCTCCCTAGGAACCGTGAAATCCCGAATTGCTCGGGCCCGTCATCGCCTACAAGCCGAATTACAAACCTACATCGATAGTTAATCCGAATCAGGAACTTTTAACCCATCGTTGTACGTCAAGCCTGGTAGTACCTGATTGGTACTCGACTAATACCAGAGCCTACTGACGTCCTCCCTGAAACCTTATTAACGCAACTATCGTCAGTAGAATTACGGAAGTGGCGGATTGTGACCAGAATACGTCGCTGTTACCTTTGAACAGCTAGGTGGTGAATTGCATCATGACTCTCAACGATTTCGACGACCAACTTAGAAACTTCACCTCATCAAACGATGCAGAACGGGAAGAAGACCTATTTGTTTTACTGAGCTGCTACCTAGATGGGGAAGTGACGCCACAGGAACGAAAACAGGCAGAACATTTACTCGCCTGCGATCCTCAAGCTCAGACAATTTACGAGCAGCTATCTCGTATCAGTTCCGGAGTGCAACTGATCCCCGTTCCCGAGAGTCCCGTTTCCAGCGAAGAAACCACCGCCAAAGTCTTCGCTCGAATGCGCCAGCAGCGACAAAAACGCCTGGCTTGGGGAGGAACCGCGATCGCCGCCCTCTTTGTCGCCGCCGTCTCTGGCTTGCAACCCCAACTCGGCGTTGGGAGTCGCCAACTGGCCCGAACACCGGCCCCAATCAGCGAAGAGTTTGGTGCTTCGACTCCCTCCGAACCCAGCCCAACGCCAAATCAGCAGCTGAGTCGAGATGACATTACCTCGCGAGCGTTGTTTGTTGAATAATTCATAGTTCATCGTTAAAAAAACTATGAATAACAGAAACAAAATGGGTGAACCCCACATAGTTCACCCATTTGTTGTTTTTTATCTCTCTCTTTCTCCCTGTCCTTTGTGACTAAAGTGGTTCCCCCTCAACGAACCGCATTTCTAATAATATCAATCACCGCCGAGACCGCCTCATAGCCAAAAATAAGAATCGACAGAGTTAGGATCAACCCCATCACACAAACCACCAATCCTCCTAACGTAATCACCCCATCATCCCCAAACAACCCAAAACCTGTTATAAACACCCCAATCGCTGGCAACGTATTCGTCAAAGGAATCGGCGTCATCATAGATATTCCCATCAAACACAGAGCAATACCAATAATGACCCGTCCTTCCAAACGAGTACAAATAAAACTCCAACGGGGGCGAGAGAGGACCTCAATCCGGCGTAGCCAGGGGAGTCCCTTCTCTAAAATTTTCTGGACTGTTCTGAGCGGGACTTCTTTAGAGAGCCACTTTTTAAGCAGATAAGGACGTTTTCGGCCTAAAACCAACTGGCCCGAAAGCCAAAAGATAACCAGTCCAAAAGGAATCGAGTAGCCCGGCGCGGGAACCGGTAACGCCGAAGGAATTGATAGTAAAACAAATAAAAAGCCAAAGGCCCGTTCTCCAGCGATCTTAACCAAGTCAGCCAAACTGACGCGATCGCCGCGTTCTTCCGCAAAGAAATAGCCCTGAAGCTCAACCGAAAGTTTCTTAGACACAGGACAGTAAAAAAAAACAGTAGGGGCGAACCCTTGTGGTCGCCCAAAATGGGTGGCTCGCCCCCAAAGAACCCGCAACAGCGCATCACCGAAGGGCAATGCACTATCGACGGCATCTAGGTTCCCGATTGCCAGGAGTTGATGTACTCATGTTGTTCAGGAGTGAGACTGTCGAGGTCAATTCCCATTGCCACGAGTTTGAGGCGGGCAATTTCCCGGTCAATCTCTTCGGGGATGGAATGAAGACCCGGCTCCAGTTTACCCTTGTTTTTCACCAAGTATTCACAAGCCAAGGCCTGGTTGGCAAAACTCATGTCCATAACGGCGCTGGGATGCCCTTCAGCCGCCGCCAAATTGACCAGACGACCTTCCCCTAAGACCACCACAGACTTACCGCTCTTGAGGCGATATTCCTCGGTGGAGGGACGAACGGCCTTAACCTCGCTAGACATCTCCTTGAGAGATTTCAAGTCAATTTCGATATCGAAGTGACCGGAGTTGGCGACAATGGCCCCATCGCGCATCACCTCAAAATGCTCGCGGCGGATGACGTGCTTATTACCCGTGACGGTGATAAACAGATTGCCTAAGGGAGCCGCTTGCGCCATCGGCATCACCCGGAAGCCATCCATCACCGCTTCAATGGCGCGAACTGGATCGATTTCCGTGACGATCACATTCGCACCCATACCCCGTCCACGCAGGGCCACACCTTTACCACACCAGCCATAACCAGCCACGACGAGGGTTTTACCCGCCAGTAGCATATTGGTAGCGCGAATCACACCATCTAAGGTGGATTGGCCGGTTCCATAGCGATTGTCGAAGAAATGCTTAGTATCAGCATCATTGACGTTCATCGCGGGGAAGGTTAACACCCCGTCGTTGAACATGGCCCGCAGACGGACAATACCAGTGGTGGTTTCTTCGTTGGTGCCGATGAGTTCCGAGAGCTGATCTTGCCGCTCTTTGACCATCGTGGCCACCACATCCGAGCCATCATCGATAATGATATTGGGATGATGGTCTAGGGCGATTTGCACGTGACGCTCGTAGGTTTCCGCGTCTTCCCCTTTGATGGCATAGACGGGAATCCCATGATCGACCACGAGACTCGCGGCCACGTCATCTTGAGTCGAGAGGGGGTTACTGGCGATTAATAGTGCATCAGCACCACCGGCCTTGAGGGCGATCGCCAAATGGGCTGTTTCCGTGGTCACATGGCAGCAGGCCACGAGTTTAATGCCCGCTAAAGGTTTTTCAGCCTCGAAGCGATCGCGAATTTGAGCCAAAACGGGCATTTCCCGCCCAGCCCAGTCAATCCGTTGCTTGCCGAGGGTGGCAAGAGACAGATCTTTGATTTCATGCTTGATTTGTACGGATGTTGCGGTCATAAACTCTGTTGGCTGTGCTTATTTTTCGATTTTCACGGACTTGATTTTATCGCCCTGGCGGATAGCATTGACGACGTCCATGTCTTGGGTTTGTCCGAAGACGGTATGCACCCCATCCAGGTGAGGTTGCGGTTCATGGCAGATGAAAAACTGGCTACCACCCGTGTCACGGCCCGCATGAGCCATGGACAGGGTTCCAGCGACGTGCTTGTTTTTGTTAATCTCGCACTTGATAGTGTAGCCGGGGCCACCGGTTCCGGTTCCATTGGGACATCCCCCCTGAATCATGAAGTTGGGGATGACACGGTGGAAATTGAGTCCATCGTAAAACCCTTTCTCAGAGAGTTCGACGAAGTTTTTAACCGTATTGGGGGCATCCTCATCGAAAAAATCGATGTTGATCGTGCCTTTATCGGTTTCTAGGATAGCTCGGGTCATAGAGATTCGTATTCCGCGATGCAAACTCAACCATGTTAACTTAAGCTGGGGTTTGATTTTTAGGGAAACAGACGTGGAACGGTATTTTGCAACGGTAGCACCTGGATTAGAGGCGATCGCCGCCGAAGAATTGACCCAGTTAGGGGCGCAATCAGTCCAGACCCGCTTTTCTGGAGTCGCCTTCGAGGGCGATCGCCGCCTACTCTATCGAGTCAACCTATGGGGGCGCACCCTATTCCGAGTTCTCGTACCCCTAACCGAGTTCCCTTGTACATCCGCCAAACAGCTTTATCAGGAAGTGCGATCGCTCCCCTGGGAAAAGTATCTCACCCCAGAGGACAGCCTCGCCGTAGACTGTACCGGCAAAAATCGCGCTCTCAATCATAGTCATTTCAGCGCCCTCCAGGTCAAAAATGCCATCGTCGATCAACAGCGACAGCAGTTTAGCTGTCGTTCCAGCGTTGACCTAGAAACTCCCGACCTGCGGATTAACCTACACATCCACCGCGATCGCGCCAGCCTCAGTTTAGACAGTTCCGGCAGCAGTCTCCATCGTCGAGGCTACCGGGCCGCCGTGGGAACCGCCCCCCTCAAAGAAACCCTCGCCGCCGCGATTTTAAAATTAGCCCGCTATTCCCCAGAACTGCCCTTTCTCGATCCCCTCTGTGGTTCAGGAACCCTACCCCTAGAAGCCGCCTTACAAGCCGCCAACATCGCCCCCGGACTCTTCCGAGACCGATTCGGCTTCGAGAATTGGCCCGACTTCGATGCCGCCCTCTGGCAAGACATCAAAGCCGAAGCCCAAGCTGCCCGTCAAGCCACCTGTCCCGCCTATATTGGCGGGAGTGATATAGACCCTGAAATCCTAGAACAAGCCCACCATAACGCCAGCGCCGCCGGAGTCAGCCAACAGATCGAGTTTCGCTGTCAGGATATCCGGGACATTGAAGCCCCGAGCGATCGCGGTCTATTAATTTGCAATCCCCCCTATGGAGAACGACTCGGGGACGTGCAAGACCTGCGTAGTTTCTATCGTCTCCTCGGGGATGTCTTCAAACAACGATTCAAAGGCTGGACCGCCTACGTCTTCACCGGCAATCGGGAACTCGCTAAAGAAGTGGGACTCCGTCCAGCCCGTCGGATTCCCCTATCCAGTGGCGGTTTAGATTGTCGATTATTGGAGTTTGAGTTGTATTAGGGGAGAGGGAACAGGGAATAGGGAACAGGGCGTGCCCCGACGTGGTTCTCCTCTTACCCCTCTTCCCCTTCAAAGGGGCTTGAAATAGGACGAACTGCGGTCAATCTGCCCCTGATTATCCGTCCAGACCAAATCCGCCTCAGTTACCCTCTGTCCTTCTAACGTAATCAGAGTAAAATTGCGACGCATCTCGTCCCCCTTACCCACAATCCGGGGAACCGACGCCACATTCAAATACACCGTTCCCCACTCATCTTGGGCAAAACCTTGGCGGAGTCGCTGTCTCGTATGTCGTAGCCGGTGGTGCATATGACCAAACACCACCAACGCCGGAGGGTGTCCCGCCTCCTGACTCGCCCGAATCGCCGCCGTTAAATCGGGGTCTCCGTAGTCACTACCGATCGGGTTCCAATCCCGGCCACAGGGGGATTCGGGAGTATCCCCTAAGCCAAACGGGCCATTGTGGGCCAACACTAAGCGGATCGGTTGCGTCGCCGCCTTCATCGCCGCCGTGATGCGATCGCCCGACTCCTGCAAACTCCCCACCCCGAACTGGGATTGATAAAACTCCTGAAGATTCCAGGTACTACCGCCCCAACTACAAGGACGACCCCCCACCACCGAGACACCCAACTCCGGGTAATCTCGCACCCCATAGCCCACGCGATCGCCCTCCAGCATCTCCAACTGTCGTTGAAAGCGATCATCCCGGCCACGGTCATAGGGACATTTCTTGCGTCCCCAAGGCGTCGCCGTATACCAAGCATCATGATTTCCCAAAACCACCGCCTTCGGCAACAACAAACGGGACACACAATCCACCACCGTCAACGACTCATTGCCAAAATCACCCACAAACAGAACCAAGTCAAGATCCCAGCCCTGCAAAATCGCATTATCCCGCTCATCCCATTGGTCATGAACATCCCCAACCGCCGCAATTCTCAACCGTCTCATCCTATCTCCGTGTCCTCCGTGACTCCGTGGTTTGCCCAGGGCGCGCCACTTGCGGTTCGCCCCTACGTCTTTTCTATTGCCTCTTCCCCCCTCCTCTTCCTCTGTGTCCTCTCTCTGTGGTAACCCTGTTCCCTGTTCCCTGTTCCCTGTTCCCTGTTCCCTGTTCCCTGTTCCCTGTTCCCTGTTCCCTATTCCCTCAAAAGCGCATCTGAAACTCCAGCGCCCCGCGATTATCATCATCAAAATTGGTCGAACCTCGGATGACCCAATTATCATCAATCCGATACCGGACACTAAAGCGAGTTGAATCACCGCGATCGAGAATTGTCAGGATAGACGCCGAGAAATCATCGGTGATATTCACCCCAACTTCCGCCCCCAGGCCTAAGACCGAAGTCCGAGGATCCACCGCCGGAAACAAGCGAAAATCCTGATAGCCCAAGGCACGACCCACAATCGATTGTACCTGAGTTAACAGCGCCGAACTCGCCACCACCAACGAAGGGTCTTGTCGGCCCAGAGTTCCCAGGGCCCCACCGCCAATCAGTGAAAGAATTTCTGTCTGCGATCGCGCCGGAGAACTGGTTAACTCCAGAGGCGTTTGTACAATCCCTTCCCCATCAGGGAAGCCCTCAAACAAGCGACTCGCCAGCCCCTGGGCCCGGGCCTCAATCCGCACCGTCTCCACCCCACCTCGTTCGATAGAAGGATCGACAATCTCCGTCCCCGTTCCCAGGCGATCGAATCCCACCGGCGAGACAATCCGGGGGCGTGTTGTCTCCTGAACCGCTGCCCGTAAGCTTACATCCAAGATTGGATCTAGACCAAACTGAGGGTCAAAGGTGGCGGTATTCTCCCGTCCCGCTAGGGTAAAGGTGGTCGTAAACAGATTCACCTGGCCATCCCGCAAAAAGATTGTTCCACTGGGTTCAGGATTTTCAAAGGGGCCATTCACCAATAACTTTCCATCCGCCACAAAATTCAGAACCGGGAAACTAATAATCTGTACCCCTCGCCCCAACTCTAACAGTAAGTTGTTGTAACTAATAACCGGTGGGGTTTCCAAATCCACCATCTCGCCCCCCGTTCCGGGATCTTCATCCTCACCAATAAACACCTGGCCCCGCGTCAGCAACACCTGACCCCCTAAATTGGGGAATAACGCCGAATTGGTGACGCGAACCACCCCATCAATGCGACCGCTATAGAGTCCCTCTAACTCCAACTCCACCCGGTCAAACGTCACCTCTAAGGGAGTTTCCACCGGTAGCGGCGAAAATACCGGCAACTCCCCAGCCGCCTGAACTGAGCCCTGACGGAACTGGCCCACCAACTCAGGAATCACCACCGTATCATCGAGAAATTCCAGGGTTCCATTGACCTGAGTTAAGGGTTCCGGGAGTTGAGGGGAATTAAACTCCGCATCGCGGAACTCCGCCCGCCCTCGGGTTGCTAATGGCACATAGTTAAAGCCCGTACCGATTTGCTCTCCAGCAATCGTTAACTCTAACGACCCCTCGCCCCCCAACCATTCCAGAGCGCCATCTGTGAGCGCCGTTAACACCTCTAATCCTTCATTTTGGGCATCAACGCCAATTTCAAAGCTATTGCTCTCTGGGCGCACTGTAGCGCCGGGAAAGAGAATCGGTAGAGTTGCCCGTAGACGAATCGGCTCGGCATCCTCTCGTAAGACCGCTCCAGCCCCAAAGTTGAGGCGGCCATCAGTCAGCCCAAAGCCTCCCTGAGCCGTTTGCACGGACTGTTGATTGATTTGTCCCTCGTTCCAACGAATTTCCCCCCGAGCTGCCGGATTCTCCAAACTCCCGGAGAGAGTCGCACTGGCATTGAGATTACCCCCGAGTCGCACCCCCTCAGGAAAGTCAATAAACTCTGACACCACAGACATGGGTAATCCTGTGAGCACAAACTGTCCCGACTGTTCCGGGGCTCCCAAAATGCCGTTAAAGTTAAGGCGAGTCACTTGGGGGTCATCAAGATTAGCGGCAATATTGAGCTGTTGAATATCCCAAACTCCCTGTTCAAACA
>SMDP01000109.1 GCA_012911965.1 Geitlerinema sp. P-1104
GCTGTGAAACGCTTCTGCGGCGAAAATACTTGGGGGGTTGCCCCCTGGGAAGATAGCTCAGTGCCAGGTTTATATTTCTGAAAAAGGCTCCCTGAAAATGGGGGTCTTTTTTGGTTTTAGGGGCTAGAGTAGGGGCGCAAGATGTTCCCCTACTCTTTGGGATCGAGGTTTTTAGTCCAGTTGGCGGCCGGTGAGTTCGACGAAGATATCTTCTAGGTTGGATTCACGAGCCATCATACCGGTGCGATCGCCCTGCTGGTTGATATAGTGATTGGCTTCCTGCAGATTCGGGAAAAACTGGCTCTGTAGTCCCTCCGGGGTATGTTTGACCACCACCCCTTGACCATGGTTGCGGCGCAACTCCTGGAGGGTTCCCAGTTCGATGAGTTTCCCGCTGTCGAGAATGCCGATGCGATCGCATAGATATTCCACTTCCTCCATATAATGGGTCGTCAACAGCATGGTCATCCCCTGCTCTTTGAGATCTAAAAGAATTTCCCAGAGACGGCGACGGGTTTGGGGATCTAATCCCACCGTAGGTTCATCAAGAAACAAAATTTCCGGCTGATGTAGGAGCGATCGCGCGATTTGCAGTCGTCGCTTCATCCCTCCAGAGAGAGTCTTCACAAGCGCATCACGGCGATTGGTTAGCTCCACATACTCCAACCAGCGGTCAATCCGTTCCTGACGCTCTCCGCGCGGGATATGGTGCAAGCGTCCGTGGTACTCCATATTCTCCCAGACCGTCAGATCGAGATCCACACTGACCTGCTGAAGCACCACCCCAATTGAACGTTTCGCCAATCGGGCTTGTTTCACCACATCATAGCCCGCCACCTCAATGGTTCCCGCGCTGGGTTTCGTGAGCGTGGTCAACATTCGCACGGTCGTGGATTTACCGGCTCCATTGGGACCGAGAAAACCAAATAATTCCCCTTTTGCAATGTCAAAGGAAAGATCATTGACAACTCCAAGATCCCCATAGACCTTCGAGACATTTTGGACAGATACAGCCGGATTCATAGCTTCCTCAAACCTTAGCGATTGCACTCAGTCAGACGACAGAGGCAGACATCTACCCTCAGATAGATGTGGACTCTCGGCATATTTCTTACCATAAATATAGATGTTAGACAACAGTTTTTAAGATTTAATGACAATCTTAAGGACGTAAAACTTGACAGTTTAACCACAAAAACCTATAATGTATGTAGGGATAAAACTCCTAAAAATGTAAGTTTTTACTATTTAAAATTTAACCTTTTTGAAGTTTAGCCGAAGGGGAAACTAAATTGACTGCTAGCACTGCCACTCAACTCAAAACCACTGCTGTTGATAACCATAGCGAAAATCCAGCGGACATTGCCCGCGCTCGCTCAACGGGCTATTCCAAGACCGTATCCGATGACGCTGTGGGTGCCTTTTTCAAGGAAATGTCTCGCTATCCCTTGCTTAATCGGGAGGAAGAAATCCACCTAGCCCGACAGGTGCAGGATTGGGTTATTATTCGCGAAAAACGTGCTGAGCTTAAGGAATCATTCGGTCGAGAACCCGAACTTTCCGAACTAGCAAAGTCCCTGGGGCTGACCGAAAAGGCTGTCCAGCGACAAATGCACCGGGGGCGCACCGCTCAGAAAAAAATGATTCGCTCCAACCTGCGTCTGGTAGTATCTATCGCCAAACGCTACCTCAACCGGGGCGTTCCGTTCCTGGACTTGATTCAGGAAGGGGCCTTAGGCCTGAGTCGCGCCACAGAAAAGTTTGACCCCGAGAAGGGCTATAAGTTCTCCACCTACGCCTATTGGTGGATTCGTCAAGGCATCACCCGGACGATCGCCAACGACGGGCGCACTATCCGTCTTCCCATCCATATTGTCGAGAAACTCAATAAACTCAAGAAGACCTACCGCAAACTAGGACAAGAGCTGAACCGCCAGCCTGACGAAGAGGAACTCGCAGAAGCTCTAGAAATGTCCTTAAAGCAGTTGCGCCAACTGCAACGGGTTAGCCAACGCTCCTTGTCTCTCAACCACTATGTCGGGGATGAAGACAACACCGAGGTGTTAGACCTGCTCGAAGATACCGACAGTCCCTCCCCCGACTCTCAAGTCAGTGAGGACATGATGTGTCAGGGAGTGCGGCAAGTCCTCGATGAAGCATTAACCCAGCGTGAAAGCGAAATCCTCGCCCTCCGCTATGGCCTCGACGGAGAAAAACGCAAAACCCTACAGGAAATTAGCGCCCTGTTTAACCTCTCACGGGAACGGGTCCGGCAAATTCAAACCACCGCCATGCGTAAACTGCGCCGTCCCCAAATTTCCCGTCGCCTACGGGGCTGGTTACAGTAATTTACCAAGTTCCTGCTAAACTCCAACCAACCTGTCGCTGCTTCGGGCACGGGTTGGTTTTTCATCAAAATGCCCTCTCATGTTTAATATCCGTCTGGCCATCCCGGAAGATAGCGAAGGGATCTTCAGCTTAATTCAAGAGCTGGCCGCCTTTGAGAAACTGGAACAGCAGGTGACTGGAAGCTCGACCCAGCTTCGAGAGCATTTGTTTAGTAATCGCCCCTATGCGGAAGTTTTCGTAGCCGAACAGGAGCAAACCCTCATCGGCTACGCCTTATTCTTCACCACATATTCCAGCTTTCGCAGCCAACCAGGACTCTACCTCGAAGATGTGTTTGTCCGCCCTGACTATCGCCGTCAGGGAGTTGGCACGGCCCTGATAGCTCAAGTCGCCCAACAGGTTGAACAACGGGGCTATGGACGCTTAGAGTGGTCGGTCTTAGATTGGAATCATAGGGCCATCTCCTTTTATGAACAGCTTGGCGCAACTGTTCTGCCCGATTGGCGTATTTGCCGGGTGAGCGATCGCCCCCTTAAGAAACTGGCCCAACAGGTTCTAGAATCCGAGACAAAATCCTAGAAGTGATCCATCAACCCGTTAAGATAGACGTGAATTGTCTTGTTCCGCTTTTAGCCATCTTATGACCGATTCCACAGTGCCCTCTGAACGAAATAAACAACAGGTCGAGGTTTCCATCCAGCTCGATTCCGAACTGGTGGATCAAATACAACACCTTTCCAACGATCCGAGTAAAATTATCGAAACAGCGATTCGACAGTGGCTGCGTGGCGAGACCACTCGGGATGATGAACTCAGCCGCCGCTTGGAACGCAATCCCCCAGTTCCACCTCGTGGCGAATGGAACGATTAGGCCCAATCGCCCACGTTGGGAGATGGGATGGCTGTTCTACTCCCTCCTGCCTAACGCAATTGCCTAACCGCCTTGTTAGGATGATGGTGGGGTAATGAGCCGTTTCGGGTATCCTGCAAACCGTTCCTCCTGATAAGTTCCATGACTTTGACTCAGACCTTCCATCTTCCACCTGGGGTTCTTACACCACCCGATCTCGAAGTTGGAGATGAGGGGAAGCTATTTCTGCGCTCTCTGGGGGTTGAGTTGAGTTATATTCAAGAGCGAACAGGGCGCTATCGTAGTTTCCTCTGGCGCAATGGAGCGAATCAGTTTCCTACGGGTCATCAAGATCAGGTCTTCGAGCCTGTGGATACCGTGGCCTATCTCAGCCATATTTGCCGCATCCTCGATAATCGGACGCCTGAATCTATCAATTGCTTCTTCAAGGTGGGGAGTGACATCAGAACCTTTGAACTCTCGATCGCTCCCCTATCCACCCCTTCTGGGGAATCAGATTGTGTTCTGGTCTTGGGACGACAGGCCGGAACTATAGGGACAACCCAATCTGCCACATCATCCTCTCTGCAGTCGGCGTCTCTGGAGTTCCCCTTAACCAACCGTCCAGATTCCTCCTCATTTCTAACCCAAGTCTCCTACCCCAAACTGCTAACGCAGATTTCTCGCCAAATTCGTCAAACCTTGGATTTAGACATTATCTGGCAGCAAACAGCTCAGGGGTTAGGAGCCGCCATGAAGGTGGCCCAATGTTCTGTCTATAGTTATGAGGGTCATCAGCCTCAAGTGAGACGGGTGGCCCAGTTTCCCCAAGATAGTCCCAGTCTTGGCATTGGTGCTGAGGCGTTGTTGCAAGACTTTCCCGAGTTACAACAGGCGATTACCACCTTAGAACCGACCTTAGTCGATCGTCCTGTAGAGTCTCAAGTCAATCGATCGCAGGTTTTAGTCGCCACTCGTCATCAAGGCCAGGTCAATGGCATCATCAGTCTGGAACGGGAGCGACCCGAGGCAGACTCATCCATCCCGGTTTGGCATCCCACAGAATTGGAAATTATTACGGAATTGGCCGATCAGGTGGGGACCGCGATCGCCCATGCGACACTTTATCGAGAACTAGAAATTGCGCGCCAGGAAGCCGAAGAAGTCTCTCGCCTCAAAAGTGACTTTCTCGCCAATACCTCCCATGAACTGAGAACCCCCCTTAACGGGATGATGGGCTTTCTCAAATTGATTTTAGATGGGATGACCGATGATTCTGAAGAGCAGATGGAATTTATTGAAGAAGCCTATCGCTCAGCCGTTCATTTGCTCAGTATTATTAACGATATTTTAGATATTGCCAAAATTGAAGCCGGTAAGATGCACTTAGATCTCGAACCGGTTAATATCAAAGAACTTCTAACTCATGTCGAAGAGTTTGTTCAAGCACAAATACAGCAAAAACAACTCTATTTCCAGGTTCAAATGCCTGATACAGAGGATAGTATTATCGTCTACGGCAATTATCAGCGACTGCTTCAGATTCTCCTGAACTTAGTTGGCAATGCTATCAAGTTTACCCATGAGGGCGGCATCACCATTACCGCTGAAATTATTTCTCGACCCGTAGTCGTTCATGATCGCGAATTTTCAGGGCTGCTCAAACTAAAAGTTGCAGATACAGGCATTGGGGTCTCCCTTGAACAGCAAGATAAGCTCTTTCAAACCTTTAGCCAAGTCGATGGCTCCCGCACCCGTCAGTATGGGGGAACGGGCCTCGGCTTAGTGATTTCTCAGAAGCTAGTGGAAGCCATGGGTGGTGAAGTCCACTTTTATAGTATGGGAGAGGGACTGGGTTCGACAGTCACGTTTACCATCGCTCTGTTCCAAGAGCCGGTGATGATCTCCCTCGATGAAAACCTCGACTCCTTGGATTTACTGGTGGAAAGCTGAGGGGAGTTCGGGGAGGAATCCTTAGGAGCCTTACCATAAAAAATAGCTATAATGTCTTTAGTTATGTAAATTTTTTTTAAGAAACCTCCTGCATCCCATGAATTTACAAGAGATTTCCAGCAATCTAGACAGTGAGAACGCCCGCGATCGCATGTTAGCCCTAGCCTCATTACGAAATATCCCCGCTGATGATGCCGTACCTCTGATCAAAAAAGTTCTCAACGATCATCATGTGGCCCTACGGTCTATGGCCATTTTTTCCCTGGGGATTAAGAAAACCCATGAATGCTACGAGCTATTAGTCAACCTATTACGTCATGATCCCGATTATGGCATTCGGGCCGACGCAGCGGGAGCCTTAGGCTATTTAGGCGACCCCCGAGCCTTGGAACCCCTCTCCCGAGCCTTCCTAGAAGAAACCGATTGGCTGGTGCGTTTCAGTGCCGCCGTCTCCCTGGGAAACCTGAAAAATCCCCAAGCCTATGATATTTTGTTGCAGGCCCTCGAAAGCGGCGAAGTCATGTTACAGCAGGCGGCCATCGCCGCCCTCGGAGAAATCCAAGCTGTCGAGGCCTTAGACGACATCCTCAACTTTGCCAACTCCCCCGATTGGCTGGTACGTCAACGGTTGGCCGAAGCCTTGGGGAACCTCAACCATCCCAAAAGTCTGGCGGCTTTGCAATACCTCGCCAAAGATAGCCATCCGCAAGTCCAAGAGGCGGCCCGACTCGCCAAGCAACACCTGCAAACAGCCAGCACCCCCCCCAGCCAAAACTCATGAAATTTCAACTTCGGTGTCATCTAACCTACAACATGGCAACAGACAGCACCTTAATCTTTAATATTGCCGTTTGCCATCACTCCGCTCAACGGATTCTCCAAGAAACTCTAGACATCAGCGGGGCCCGAGAGAGCGAACAGTACAGCTTGGGGGAGTTAGACAACCGCTATCTTCGGGTCAACGCCCCACCCGGCCGGCTTCAACTATCCTATGAAGCTACTGTAGAACTCAACCCCCTCGAAGTTGAAGCCGAAAACCTCCCAGAGGTTCCCCCAGCACAACTTCCCGTCGAGGTACTTTCCTATCTCTACCCCAGTCGCTATTGCGAATCAGATCGCCTGATGCGCTTTGCCCAAACTGAGTTTGGAGACTTGCTTCCCGACTATTCCCGTGTCACGGCAATCTGTAATTGGATTTACGACAACGTCGCCTACCTCTCAGGAAGCACCGACGCCCAAACCTCAGCCTTTAACACCGCCACCGAACGAGCAGGAGTCTGTCGCGATTTTGCCCATTTAGGGATTGCCTTTTGCCGGGCCTTAAACATTCCTGCCCGCTTTGTCACCGGCTATGCCTACGGACTAAAACCCCCCGACTTTCATGCCTATTTCGAGGCCTACGTGGGCAGTTCTTGGTATCTATTTGACGCCACCCGTTTGGTGCCGCCGACAGGACTGATCCGCATTGGCACCGGTCGAGATGCGGCCGATGTCTCCTTTGCGACGATGTTCGGCACAGTGGCGATGGAGGACATGGTGTTAGCCGTCGATTGTCTCACCCCTGATGAGTGGCCTCAGTTTCCCGAGAATGACGCCTATACTCCTGCCATTAAACAATAATCTTTGTGATGCTTGGGTAGCCCTACCCTAGGAGGTGCAGGACGATTGCCGACGGCTTCAACCCATCAGATAACGATCGTCTTATCGGCCACCGATAATATCATCCCCTCCCTTGCTAATACAGAACTGGGGAATCGGCCATGAACTTCTGACTCGAGTTCATCGAGAAAGTCATCACTGTGTCCCGGTTCATGGTGAAAGACAACTAAGGTTTTAACCCCAGCCGCTTTCGCCACTTTCACCCCTTCTTGCCATGTGGAATGTCCCCACCCCACTTTGGGGGATTTGGGATTGTGGTACTCCTCATCGGTATACATGGCATCGTAAATCATCACATCAGCCCCTTCGGCTAACACCATGACATTTTCATCAAGGCGGTCCGGGAGATGTTCAGTATCGGTGCAGTAGAAGACGGAACGGCCCTGCCAGTTGATACGATAGCCCATGGCTGTATTGGGATGATTTAGCGGGGTCGTTTCAATCTGAATATCACCCAGGGTGAAGGGTTCTCCACAAATGAGGTCGACAAACTTCATGGCTGCCCGCAGCCCTCCTAGGGGAACTGGGGAGTTCGGATGTAACACCCGTTCCATGAAATGTTTTTCCAGGGACTCACCGTTTTGGGGCACGGCACCGTGGATACGTAGACAATGACCTGGGACGAAGGCGGGGGTAAAAAATGGGAAACCTTGAATGTGATCCCAGTGGTAATGGGTGAAAAACATATAGGTTTCTGGAGGCAGGTCTCGCATCAGGTCTTTGCTCAAGGCTTGTAGACCGGTGCCTCCGTCAAAGATAATGCGTCTGCCCCCGACTTCCATTTCTACACAGGAGGTATTGCCGCCATAACGTACAGTGGTGTGACCGGGGGTCGGAATGCTTCCGCGAACGCCCCAGAACTTCACGAGAAATTCAGAAGAGGTGGCTGGTTCCATAGACGTTTCGGGGGACGTTTTGGGGACAGAGGTACAGGAGCGATATGGGGGAATCTGAGCCGTTTAAGAGATAGGACTCACCGCCGGAGATGGGTTCGGGAAAGAATCCATGGCTACCGTTGGCAGGCTACCGCATTGGGCTTGATGGCGTAGCAGATGGTCACAGAGAACCAGGGCCACCATGGCTTCCACCATCGGGACAGCACGGGGGAGAACACAGGGGTCATGTCGCCCTTTGGCGGCTAAGACTGTGTTTTGACCCTCGCGGGTCACCGTGCGTTGCTCTTTCCGAATTGTAGCAGTGGGTTTAAAGGCCGCGCGAATGGCAATTTGTTCTCCGTTACTGATTCCACCCTGGATGCCACCGGAGCGATTGGTATGGGTGCGGATGTTGCCCTCGGCATCGGCGTAGAACTCATCGTTATGTTCATGGCCGGTGAGGAGCGTTCCGGCAAAGCCTGAGCCAATTTCAAACCCTTTGGTGGCGGGAAGGGACATGATGGCTTTGGCTAAGTCGGCTTCGAGTTTATCGAAGACTGGCTCTCCCAGACCTTTGGGAACGCCACGAGCGACACATTCGACCACACCTCCGAGGGAATCTCCCTGTTTGCGAGCGGCTTCGATGGCGGCGATCGCCCGCTCGACAAAGTCGGGGTCTGGCGATCGCACCATGTTCTGTTCGACATTCTCTAGGGTGACGGTGTCAGGGTTGACCTGAGCTTCTAGGTCATAAACCCGTTTGACATAGGCGACAATCTCTACCCCTGACACCTGTTTTAAAATCTTTTTGGCGATCGCCCCGGCGGCCACACGACCAATGGTTTCGCGCGCGGAGGAGCGTCCCCCTCCCTGCCAGTTGCGGATACCATATTTTGCGTCGTAGGTGGCATCGGCATGGGAGGGACGATATTTAACTGCCATCTCATTGTAGTCCTGCGATCGCGCATCTTTATTACGCACCAGGACCATGATCGGGGTTCCTAGGGTTTTGCCCTCAAACACACCTGAGAGAATTTCACAGGTGTCACTTTCCCGGCGAGGGGTGGTTATTTTACTTTGTCCCGGACGACGGCGATCGAGTTCAAATTGAATCTCCTCGGCCGAGATCTCAAGTTGGGGCGGACAGCCATCAATGATGACTCCAACACCGCCGCCGTGAGATTCGCCAAAGGTTGTTACCCGAAACAGATGTCCGAAACTGTTACCCACGATCTGGTACTTCTTATTGGAGTAGAACTTCTGTATCTTAACACTCCCAAACCCCTTTGATGTTAGCGCACTAGGGATGAGGGACGAGAAATCGGGGGAATCCCCGCCATATCTAGAATTTCGGGAATTAAATGTTCGGTGCGAATCGCCATCAGGTGAACCCCTTGACAGAGCTGTTGGGCCTGTCGGATTTGCTCAGCGGCGATGGCCATCCCTTCTCGGAGGGGATCAGCGGCTTCGTCGAGGCGATCGATGGTGTCGTCGCCGATGTGAACCCCAGGGACGTATTTATTAATGAATTTGGCGTTTTTGGCAGACTTCAAGAGAAAGATACCAGCCAAAATTGGTTTGTCATACTGTGCCGCAATTTGACTCATGAATTTGTCCAGGCGGTCAAAGTCGGAAATCAGTTGACTTTGGAAGAACTCAGCCCCGGCGGCAATTTTGCGTTCAAAGCGCCGCTGTAAGCCTGACCAACTCGCCAGTTGGGGGTCCACCGCTGCCCCAGCAAACAGGTCTAGTTTCCCGTCACTGAGGGGGCGATCGTTGAAATCCAGACCCCGATTCATTTTCTCTAGGGTTTTCAGGAGTCGCACTGATTCTAGGTCGAAGACGCTTTTGGCCTGTTGATGGTCTCCCGCTTTGACGGGATCTCCGGTGAGGGCCAGAACGTTACGAATCCCTAGGGCGTAAGCGCCCATAAGGTCCGCCTGCAAGCCGATACGGTTGCGATCGCGGCAGGCCACCTGAAACACCGGCTCAATGCCATATTGCACCAGTAAAGCCGAGGCCGCTAAGGACGACATCCGCAGCACCGCCCGAGAGCCATCGGTGACGTTAACAGCATGAACCCGCCGTTTGAGACAGGTGGCCATTTTGAGCATATGGGTGGGGTCTCCCCCTTTGGGAGGGGCAACTTCGGCCGTGATCAGAAATTCTCCGGCTTGAATGGCGCTACGAAGACGGGACATAGGGGAGGGGAGGGAAGGGAACAGGGAACAGGGAACAGGGAACAGAGGGAAGACGGTAACCGAGGCGATTGGGATTAGAGGGGTTTCGAGAACCCCATGGCGGTTTTGACGCGGTTGAGGGTGTCCTGGGCAACGGATTCGGCTTGTTCTCGACCCTGTTTCAGCACCGATTCCAGATAGCCTTTATCCTCCATGACCTGGGCATAGGTGTGTTGAATGGGACGTAAGACCTCGATGGTGGTTTCCGTCAGGAGGGGTTTGAATTGACCCCAGCCCATGGAAGCACAGTCTGCGGCCACTGTTTCTTTGTCTTGGCCAGACAGGAGTTGATAGAGGGTTAGGAGGTTCTGGCATTCCGGACGCTCAGGATTGTCAAACTCTAAGCCCCGCATGGGGTCGGTCTTACATTTTTTGATTTTCTTGGCGATGGTATCCGGGTCATCTAATAGATTAATACGGCTGAGTTCTGAAGGATCCGACTTGGACATTTTTTTGGTTCCGTCGGTTAGACTCATGACCCGGGCCCCATCTTGGCGAATGAGGGGGTCGGGCATTTTCAGAACGGGATGGTCAGGGCTGCCAAATTGGTCGTTGAGACGGATGACCAGATCTCGGGTGAGTTCCAGATGTTGTTTTTGGTCTTCACCGACGGGGACTTTGTCGGCATCGTAGAGGAGAATATCAGCGGCCATCAGCACTGGGTAGTCCAGCAGACCCGTTCCCACGTTCTCCCCTTGTTTCAGGGCTTTTTCTTTGAACTGAATCATCCCCTGAAGCCAGTTAATGGGGGTGATGCAGTTGAGAAGCCAGGTCAGTTCACTATGGGCGCTGATGTGGGATTGAATGAAGATGTTGGCATGATCCAGGCTGATACCGCAAGCCAGGTAGAGTGCGGCGATTTTGTAGCTATTCTCCGCCAAGGTTTTTGGGTCATGGGGGACGGTGATGGCGTGAAGGTCGACAACGCAGAAGTAGTTATCGTACTGCTGCTGCACCTCGACCCAGTTGCGAATGGCCCCGAGATAGTTGCCCAAATGAAGGTTTCCGGTGGGTTGAACCCCGGAGAGAATGCGCTGTTTTCCCATGACTGCTTGCGATATCCGTGAACTGTTGAGTCGCCAATGCTTAATATTTCAACATCCTCTAGTGTGACATATTGCGCGATCGCTACGGCGGCTCCAGGAAGATTTGGCGGGCGCGAGGGGAGGTGATGTATCGAGGCGGCTGAGGGGAAACTCAAGGTGACGGCCCTCTACAAGTAGGTTCCAGTGTGAGATTGCGGCACTTGGGCCACCATCTCCGGGGTTCCCACGGCGACCACTTCTCCCCCTTTGTTGCCGCCTTCAGGCCCTAAGTCAATCAGCCAATCGGCTGAGCGAATCACATCTAGGTTATGTTCGATCACTAAAATAGAATTGCCTTTATCTACCAAGCGTTGCATGACGTTTAACAGTTGATGAACGTCATAAAACGATAAGCCGGTGGTGGGTTCATCAATGAGATAGAGGGTTTTTCCGGTGGCGCGGCGGGAGAGTTCTGAGGCGAGTTTGACTCGTTGGGCTTCTCCCCCAGATAGGGTGGGAGCTGGCTGTCCAAGATGAATATAGCCTAAGCCGACATCGAGGAGGGTTTGTAAGCGACTGGCAGCACGGGGGATGTTTTTAAATACTCCGAGAGCTTCTTCGACGGTCATATTTAAAACATCAGCAATGGAATGACCTTTATAGGTCACTTGTAAGGTTTCACGGTTATAGCGTGCCCCTTTACAGACATCACATTGGACATAAACATCGGGCAGAAAATTCATGGAAATGACGTTAACTCCTTGACCGCCACAGGCTTCGCAGCGTCCTCCTTTGACGTTAAAGGAGAAACGACCCGGTTTATAGCCTCGGGCTTTTGCCTCAATTGTTTCAGCAAAAACTTGACGGATACTATCAAAAATTCCGGTGTAAGTTGCAGGATTAGAGCGGGGGGTTCTGCCAATGGGGGATTGGTCAATGACAATGACTTTATCAACGATATCTTTGATATCTTTCTTTTTATGTCCCTTGATTTTGAGGGTTTTTAAGCCCTGGGGCATGGGGACTTTTCGGGTTAAGTGGTGTTGGAGGGCGGGGTGGAATAAGTCATTCACTAATGTGGATTTACCAGACCCGGAGACTCCGGTGACACAGACCAGTTTACCCAGGGGAATCTCGACATCAATATGTTTGAGGTTATTTCGGTGAGCATCTTGAAGTTGTAGAACTCGACCATTCCCAGGGCGGCGTTCTTGGGGGGGGTCAATCTTGCGTCGTCCTGATAAGTAAGCCCCGGTCATGGAGTCTTTGGCGTTGAGAAGGGTGGTTAAATCCCCTTGGGCGACAATTTCCCCGCCATGAACGCCGGCGCCGGGACCGATATCGACGAGGTGATCGGCGCTGCGGATGGTATCTTCGTCATGTTCGACGACAATGAGGGTATTGCCTAAATCTCGTAGCTTGGTTAGGGTTTTGAGTAAACGGCTGTTGTCCCGTTGGTGCAGTCCGATGCTGGGTTCATCGAGGACATAGAGAACGCCGGTTAGACCAGACCCGATTTGGGTGGCGAGACGGATGCGTTGGGCTTCCCCCCCGGAGAGACTGGTGGCGGAGCGATCGAGGGTGAGATAGTCGAGGCCCACATCGAGGAGGAATTGGAGGCGATCGCGAATTTCTCGTAGGGCCAGTTCAGCAATTTGGGCTTGGCGGGGGCTGAGTTCTAGGTGATTTAAGCGGTTTAAGCATTCATCGATCGCCACTCCGGTCAGGTCTGCAATGTTATATTGACCGATGCGAACGGCGAGGGCTTCGGGTTTGAGGCGTTTTCCGCCACAGACCTCGCAGACTTGGTCGATGAGGTATTGTTCGAGTTTGTCTTTGACTTGCTCAGAGGAGGTCTCGTCATACTGGCGTTGCAACATGGCCAGGACTCCGGCAAAGTGGCGGTAGTAGCCGCGCTTGTCGGAGTAGCGGGAGTCGGTTTCAATCCAGATGGGGTCGTGGGAACCGTAGAGGAGGATCTGTTGTTGGTCGGGGCTGAGTTGGTTCCAAGGGGTGCTAATCTCGAAGTTGAAGGCTTGGCCGACGCTAAAGAGGACGGAGAGGTAGTAACTGTTGTCTTTGTCAGACCAGGGGGCGATCGCACTGTAAACGGGGGCGCTGGGATCGGGAATCACCCGTTCTGGGGCGAAACTGCGGGAACTTCCTAAGCCATGACAGGCGGGACAGGCCCCATAGGGGGAGTTGAAGGAAAACAGCCGTGGTGAGAGTTCTTCCATCACCGCGCCATGTTCGGGACAGGCGAAGTTTTCGGAAAAGAGGATTTCTTGGGGACGCTTTTCGTCGGGGAGTTGGGCTGAAATCATGACGACCCCATCGGCTTGTTTTAAGGCGGTGGCTAGGGAGTCGGTGAGGCGTTCTTGCAATCCCGGTTTGCAGATGAGGCGGTCGACGACAATCTCGATGTCGTGGATTTGGTTTTTGTCCAGTTCGATGTGGTCTGAGAGATCGCGAATTTCACCGTCAATACGAACTCGGACGAAACCTTGGGAGGTGAGGCTGGAGAGGAGTTTTTTGTGAGTCCCTTTTTTGCCTCGGATGACCGGGGCCAGGATTTGAAATTTGCTGCGTTCGGGAAGTTCCAGAATGCGATCGCACATGAAGTCGATGGTCTGGGGGGCGATGGAGCGATCGCAATGGGGACAGTGGGGTTCTCCGGCGCGACCAAACAGCAGCCGCAGGTAGTCGTAAATCTCGGTGACGGTTCCGACGGTAGACCGGGGGTTATGGGAGGTGGATTTTTGGTCGATGGAGATGGCGGGACTGAGGCCGTCGATGGATTCTACATCGGGTTTGTCCAGTTGTCCGAGGAACTGACGCGCATAGGCGCTGAGGGATTCCACATAGCGCCGTTGGCCTTCGGCGAAGATGGTATCGAAGGCTAGGGAGGACTTCCCGGAACCGGAGACTCCTGTAAAGACGATGAGTTGATTGCGGGGAAGGTCGAGGTCAATCTGTTTAAGGTTATGTTGACGCGCCCCCCGAATCCGAATGATATCGTCGAGTTTGGGGGAGAGTTCCTTGGGGGAGGACATTGAGGGGGATTCGCTGGATTTGACGCGCCGTGCCATACCGACCTTTGATACAACCCTTAACATTCTACGCCAAGGGTTTCCTTGATGGTGGGGTTGGGCTGAGATTGGGCGATCGCCCCGGAGTCCCAAGAGGGACAAGCTTAAGAAATTCCGTAAATTTACAGAGTTCAGTAAATTTACGAGTAATACGTAGATTTACCAGGAAACCCAGGAACTTGCTAGGACGAGTTCCTGGGCTGCAATGGGGCAGTGTTTACTCCACTAGAGTTAGTCTGTACTACCCAGACTCTTCGGGTTTCGTCCATCTGCGTAGGCCAGCCATGACACCGGCTACCACACCCAAACCTAACAATCCAGTCGGTTCAGGAACCGCGACATCAGAACTAAAACTGGCTGTTGTTTCTCCGCCTCCCTGTGTGGTTAAGGTAAAGTTCCCAGGGGCTTCATCTTCCGGTCCTCGGAAGACACCATCAGCCGACACACGCAGACTATCGTCAGCGATGGGAGTCATGACTACATTATCCGTGATATCAAAGGACCATGAGGACAAGGGACTATCATTCGATTCAAATGCTAGGAACCCCGATATACCGTCATCAGCATCCTCAAAGTCAACACTCTGAATCAGTCCGACTTCATCCTCGTAGGGGGCGAAGACTCCATCTGCTGTTCCAATTCCAAATTCGCCATAATCACCAATATCCTGGTAATTCCCATCACCATCAGCGAAGCGAAACTCAGATGAGTCAGTCACCTGGGTATCAACTTCTAAGGCTTCGATAAAGCCGCTAAACTCTCCTCCTTCACTAAA
>SMDP01000011.1:0-1935 GCA_012911965.1 Geitlerinema sp. P-1104
TAAATAAGTGTAAATAATCTCCTGAAAGCCTGACATGCTAGAGGGCGATCGCCCAAACTTACCCTAAACCTCCCGTTTCGGTGTAAAGCTTTGTTAAGATTTGTCAACTGATTTTCCACTAGGGACATACAATGGGTTGGGGTTAAAGACTGACGACGCGATCGCCTGGCCCTGTCGTGCGTCAACTTGCAAAAATCATTTCAACCCAACGTTTGATATAACGTTATCGCTAACGGAGATCCTAGGGAGCGCCCAATGTTAAAAAAGCTTTTGAAATCCAAAAAAACGAGTTATTTCTTAGAAATTGATGATTCATCGGGGCAAAGCAACGGCAAAGCCGCAGCCAAGTCTCCCGAACCGGCCAAAACTGAGGCGAAGCCAGCAGTAGCCAAGGCTAAACCGGACACCAAAGCGCCGGAGGCTCCCAAAGCTAAAAAGGCTGAAGCTCCTAAAGCTCAGACCCAAGCACCCGCCCCGAGTCAAGCGGCTAAACCGCAGCCAGCCCCGCAGCCGAAACAGCGTAAAGAGTTTGCCACACGCTACTTGATGCCCAATGCACCCACACCCCGTCGTCGTCCGGGTGCCAATATGAAGTCGTTTCTGGATATGGCTAAAGATCCTGGTCTCCGTCGCTAGGATGCGTCGAGAGTCATGCTAAATCCAGGGATTCCGGGGATATGTCGCTGAGGATGTATCTCCGGAATTTGCGTCTGGGAACGCCACTCCGGGGGCAAAATTGAGAAAAAAAAGAAGGGAGAGCCTTGGCCCTCCCCGCCATCAGGGTGCATCTATACCACAGTTTAGTCTATTTGAGGTGAGGGGTCAAGCCCCCCAACCCTAAAAGTCTCATCTCCCAGTGCTGTGGCTCTCCAGTCTAATTCCCCTTTAGTTTCGGAGCGAGCAGTTGGTTAGTGAGTTTGGGATCAGCCCGTCCACTGGTAAGTTTCATCACCTGTCCGACAAAAAAGCCCTGGAGCTTCGTTTTGCCGGCTCGGTACTGTTCGACCTTGTCCGGGTTTGCGGCCAGCAGTTCATCAATAATCCGCTCTAATTCTCCCGAGTCGGAAATCTGGGTCATTCCCTTCGACTCCACTAAGGCTTTGGCGGAACCTCCGTTCTCCAATAACTCCGGCAGAATTTCTTTAGCAATTTTGCCGCTGATGGTTCCCTGCTCAATCAAGCCGATGAGTTCCGCTAGAATAGCCGGGGTCAGAGCAATCTCGGTAATCTTGAGCTTGGCCTCATTGATATAACCGGTGATATCTCCCATCACCCAGTTGGCTGCCAGTTTTGCGGGTCCCCCCGCCGCAACAACAGACTCGAAATACTCCGCCACATCTCGCTCTTCCGTCAGAACACGGGTGTCATAGGCCGATAAGCCCAACGTCTCCTCGTAATAATGGCGCTTTTGGGCCGGGAGTTGGGGCAGTTGCGCTTTCCAGGCTTCCCGTTGCTCCACTGAAACCTCAATGGGACATAAATCGGGTTCCGGGAAGTAGCGATAGTCACTTGAGCCTTCCTTAACCCGCATACTGATGGTTTGTTGGCTGTTTTCTTCCCAGAGACGGGTTTCTTGGATAATCGGCTCCCCGGAGTTTAGGCATTCAATCTGACGTTCGATCTCAAAGTCGATCGCCTTTTGAATGGCACTAAAGGAATTCATATTCTTAATCTCCACCTTCGTCCCGAACTCCGCTTGTCCAACGGGACGAATGGAAATATTCACATCACAGCGTAGGGAGCCTTCCTGCATATTGCCGTCACTGACCCCAAGATAACGGACAATACGCCGCAGTTCTTGGCCATACTCCGCGGCTTCTTTGCCAGAGCGAATATCCGGTTCTGAGACAATCTCCATCAGCGGCACACCGGCCCGATTGTAGTCCACCAGGGAGTAGGCTGATCCGGATAGGCGATCGCTCCCCGCATGAACCA
>SMDP01000011.1:2186-39290 GCA_012911965.1 Geitlerinema sp. P-1104
AGAACCGGCAGCACCCCGGGAAGTCCCAAACAGATCGGATCGATATGGGTGTTCGGCTCGGCACCAAAGGCGGTGGAGGACTGGGAAAAGATTTTGGTCTCGGTGGCAAGCTGACAGTGGGTTTCTAAACCGATCACAGCTTCATACTGCGTTTTCGTTGGGGCAGCGATGGTCATAGGGGTATCGAAGATTCAGGTACGGATCAGACTACTCTGTGGTGAGTCCCATTCTAGCGCAGTGACTGGGGCTGGGAAAGCCAAATCCCGTCTCAAGGGTCGGTGAGGCCCCTGCTGAAGTTAGGGGCGATCGCCAGGGGGGGAGGCTAAGCAACCGTTGACGGACATGGTAAAATTGCAGAGGTCAGTGAGCCTTGAAATAAAGCCGTTTAGCGCGATTTTTGCGACGCCGACGGCAAACGCCAGCAAACTTCCCTTTTTTCCCCTTATGAACGAGATGACTCCCAACCAGATGCGAGAACGCCTTGGCAATATCGACCAGATTCGCGATATCTTGTTTGGCGATCGCTCTCGTGAATATGACCGTCGCTTCAACCAACTTGAGTCTGAGTTGACAACCCTGCGCCGGCAAATGACCGAACAGATGGAGAGTCTGCGGACGGTGTTTGTGACTGACTTGAGAACCGCCATTGATGCCGTTGAGAAGAAGCTTCAGTATGTCAACGCCTCCCTAGACGAAGACTCGGAAGATTTGCGAAATCAACTGCGGACTGTCGAAAGTCGTTTGTCGAGTAACTTCGTGGTCGCTGAAAAGAGCCTCAAAAGTCAAGTGAGAACCCTTGAGGAAGACCTCACAGAAACCCGGACTCGCCTCGATGGGGAACTGGCTGGGTTGCGATCGCAGATCCTCGAAGAACTCCAGCGTAAATCGCAACAGCTTGAAGGAGAAAAACTCTCCCGCACTGACTTAGCCGATATCCTCTTTGACGTTTGTATGCAGGTCAAGGGAAAAGAAACCCAAGCCCAAGAGACGCAAAACGCCAACCCCGAACGACTGATCCTTCCCGAGCGCCAGAACGAGTATCAAGACCCGGACTATCAAGAACCCGACTATCACGAAGACCCCATCCCCGACTCCCAGAGTCATTAACTCCCATGACTTCTCCTCATTCAGAAGCCTCTAACTCCAATCAAGAGACGTTAAGTGACCTCGAAGCCCTTAACGCCTTACAGGAGCTTCTGAGCGAGTTAGCCCTTAGCTCATCTACCCCTGAACCTGAGTCATCATCCCCACCCCCAGCGGCTGAACCCGCCCCAGCAGCCGACTCAGTGAGGCCCGAGACCCCTGACGTGGACAACCTGGCCGCCCCCGAGGACAGCCCCCTACCTCGGCAGATCCCGGCCACCTCCCCCCCACGTCCCTCTGGCCTTTCATCTCGTCGCGCTTACCCAGAGCGCCCTAGACCCCAATTTTCGCCACCGCCCCCCACCCCAGCGGCTGAGCCAAATCCCATTCCCAGCCCAGAGTTGCGGCAACTCCAAGCCCAAGTCGATGACTTGCAGCAGCAACTCGATCGGGCCACAGATTCTATGGGGCCGCTGATGCCGGTCATTCAGGAAATTCTCAGCAGTTTGTCCCCAGTTGAACTGCGCAATGAGGTGATTCAGGCTCTAGTTCCTGAGATTGATCGGGTGATTCGCCAGCGATCGCAACAAAACCCCCATGCGATGCAAGAAGCCTTTGCAGAAATTTTACCGGGGGCCATTGCGTCGGAAATTCAACGGAACCCCAAACAAATCGCCAACGCCATTGGCCCAGAAATGGGAGCAGCCATTCATCGCCAGATTCAACTGGACCGCAACGCCATCCGTGATGCTTTGGCCCCGGAAATTGGCCGCTTTATCAAGGCCCAGATTGAACTCGAACGGGACTCGATGGTGGATGCCCTCTATCCGGTGATTGGCAACACCATCGCTAAGTATATGACTGAGGCGGTGCGAGATATTAATCAGAAGGTTGAGAATACCCTGAGTTTTGAAGGGATACGGCGCAAGATTCGGGCGCGCTTACAGGGCGTGTCGGAAGCAGAGTTGATTTTACGGGAATCGTTCCCCTTCAAAGTGCGGGCCGCTTTTTTGATTCATAAACATTCCGGGTTAGTCATTTGTGAAGCCCAAGTCTCTGAGTCAGAACGGCTCGAATCAGACATGATTGGCGGAATGCTGACGGCAATTCGGAGTTTTGCGGCCGATTGTATTGTCACTCCCGGAGGTACGTCCGAACTGCAAGAAATTGAGTACGAAACCTTCAACTTGGTTATGGAAGTGGCGGGCTACTGTTATATTTCGGTAGTGGCAGAAGGGGAAATGCCCAAATCTTTTGTCAACAATCTCCGCAATACCCTCGGTTATATTGTGCAGAAGTCTGGGGATACCATTGAAAATTACGAGGGAGACCCTGAAACAGTCCCACCTCTGGTGGAGAATCGCCTACAGATGTTGGTGGAATCAGCTAACTTCCGCGAAACTGAGGAAACTCGGCGTAATCGACCCCCGATTTTGTTGGGGATGTTGGGGCTGTTATTGCTCGGTTTTGGAGTGTGGGGGGGGTTCCGTATTTGGCAGGGGCGAGTTTTGGCTCAGGCGCGGCAGGTGTTGCGATCGCAGCCTGCGTTGGCGGTCTATCGTCTCGATGCCGATATGAGTTGGCGCACGTTAGTCTTATCGGGGGAAGTGCCTAGTGAAAGTCTGCGATCGCAGGCAGAACAGGTGGTTGAGGAGGTTTTACCGGAACGCCCCCTAGATAATCGCATTTTAGCGGTGCAAGTTCCCCCAACTCCAGAACTGACAGCAGCGGAGTTTGAGCGCACCCTAGCTGCGTTGAATACCCTTGAGGATGTCTCGTTGGAGGGAGAGATTCGCGGTGGGGAGGTGCGCATCTGGGGAGAGTTACCGAATCAAGACCGGGCCGAGCGTGTAACTCGGGCTTTTGAAACGATTCCCGGTGTAATCACAGTAACTCATACCGCTGGTCGGCCTCGTTCCCCTCTCGAAGAACGGATTTATTTTGATTCCGGTGCAACTGCGATTAGGGAACCTGAGCAACGGCAGGTTCTAGAGGCTTTAGGGGAGGTTTTATTAGAGTCCCCCGAGATGCGCTTGCGCATCGTCGGCCATACTGACCGTATCGGACCCGCGACGCTCAACCAAGAGATTGCTCAAGATCGAGCGCAAGCAGTCCAGGAGGCCTTGATTGAACAAGGGGTTTCTGCGGATCGGTTAGAGGTTCAGGGGGTAATTGATCCTCCCCCGGATCTTGAGGAACCCGCTGATGATGCCTTAAGCCGCACGGTTCGCTGGGAAGTTTTGTGAAACTTGGACTATCACAGTTACAATCATCTTTGCATCATTTGCAATTATCCTTAGGATAAGAACTTAGAGATATCAGTTCTGTTTGGGGACTGGCTCTTGGCTTAAGTTGAGATAAAATCTTCATTACATTGATGATATGGCAGTTATTTCTAAAAAAATTTGTACCATTGGAGACTTTAGTGTTGGCAAAACCAGTTTAATTCGTCGTTTTGTCGAAGGAAAGTTTAGCGATCGCTACTTATCTACGGTTGGAGTCAAGATTTCTCGGAAACCCCTTGAGGTCACCAATAGGGCGGGGGAGAATAAGTCGGTTCAGCTTCTAATTTGGGATTTGGAGGGACATACGAAATTTAAATCCATTGCCCCGAGTTATCTGCAAGGGTCATCGGGAGCCTTATTTGTGGCTGATGTGACTCGCTTAGAGACGATTGAACGGTTAGGTGAGCATTTGAATTTGTTTTTCTCGGTGAATCCTAAGGGTGTGGCGATCGCCGGCTTAAACAAGTCTGACTTACTAGAGGAGGACAAGCTGGCCTATCTACAGGAGAAGCTGAAGGAGGAACAGGGCGATCGTCTCACCTCCATCTACCTGACCTCAGCCAAAACTGGGGAAAATGTCGAGAGGATGTTCTCCCAAATGGCAACCTTGTTGGTTTAACCCAGGGTTATGCTCAACTTAACTGAAGGATGTCCCAGGCGGATCAGCCAAGATCATGAGTTCTCTGGCTTCGACTATCAAACAACGGTGACTCAGAATTGTCCTCAGAGGGTCAATAAACCTGGCAAAATGGAGCTAGACCTAGAGGAATGACTTTCAGACAGCCCAAATTGATCAGGTTCATCCACTCTAGACCTCACCTAAATGCGGAATGCACGATCTACCGGTTCAGCACTCGTTGCAAATTTTGGTCATCGAAGATGATGCCACGACTCGCCTCCTCCTGCAACGGACGTTGGAGAAGGAGGGGTATAACGTCACCCTGGCTGAAGATGGGGTGCAGGGGATGGACAAAGCCCTCTCAATTTCTCCGGCCCTGATTATCAGTGATTGGGTGATGCCAGAACTTGATGGGATGGAACTCTGTCGTCAGGTGCGATCGCATCCACAACTGTCTGGCATTTTCGTGATTCTCCTGTCTTCCCGCGAAACTGTCGCAGATCGCGTCGAGGGCCTAGATGCGGGGGCCGATGAATTTCTCTCCAAACCCATTGACCCCAATGAACTCAAAGCCCGAGTTCGCGCCGGATTACGGCAATACCAACTCAATCACCAACTCAAGGCCGCCAACTATGATTTAATGCTAACCCTGCAAAAACTCCAGCAAGCCCAGGCCCAACTGATTCAAAGTGAAAAGATGTCGAGTTTGGGGCAGATGGTGGCGGGGATTGCTCATGAAATCAATAATCCTATCAACTTTATTGAGGGAAATTTATCATTTGCCGAAGATTATATTCAAGATTTACTGAATATCATTTATCTCTATCAAAAATACTTTCCCGATGTTCCCGAAGACCTACAAGCCTTGCTAGAAGATACGGATATTGAGTTTTTAACAGAAGACTCGAAACAACTCATCGACTCGATGCGAGTGGGAGCATCGAGAATCCATAAAATCATCAATCACCTGCGGAACTTTTCCCGTCTCGATGAAGCCGACATGAAGCGGGTGGATATCCATGATGGCATCAACAGCACTCTGATTATGCTACAGAACCGCCTGAGAATCGGTAGCGGTGTGGAGATTGAGGTGCATAAGCATTATGGAGATTTGCCTAAAATTGACTGTTATCCCGGTCAACTTAATCAAGTATTTTTAAATATTCTTCACAATGCAATTTATTTCTTACAAGAATATGTTAAAAATGGTGATTTAACGAATCCCAAAATTGAGATATCTACTCGATGTATCGAAGCAGAAGATACGGTGGAAATTAATATTTTAAATAATGGCTCGAGTATTCCCGAGGCGACAATATCAAAAGTATTTGACCCCTTTTTTACGACCAAGCCGGTGGGACAAGGAACGGGAATGGGACTGTCAATTTGCTATCAGATTATTGCTGAACGCCACCGGGGGCATATTCGCTGTTTTACGCCCCCTGATGGCGGGACTGGTTTTGCGATCGAGATTCCGCGACGACAGCCTGAGGAGAATCCCTAATGCTTACTATAAGGAGGCAGAGCCTCCCCTGGAGCATTCCTTGGCAGAGCCAAGGAACGAGGGACTCCCTTACTGCTGGGGTTGAGGGAAGGTGAAGTTACGTTGTTGCTGAAGCACTTCCCGCGCGTCGCGACCGGGGGTATAGGTATACCCGAAGTTATTGGGATCGGAATCGTTGAGGATGTTGGGGGTTAGCAACACAACGACCTCTTGACGTTCATTGGTGCGGCTCGTACTGCGGAACAGCGACCCCAGCAGGGGAATATCTCCCAAAATGGGGACTTTGGTGACCGTAGTGCGATCGGTATCTTGGATAATTCCCGAAAGAATCAGGGTTTGACCATCTCGCAAGCGAACACGTCCTGAGGACACAGACCGCTCCTGAACCAGGGTGACAAACTGGCCATTTCCGAGGTTCTCCTGACCGACAGGCGCGGTCACACTGGGGTTAACCCGCAAGGAGACAAAGCCGTTATCATCAATGCGATCGACTTGGACACTCAGTTGTAAGCCCACATCTCGCAAGTTGACATCACGAGTTTCCCGTTGTCCCGAGGGTGTATCCGTAAAGTCCACAGTGACATCCTGCACGACCTGATTGGTTAGATTTACATTGGCAGTCTGTCCTTCCTGAATCACCAAGGTTGGGTCTGTGAGAATTTTCGCATTACCACTGACCACCTGTGCCTGAAGCTGTGCCAAAAAGCGTGTCGGGAATTGGAATAAATCCGCCACACTGGCCGTTGCACTACCCCGTTGTCCTTCTTGGACATTAGGGTTAAAACGTCCAGTGAAGTTACCATCATCATCAAAGACCGGCTCCAGTGTGATCACTGTATCTTCTGCCAGTTCCAAATCGGTAATGCCGACGTTAAAAGGATTCTCTTGGCTAATCGCGGCTTCTCGATCAAAGAAGAGATCACCGCCGGGCGGTGGCGCTTCACGACGAGTCGTAATTTGTCCGGTCGTAGGATCCTCTTCAATAATTAGCTGTCCCGGTTCTCCGGCTCCCGGAATGCGAGTAGTCCGCGACAAATCAACAAAGGTCTCTGTTCCCCCAAAGGGATTCTGAATCACAGGGGGAGATGCAAAACCATCCCGTGTGGTGGCACTGCTAGGAGGATTCCCACCACCAAAGATTACTGTTGCTGCACCACCATCGCTGGAGACAAAAGTATCGCCCACCCCAAAGGAGAAACTGGCGTTGAAGTTATCCTGATTACTCAGAGAAATATCAACAATCTTGACATTAACCGCAACCTGACGACGACGGGTTTCAAGTTGAGTCAGCAATTGCGTCGCCATCTCCACTTTGCGGGGATCTCCCACCAGGGTTAACTCAGTTCCGGGACCATCGCCCGTTTGTTGCCGCTGTCCAATAGAGACCAAAACCCCCCGTAAGGGCAACGCCGCATGACCTTGATAGGGCTGATCGCGACGGTCTGCTGCAATCAACTCAACTTGAGTCGTGGTACTCGTCGTGGTGATGGGAGCTGTCCCTTCTCCAATAGATTGAGCCTGAATCTGTTGCTGCACACTAACTTCATTGATTTCTGCCCCTTGAGATACCAAGAAGTTGCGGGCATCAATGAGGGTTAGTTGATTGAGACGAACAGTGCGGCTGATAATCGGACGCGCCGAGTCAGGGAGGCGTTCACCCACGACGATGGTGTTGCCTTCTCGGTTGGCTTCTAAACCACTCAGACGGAGAACATTATTGAAGACATCTTGAACGGCCTCATTCTCGATATCTAGGGAGATGGTGCGGCGTCCGTTTCCGTTATCTCCATTGTCTCCATTAGAGGCGACATAAGCTAGGTTTAACCCAGCTGCACGAGCCAGTAGGGACAAGACTTCCTCAACCGGAGCATCTCGCAAGACTAAGCGCGGCACTCGTTGGGCAGTACCTAAACTAATGCTGTAACTGGAGGTATCCACTGAGGAGACCGAAATATCACCCACAGGTGGCGCGACGGCCCGAGGTTGAAACGGAGGCGCAGGGTTGACACGAGTCGGGGCATCAATGCGAACGCCGTCAATTTCTACTCCAGGGTTGGGAACGAGAACATCAGAACTTCCTTGTCGTTGGGCCTGTTGCTGCTGGGGGCGCTGTTGTTGGGCGACGTTGCTTTGTCCTTGGCTTTGTCCTTGGGGTGCGCCTGTGATACCGGGAGGTGGTGAGGCGGCGGTTGTGGGGGCATCGGCGGCTCTACGGTAGTTGAGAGCAATGCCTTGGGTCGCTTCTTGGACGATTTCACCTTCGGGGGCACTATCTCCTGCACCGGTGACGATGACGCGGGTACTGTTGGCATCGAGGGGGGTCACTACCAGAGAAGCGATGCCGGGGACGGGATTGTTCTGACTGTACCCTTGGCCCTGAGGCAATCGCAGTTTAGTGTTGATGAGATCGGCGACCATGGAGTTACCTCGCCGAACCAAGAAAATCTGAGGGCGATCGCCGCCGGCTGTCTGCATCATTAACATCAGCCCCGACGGGGTTTCACGCAGCTCAATTCCGGTCACCTCTGTAGGGGTGGCTAATGTGGAGGCTGGGGCTGCTAGAACAACGGCTGCTCCAAGGCACAACCCGCCGAGTCCGAGATAATACTTCACCGCTCTCTCCTTGTAATAATTAATAGTTAACAGTTAACAGTTAATACCTGTTAACTATCAATCCACCAGTATCAACGACCAATTATGGCCGCTCAACTGCTAACTGTCAACTGTTTGGCTGTGATGCGTCCCGGTCGAGTTGGCTGGTTTTGCCCGACCCCCTGATTAGCTTTCTTCTTCCTCTGCTTCATCAGCCTGAAGCTGTTGTCGCAGCTCTTCCTGAGATAGGGGTAATAAGGCCTCTAACCTGAAGGAGGTTGTGATTCTCGTCTCAGGCTGGCAATTGGCCAGGAGACCATTCTCATCATAGATGAACGTGGGCGTTTCTTGGCTAGATTGGAAGTCACGCACCACCAAGAGGGGCTGAAGTTGCTCAAGCTGCATCAAAACGGTTCGAGTTTGGGCGAAGTTACCCTGCATCTGAACTTGATAGGTTTGCCGTTTTACCTGTTGATCCGCCTGACGACCAAATGAGCCATCCATGACTAACTCATAGCCATCGGCAGTCGTTGAAGCCGCATTGGTCTGTCCCCGACCCCCTCCAGGAAATACGGGGGTAAATTCCGTCAGCCTGACTTCGCTAAAAAAGCCATTGACTCGCTCATTAACATTTGTAAAGTCTTCCAGGAGTCCAGAGGGACAACCTTGAGCAACTAAACGAGTACGAATCTCATCAGCACTGAGATTCGCATTGCGCTGATTAACTTGTTGGTTAATATCTAATAGGAGAGTTTCCAGGCTATCGGGGCTAGCAAACATGGACAGAACATCTTCCTGAAGCCCTTGCACGTCATCCCGTTCAGCTTCGGCTTGCTCAATTTGTGCCTGAACGTTCCCCTGACCATCGATTTGCGTTTCTTTCTCAGCAATTTCGATCTGGAGTTGCTGTCGCTCGGCCCAGAGGGGTTCGACAAACTGATAGGCTAGCCAAATGCCACCTCCAACGCCGAGAACCGCGATGATGACTCCCAAAATTGTGGGAGAAATGGTCGTCCCCATAAAGACGATGCCATTAGCTTCCTCTTCTTCACCCGGAATAAAATCGTTGTCGTAGGCCATGAGTCTAAATTACCCCTCTGCGTTGAAGTTCTTGGATACGGTTCACTAAGCCCAATGCTCCTTTACGCTGAAGTTCTTGCAAGATATCCGTCGCAGGAACCTCCCGGACCTGAGTTTGGATGGTGAACGCGACTACGGGTGCCAATTCTAGGCGACCGCGACTGTCACTAAAGGTCAGACTCTGAGCGCGATACTCTTCCATCTCTGCCTCAATCAGATGAGTCCCTGAGGCCATGTAGAGGTTGGACTCCCTGAGCAACAGCATAAAGTCATTGACATCGTTAAACGACTGAGCAATGCCCTCAATGGTCACCACGGATGGGGGACGACCGGACTCCGTCCGCTGGGGATCCGGACCGTTGCGAACTGGCTCATTGCTTTGCTGTACATTTTGGATACGCACTCCGATGGGGGTGCGATCGCGCAAGTCTTGCAGCAAGGCCGACCAAGGGGAAATATAATTAAAGACCCCGGCTAAAGCATCCGTTTGTGTCCGGATTTGCTGGACTTCCTCTTGAATCTGTCGTAAGCGATCCTCTTGTCGCTGGTAGTTTCCTAACTCTTGGTCAAGTTCATCCCGCTCAGCTTTTAGGTTAGGGATCTCAACCTGAGCCAGGTAAACCCAGAACCCACCCACTAACGCCAGGAACGCCGCCGCAACGGCTCCCCCGGCTATCATTGCCATATTCCCCGAGCCATCTCGTTTTTGTCGGCTTGGTTTTGCCTTAACCGACTCCGGACGATACTCGGGGCGATCGTTGAGGAAATTAATTTCGATATTGTACATAGTCGTTTAGACCTCCCGTAGTCCCAGACCTAAGACCACCCCTAGTCCGGGACGTTGGACGAGGGGAACTTCTTCTTCGCTCATCTCTAATCCTAGCGCAGCCACCGGATCAAGTTGGCTAGTCGGGATACTCAGCCGCTGCATAAAAAATTCATCGAGTTGTCCCACCGAACTGCCGGGCCCCACCAAAAACAGTTGGGCGACCTCCATAACTTCACTTTGATTCATGTAAAAGTCAATGGAGCGACGCACCTCATCGGCGAGTTCCCCAAGAACTTTCATCATGGCACTGGTTCCTGGATTATTACCGCCCATGGTTCCCATGGTCATACTATCACCCGTGTTCACGGGCAAGGTCATTCCCTGTAGGAGTTCCGTATTACGGGATGGGGGTAAATTCATGGCTTCCGAGAGCGCGCTTTGGATTTGGAAGCTGCCAATCCCGATCGTGCGGGAAAACTGCGGCACACCATCGACGATTACTGAAATCTCAGTGCTGTCGAATTGTAGATCAGCGGTGACCACCACTTCCTCGGAGGTGAACTGTTGGAGCTGATCCTGTAAACAGCGTAGCACTGAAAAACTGCTCACCTCCATCACATCCAAGCTCAACCCCGCTTCCTGAAAGACACTGATGTAACTATCAACCACTTCTTTACGGGTGGCCACAAATAGGAGTTGGTTTTTCTCCATGCCGTCTTCATCGACGAAGGAGCCAAGTTTTTGGAAGTCTACATCGGCTTCTTCCCGGGGGAAGGGCAGATAGAGTCCGGCTTCCTGGTTCACATAATCCCGCAGTTGACTTTCGTCATCGAGTTCGACGGGAACAGGAATCAAGCGCACGATCGCCTCACGACTGGGAATCGCCGTAGCAATATGTTTGGGCTTGATTTTATGTTCTGCTAGGAGTGCTTCAATTAACTCTGCCATACTGGGCAAGTCAATAATTTGCCCCTCCTGCATCACCCCTTCGGGGACTTCTTCGGAGATGAAGTGTAAAATCTTATAACCCTGACGCTGTTTACTCAGTTGCATCACATTGATGCGATCGGGGGACAGTTCAATCCCGATGCCATTCTTGGCCTTGGAGAAAATGTTTTTTAGGAAGTTTAAGTTAGCCACTAGATTCAGTTCACCGGTTCATGGGGGCGACGAGAGGGAGGTCACCAATTGTCAAATGCTAGCAAGTCATTGACAACGGGCGCATACCGTTGCTCCATTCTATATGCTCGACTTCTCGATGTTGACCTCATCCGAGTCAGCCCAGCGGCCAGAGACTCAGCGGCCCCCGATGTCCCCTATTGCAACCCACGATTTGATGACTCAATTTTTGAAATGGCCCCTGGCGGGTCGCCCCAGTCGCCCGAAACCGAAGATGATGCGCCTAAAATTAGGCTTAGGCTTGGCGCTAACCCCACTTCTACTGGGGTTGTTCAGTTGTGGCAGTCCGCGAACGATTCGGGATGAAAACACCGTCGAGTTCTGGACGATGCAGCTCCAGCCCACATTCAACCCCTATTTTAACGACTTAATCGCCGAGTTTGAGCAGGAGTATCCTGACCAGCAAGTGCGCTGGATTGACATTCCTTGGGCGGCAATGGAAGCACGGATTGTCACCTCTGTCTCCGCGCAAACGGCCCCCGATTTAGTCAACCTCAATCCCCGCTTTTCTGCCCTCTTAGCGGGACGCAATGCCTGGTTAGACCTCGATGAGTACATCTCCGAGGAGGTGCGATCGCAGTATCTCGAAGCCATTTGGGATGCCAGTCGCTTTGACGGCACCAGTTTTGGCATTCCTTGGTATCTCACCACTCGCATCACCATCTACAACCAAGAGATTTTCCAAGATGCCGGCATTGACGCCCCCCCACAAACCTTCGAGGAACTGGCCCAAGTGGCCCAACAGGTGCGGGAAGAAACGGGCAAATACGCCTTTTTCGTCAGCTTTGCCCCCAACGACTCCGGAGAAGTCTTAGAATCCCTCGTGCAGATGGGGGTACAACTGCTCAACGACGATGGAACTGCCGCCTTCAACTCCCCAGAAGGGGTGGCGGCCTTTAACTATTGGCGAGAACTCTATCAAGAGGGTTGGCTACCGCGAGAGGTTCTCACCCAAGGCCACCAGCGGGCCATTGAACTCTATCAAGGGGGAGAACTGGCCCTGGTGAAAACTGGCCCCCAATTCTTCCAAACCATCGCCACCAATGCCCCCGATATTGCCGCCGTATCTCAACCGGCCCCCCAAATTACGGGGGACACGGGTAAAATTGCCGTCGCGGTGATGAACCTCTTGATCCCCCGAGACACCGTCAACCCCGAGGGGGCGATCGCCTTTGCCCTCTTTCTCACCAATCCCGAGAACCAGCTCGCCTTCTCCCAAGTGGCCAACACCCTGCCCTCCACCCGAGACACCCTAGACCATGACTACTTCCAAGAGGGGGGAGACGAGGCCACCCCCATGGATGCGGCTCGGGTGATCAGTGCCGACCAGTTGCGGCGGGCAGAAATATTAGTGCCTCCACGCTCTAATGTCAATGAGTTACAGGCAATTCTTTACGATAATTTACAGGCGACCCTGTTAGGAGAAAAAACCGTCGAGGAGGCCTTAGCCGACGCAGAAGAGGAGTGGAATGCCCTGCTCCCGTCTCCAACCCTCCCCTAAGGTCATCTAGCCCCGCTCATCCTCAGAACTGTCCTGGGGAAACTGCCCCGATTGGGCCACCAGTCGGGGAAACAGCAGCACAAAATAGCCCATCCAGGCGCTCAGGGGAATGGCGACCAAGGTTGTGAGCCAGAGGCGGTGAAATAGCAGCCAACTGGCGCCAATCAAGCCCAGCCCCGTCAATAAAATTGACCAAGGCTGACACCACCAGGGTTTATAGTGCCAAACATTCAAACTGGAGGGGCGATCGCTCATAACAGTGGAAAACTCCTGAACTGGGAAGGGTTCGCAGAAATAGGCTATACTAGCAAACTGATCAAACCGGTTGTGCGCCCTAGCACCTCCGCCTAGCCTAACCTTGCTCGATCGCGGCTAGGGACCTGAAGCTTGCACCAGATATAGGAGAGATTTTAGCAATGGCGGTTGCAGTTGACCAGCTACTCACGCCAGACATTTCCCGTCCAGCTCGTTACCTGGGAAATGAACTTGGGGCCGTGCGTAAATCCTGGCAAGATGCCGAAGTGCGCTGGGTCTTAACCTATCCAGAAGTGTACGAAGTCGGCGCCTCGAACCTGGGACATATCATCCTCTACAGCATTCTCAACGCCCAACCGCGCCAACTGTGCGATCGCGCCTACCTGCCGGCGATGGACTTAATCGAGAAATTGCGGGATACCCAGACTCCCCTGTTTGCCGTCGAAGCCCATCGTCCCCTCACAGACTTTGATATTCTCGGCTTTAGCCTCAGCTACGAACTCGGGGCCACCAATATCCTGGAAATGCTGACCCTAGCCGGGATTCCCTTAACCTGGAGCGAACGTCTCGGGCGTGGCCAACAAGACCCCCTCATCTTTGCTGGGGGCCAAACCGCCACCTCGAACCCCGAACCCTACGCCGACTTTCTTGACTTTGTGGCCCTCGGCGATGGCGAAGAACTCCTACCCGAAATTGGCCTCGTCATCGAAGAAGGCAAACGGGCCGGCCTAAACCGTCACGACTTATTACTGGACTTAGCCCAAGTTCCCGGTGTCTATGTCCCCATGTTTTACGACATGGCCGAGGATGGCTCCGTACATCCCAATCATCCCCAAGTTCCCGAGCGGGTGTTACGACGGGTGGCCCCACCCATGCCCGCCTATTCCATTGGCCTTGTGCCCTATATCGAAACGGTCCACGATCGCCTCACAGTCGAAATTCGCCGAGGCTGCACCCGAGGCTGTCGCTTCTGTCAGCCGGGAATGCTCACCCGGCCGGCGCGGGACGTGAACCCAGAACAGGTGGTGGATACCATCGAAAAAGGAATGCGGGCCACCGGCTATAACGAGTTTTCCTTACTCTCCCTCAGTTGTTCTGATTATTTGTCATTACCCGCTGTGGGCATGGAAGTCAAGAATCGTTTACAAAACGATAACATTTCCCTCTCCCTCCCCAGTCAGCGGGTCGATCGCTTCGATGAGAACATCGCCAACATCATCGGCGGAACCCGGCAATCGGGGTTAACCTTCGCCCCAGAAGCGGGAACCCAACGGATGCGGGACATCATCAACAAGGGACTCACCAATGAAGAACTGTTACGGGGCGTAAAAACTGCCTACGAGCAGGGTTGGGACAAAGTCAAGCTCTACTTTATGATTGGGCTTCCCGGTGAAACCGACGCCGACGTAATTGGCATTGCCGAAACCGTGCGTTGGCTGCAACAAGAATGTCGCAGTCAGAAACGGCGACGCTTTCACATCAACCTCACCATTTCCAACTTCACCCCCAAACCCCATACCCCCTTCCAATGGCATAGCGTTTCCACCAGCGAATTCCTCCGCAAACAAGATCTGTTGCGGCAAGAATTTAAGCGGATGCGAGGGGTAAAAGCCAACTTTACCGATGTCCGCATCTCCGCCATGGAGGACTTTGTCGGCCGGGGCGATCGCCGTCTAGCCCCCGTGATTCGTCGCGCCTGGGAACTCGGGGCGGGGATGGATGCCTGGTGGGAAAGCCTCGATCGCGCCTATCAAGCCTGGGAGACGGCGATCGAGGAATCGGGCTTAACCTGGAAATACCGGCAAGTGGAATCCGGGGAATGGAATCTCTTTAAAGATGACCAGGGCAATATCGACGGCAATCAATCCCTCGATGCCCCTCTCCCCTGGGATTACCTCAACACCGGCATCGATAAAAACTGGCTCAAACAAGACCTGCAACGGGCCCTAGAAGCCGCCACCGTCCCCGACTGTGCCTATGAAGGCTGTTCCCACTGCGGCGTTTGCACCCCTGACTTCGGCCATAACATCGTCGAAACCCCACCGCCGATTCCCCACTTTGTCGGGCATTTCAAACCCAACACCCAACGAGAACAGCGGTTGCGGGTGCGTTTAGGAAAACTCGGCGACATGGCCCTGATTGGTCATTTAGACTTCGCCCGTCTTCTCGATCGCGCCGTCCGTCGGGCCGCCTTACCCATCTCCTTTAGCGGCGGGTATCATCCCAGCCCTCGGATTTCCCCCGCCAACGCCCTACAACTCGGGGCCACCAGTAGCGGTGAAGTGGTGGAATTTGACCTCACCGAACCCTTAGACGCCGCCGAATTTAAACAGCGGCTTCAGGACCAACTGCCCCCCGATATGCCCATTTACGAGGTGGACGTTGTCCCCGTCAAAGGCTTAGCAGCCACCCGAGTTCTCGAACGGGCCCAATATCAGCTCAGCCTCCGCTGTGAGGGGGGCGCTTGGGGCCACTGGGTTGCGGCGGTTCTCGACGCCTCAGAACTTTGGAGCGAACATCGTAGCAAATCTGGAAAAACTCGGGCCATTAATCTCAGAGAGCGACTGTTTGCCCTAGACTATATAGATTCGCCCCATCCCGAGCAGGCGATCGTCACCTACGAGGGGAGTTGTCGCAATGATGGAACCCTGTTACGACCTGCCCAAGTGGTAGAAATGCTCGAAGCCGTCTCCGGTACTGAGATTGCCCTAGAGCACGTTCATCGTCAACAGCTAATCCTACGCCCGGAAACCCCCTAAAGATAGCTGTATGGGGTGAGATGGCCCCCTACACTAAAGCCACTGAAAAACATGGTATAGTGGGGGGTAAAGTACCAATTCGTACTCAAACAATCGCATCGGGTTTGTCAGACCCAATGCCCCTAACTTAGACCGTTGGGGGATGCGAGTGAGACATGTGCGAAAGATAACAACCCGTAGGTTTAAACCAGATGGGCGGTTCTGACTGGGACGGTTAGTCTGGCTAACTCCCGTCGGTTCGGTCTGCGCTGAGCGTTAGCGGCAAGCGGTCGAAACGCCGTCAGAGGTCGATGTCAGAGGATGCGGCAGCCCCTCACTGCGATCGTTACGCGCTCAGGCTAAAGACCACTAGCCCAGCGTCGTTGGTGATACTCAGATGGTTTGCCAGTATAGATGTTCCCCACTCTAGTCTTTTCCCAAACGTCCAATTTAGACGCTAAACCGGCAGACTCCGGTTTTTCCTGTCCTGTACGGAAGCAGATCGAACGTGCGGAATGGCTGGCAATGCTGACGATGTGGCACAACTGAACCGTCATCGCATGATCCATGTCGTTGTAGTTTGCGGACAACTTGATGTTCCCGGACTCAGACATTCATTCATGTGAATCTAGCGGAGGATCGCCCCACCCCTTTAACCTCCAAAACTCTAAAAAAAATTGAGGAAATTGAATGCCCAAGCAAATTATTATCGCCGAGCAGCATCGTATTGCTGCTGTCTTTTCTGAAGATCAAATCCAGGAATTGGTTGTTGCCACTGGAACTCACCAAGTAAGTGATGTTTATGTGGGAACCGTCGAAAACGTGATTCCCGGAATTGACGCCGCCTTTGTCAACATTGGAGATCCCGAGCGAAACGGCTTTATGCACGTGACGGACTTGGGACCCCTGCGACTCAAACGGTCTTCCAATGCCATCACCGAACTCCTCACCCCTAAACAAAAGGTGTTGGTGCAGGTGATGAAAGAACCCACCGGCAATAAAGGACCCCGTTTGACGGGGAATATCACCCTTCCTGGTCGCTATTTAGTCCTGATGCCTTTTGGTAAAGGGGTTCACCTATCTCGACGCATCGTCAGTGAGTCTCAACGCAATACCCTGCGGGCCTTAGCGATTTTGATTAAACCCGCCGGGATGGGGTTACTGGTGCGGACGGAAGCCGAGGGAGTTGGGGAAGATGCCATCATTGAAGACTTAGAAGTTCTGCAAAAACAATGGGAGGTCATCCTCGAAGAGTACAACACCACTCGGGAACCGACCCTACTCAACCGGGATGACGATTTTATCCAACGGGTGTTGCGGGATATGTACAACACCGATGTCAACCGGATTGTGGTGGACTCTCCCAATGGGCTAAAACGGGTTAAGCAAAACATTGCCAATTGGAATGATGGCAAAAATCTCTCCGTCTCCATTGACCATCACACTGAATCCCAGCCGATTTTAGAGTATTTCCGGGTCAATGCCGCCATTCGCGAAGCCCTGAAACCTCGGGTCGATCTACCCTCGGGGGGCTACATCATTATTGAACCCACCGAAGCCTTAACGGTGGTGGATGTCAACTCCGGCTCCTTTACCCGTTCGGCGACCTCTCGGGAAACGGTGTTATGGACCAACTGCGAGGCCGCCGTTGAGATTGCCCGACAATTGCGCCTGCGAAACATTGCCGGGGTGATCGTGATTGATTTCATTGACATGGACTCCCGCCACGATAAGTTAAAGGTGTTGGAGCAGTTCAATACGGAGTTGGCGGCGGATAAGGCCCGGCCTCAGATTGCTCAATTGTCGGAATTGGGGTTAGTGGAGTTAACCCGCAAGCGCCAAGGACAAAATATTTATGAGTTGTTTAGTGAACCTTGCCCCACCTGTACGGGGTTAGGACATTTAGCGAAGCTTCCGGGTGAAGAGGAGGTACGGACGGTTGAGGTGAGCCGCAGCAGCACGGCGGAGACGAGCAAAGGACAAGCGTCTCAAAGTACCTTGTCCCCTCGCAATGGGGATACTCCGGCCCCTCGCTTGCGGGATAGTGCCCCAAGATTGCGCGATCGCAGTCCCAGCCCCGTAGACTCCGCTTCGGATACATTGTCAGAGAATGAGGGAGAAACCCCCGAAATTGATCTGATTCATCACCCGAGTTACCAAGAGATGGGCGATGGAACCACGCGCCGCCGTCGCCGTCGCCGCTTTGCTAGTCCTGATATCAAAGCTCATGCTGAGGAGACGGCCAAATCCAACGCCGGCCGCAATGACTCCGCTGAAGAGTCTCGGCGCGATGATCGCCCCACAGTCGAACCGGTCAACAACAGCACCCCAGAACCTGACGTGGAGGAGGAGAAATCTCGCAGTCGCAGTTCTCGCGAGAGCAAAACCGAAGACACTCCCGAAGTGATTACCGTGGAGATGACACCCGAGGAACAGGAAGTCTATGCCATGATGGGGATTTCTCCCTGTGTCAAGTTAGGCAAGTTTCCTAAAAATCCCAAGTCAGCCACCATTCATGTCGTCAGTCCCGGTGAAGACGCGGGAAATCTGGAGGTACGGTCGTTAGATAAAGGCACGCCGGTAAAGTCCTCGCCTGACCCGGAGACGGCTGATTCAGCCTCATCTCAGCCATCGAGTCAGGGGCAAGCAACGGCTACAGTAACGCCATCGAGCGACAAGGCTGACGTAGTTACAACCGACAGCGTTAACACCGACAGCGAAGACGTTCAGGAAGTCAGTTCTTCCGGGCGTAAGGGTCGCACTACCCGCCGCCGTCGCCGTCGTTCCTCAGCCAGTTCGGACTCATGACCTTATTTCACCTAACCCCCCTTCCTCGCTCCTCCTGGGAGCGTGTGGCTGGGGTGGATGAGGTGGGACGCGGGGCCCTATTTGGCCCCGTGGTCGCGGCAGCTGTTCTGCTCACATCTGACCAAGCTCAACATTTATATGAGATGGGGGTTAAGGATAGTAAGCAACTGGGGGCAAACCAGCGGCAAGCCTTAAGCCAGGAGATTCGAGCGATCGCCCTGGATGTGCAAGTGGCTCAAGCAACGGTCGCCGAGATTGACCAGTTGAATATCCTCAATGCCAGTTTACTGGCCATGAAACGGGCCATTTTAGCCTTAACACCGGTTCCCGACGGTTGTCTGATTGACGGGAACCGGGCCATTCCCGAGTTACCCCTACCGCAAGAGACCCGGGTAGGGGGCGATGGCCGCGAGACTGCGATCGCCGCCGCCAGTATTGTGGCAAAAGTCTGGCGCGATGCCGCCATTGTCGAGTTGGCGTCCATCTATCCCCACTACGATTTAGGGGCGAACAAAGGCTACGGAACGGCTAAACACCGTCAGGCCTTAGAGGAATTTGGTGTTTCCCCTGAGCATCGCCGCTCATTTGCCCCCTGTCGCACCGTCCTAGATGCCTCGCAACAGCAACTCGACCTACTGGACTAATATCGTTCCAAAAGGCGATTGAGGAGTTCTACATTATTCTCAAAGACCTGGAGACGAATAAAATTCGGGTCTGCCGGCCGCCAGACCACTTGATACATATAATTAGCGTTGTACCAACGATAGACACGGCGATCGCGAGTCCCGGAAAACTCCACATCCCGCAGTTCTAGGTACTCGCGACTGCCTCGGGCCTGACCTCGATAATAGTAGTAACCCCGCTCCATAAATAGGGACACGTCCCATTGACTATCTCGGAAACTTCCTAGGGGTTGGACTTGGGCGATCGCCGGCCGTTGGGCCACCACCTCCACCAGTCCAGGAACAGACAATCCCATAACCGCAGCCAGAGCAAAGGTATCTAGCCTCATGGTCTTACCTCAAGGGTTAAATGATACCCCCAATATAGCCGAGATTTCCCGGAGTTTTTCCCAAATATAGTAACAACCGCTACAGTGGAGAGGAACAGTTCAGCCAATGCTAGAAACACCGAGTGTAAGGTGCAGGAGAGCCATCTGTGAAGCTAGAGACCTACGACCCCACAGGATATTACGACGAACTGTTTGCTAGCAAAGGAGAACCCAGAGCCTCCGCCAAACCGCTCATTGACTGGATTAACACCCTACAGCCGGGAGACCTGCGGCGATCGCAGGAAGCGGCCCAGATTGCCCTATTCAAACTCGGGGTGACCTTCAACGTCTACAGCGACAACCAAGGCATCGAGAAAGTCTTTCCCTTTGACATTATCCCCCGTATCATCTCCGCCCAAGACTGGAAAGGACTCGAACCGGGCCTGCGACAACGAATTACCGCCCTCAACCTCTTTCTCGATGACATTTACAACGAGCAACGGATTCTCAACGACGGTATCATCCCCCGCCACATCATCGAGTCAGCCCCCGGATTCCTGAAACCCTGCATGGGCCTCAAGCCTCCTGGAGGCGTCTGGTGTCATATTACCGGCACAGACCTAGTGCGCGATCGCGATGGCCAATGGTACGTCCTCGAAGATAACCTACGAGTTCCCTCCGGCATCTCCTACGTCCTGGAAAACCGCCGCGTTCTCAAAAGCACCTTCCCCAGCGTCTTCCAAACTATGGCCGTACAGGCCATTGACGACTATCCCAGTCACCTGCTAGAGACCCTACTCTCCCTAGCCCCCACCCAACTTCCCAACCCCACCGTAGCGGTTCTCACCCCCGGGATTTACAACTCCGCCTACTACGAACATTCCTTCCTAGCCCAACAAATGGGCGTTGAACTCATCGAGGGACGAGATTTAGTCGTTCTCGATGGCTACCTACAAATGCGGACCACCAAAGGCCCCCGCCGGGTCGATGTCGTCTACCGCCGTCTCGATGATATCTTCCTCGACCCCACCGCCTTCAATCCCGACTCCCTCTTAGGAGTTCCCGGACTCATGGACGTGTATCGGGCCGGACGAGTGGCCCTGGCCAACGCCCCCGGAACAGGTGTGGCTGACGACAAAGTGGTGTATTCCTTTGTCCCCGAGATGATTCGTTACTATCTCGGCGAAGACCCAATTTTACCCAACGTTCCCACCTATCTCTGTTGGCGAGATAAGGATCGCAACCATGTCTTAGAAAACCTAGAAACCCTAGTAGTGAAGGCTGCCAACGAAGCGGGAGGCTATGGAATGCTCGTCGGAAGTCAATCGACTGCCGAGGAACGCGCCGAGTTTGCCGAAAAAATTAAAGCCAATCCTCGCAACTATATTGCCCAACCCATTCTCTGTTTATCTCAGGTTCCCACCCTAGTGGGTGAAGGCAATGAAATTGCTGGCCGCCATGTGGACTTACGGCCTTACATTCTGCATCGGGGGGATGAGGTCTATGTTCATCCCGGTGGACTCACCCGTGTCGCCCTAAAAGAAGGCTCTTTAGTGGTCAACTCCTCTCAAGGGGGAGGGGCTAAAGATACCTGGGTGTTAATGGAATAACGCCAAACTCCTATCCGGGAGTTGCCAAGGAATAACGGCATTTGAACGGATAGGGGTGGTTGGATTACACCAACCGTCAGTTAAGCAGCTTAGTCTGTTTGATTAGCCGGAGAATCCCCGTCTCTTTAGAGTGGGGAGTATGTCAAGAACTTGGATTATTGATGGTTCCATGAGGTCTAAGAAATGTTGAGTCGCGTTGCAAATTCAATTTATTGGCTGAATCGCTATATTGAGCGGGCCGAAAATGTCGCTCGTTTTATTGATGTCAACTTAAATTTGATGTTGGATTTGCCCTCGGGGGTAAGCCAACAATGGAAACCGTTGGTGGTTACTACGGGAGATATTAAATTTTTTCAAGAGCGTTATGGTGAAGCTACGGCGGAAAATGTCATTCAGTTTCTCACTTTTGACTTAGACTATCCCAACTCAATTTTATCCTGCTTGCGATCGGCGCGGGAAAATGCTCGCTCAATTCGGGAAATTATTTCGTCGGAAATGTGGGAAGAGGTCAATACCTTCTATCACATGGTACAAGAAGCGGCGGTCAATAATGGTCATCACAATGTAAATAACCTATTTCAACAGTTATTTTTCCATGTCAAATTTGCCAGTCATCGCTTTGCTGGGGTTATGGATGCCACCATGAGCCATAACGAGGGTTGGCATTTTGGTCAGTTGGGACGCTTGATTGAACGGGCGGACAAAAAAGCGCGCATCTTGGATGTTAAATACTATATTTTGTTGCCCTCCGCCCAGTTAGTGGGGACACCCTTAGACCAGATTCAATGGATTGCCTTGTTGAAATCAGCCAGCGCCTATGAAATGTACCGGAAATATCAACATCGGATTATTCCGGCGCGTGTGGCTGAGTTTATGATTCTCAATCGTGAGTTTCCCCGGTCAATTAGTTTTTGTGTGCAAGAAGCTGAGCGGTGTTTACATCAAATCACTGGAACCCAGGTAGGAACCTGGTGCAATGGTGCGGAACGGTCTCTGGGACAACTCTGTGCTAAGTTAGGGTATATCACCATTGAAGATATTATCGACAATGGACTGCATGAGTTTTTGGATGGTTTCCAAAAAGAGTTAAATGCGGTGGATGACCAGATTTCTAGAACCTTCTTTAGCCTCGCACCTTTGGTCTCTGAGCCTCCGGTCAACCAACAATTTCAAACCTTAACCTGGTAATTTCACCTACGATCCGGAAATATGGGTCACAATCCGCCCTGATAACGGTGCGTTGGGACGGATTGACCCTAACGATTATCTCCACATGAGCCAATTTAACATCGATCACCTCACGACCTATCGCTATAACCAGGCGGTATTTCTCAAGCCTCACCTGTATCGCCTTTATCCTCATAGTCACGGTCACCAAAGGCTGCTGAGCTATCAACTCGATGTTACGCCGAAACCGTTGGGGCGATCGTCGGTGGTGGACCTCGATGGCAATACCGTCATTAAACTCTGGTTTGAGCAACCGACTGAACAACTCCAGCTCCAATCTCAGTCCCGGGTTGAAACCCTGCAAACCAATCCCTTTGAGTATCTCCTCGATGATGGGGCCGAGCGGCTACCCATCGATTATCCCAGTTCGCTGCGATCGCAACTTCTGCCCTATCTTACGCCTCCCGTGGTCATCCCCCAGGGAGTAGACCCAGTGGCCGTTGAATTGGCCGAAGAACTGTTACATTTAGCAGACCATCAGACCCTTCGCTTCCTCAACGATCTCAATCAACGAATTTATAGCCAATGTAATTACGTCACCCGTCTCGAAGGAGACCCCCAACCCCCAGGGATTACCTGGCGGACTAAACGAGGGTCCTGTCGTGATGTGACGGTCTTATTTGCAGCCGTCTGTCGCGCCGTGGGATTGGCGGCTCGCTTTGTCAGTGGCTATCAAGAAGGAGATCCAGACCAAGAGGACTATGACCTTCATGCTTGGGTAGAGGTCTATCTACCCGGTGCTGGCTGGCGTGGCTATGACCCCACCCATGGTCTGGCCGTGGCGGATGGACATATTAGCGTCGCCGCTAGTCCCTATCCTCGCTCTGCTGCACCAGTCCAGGGGAGCGTCACCCCCATTCAGCCAGTCTGGGAGACTGGCCAGCCCCTGAAAACTAACTTAGAGACGCGAATCCGTATCCAGGGCGATCGCCGTTAACGAGGGAACCAACGCCAGTGGCGCAAATCATGCTGGACGGCGGACCAATAGCGGCGAGGGAATTGGCGATAGTCGAGGTGACTCTCGTACAAGACCTGTTCGATGCGACTGTAACGGTGTAAGGACCAATAGCGTAGCAGTTGCCAGGAGGGGTGGAGGTCATCCGCTTGCAAAAATGGCTTGGCCTTCTCGATTAGGGTTGGCAGGTAGTCATCCAGCCAAAAGTCCATCAACGGCCGATAGTTAGGCTGGTCAACCGCTGTCCCTGCCAGGAAGTGCGATCGCTGTAAGCCAAACTCATCTAACACCGTCTGAGGAAAATAACAGAACCCCTGCTGAGCATCCTCTGCCAAGTCCCGTAGGTGGTTATAACACTGATCCAAAACACCAAACCGGCGGACTAGCTCAAACTGGTGGGGTTGTAGCAGGGGAAAGATCTGAAAGAAATTCCCGGCAAAGCCGTTATATAGAGCCTCCAGAGCCGGCAGGTCAGCCAGGGCGAGATCATGACAGTGATAGCGAGTACAGGCCTCAATATAGCCATCCCAGGCCCTAATTCGAGTGGAATCGACATCCCCCTGAAACCAACGCTGCTCGATGGCCGTTAACCAAGTTCCCCAGCAGTCTTGGGGATCGAGGCTCTGCCGCTGACGCAACCGTTGCCAACTGTGGCAGAACTCGGCAAAGCGGCAACCTCGACCGCCGAGGAGATCATTTTCCGCTAAGCGATCGAGCCAACGAATCCAGCGGACTCGTTCGAGCCAATGGTGTCGCCAGGGGCGATCGAGAGTTAAGATCCATGCCGCATTATCATCGTCTTTAAGGCCATCACTCGGTAGAGCTTCAAACTCAGATGACCCTACGAATGGTGCGATGCTGGGGGGTAATGGGCGTTGCCAGATCTGAATTTTAGAGTCAAGATGCACCGGAGTTAACCTCTGTTAAAATACGGATCCTGAGAGTCTAGACCCAGGTCTTGAAACATCCAGGGCAGACTCTGAGCTGGTAAACGATAAGACCCTCAACTGAGGTTTTGCTGTTCATCATCACCAAAGCCAGAGAATTACTGGCGTACCAGCCGTTTTTTGCGGAAAATTGTAATAGATTGAGTACAGTAATCTTAGATAGCGGAAGCTACCGGGTTATTCAAGCAAACTTAGGCTATTTTGGGAAGGTGGATTTGACTCTGAGTTGGTCAGCCTCTACAGCCTCAGATCTCGGGACCGGCGCTGCGGATTGCTAAGCGGACCTGGGGCTTGACCAGGGGTTGGCCTTAGATCTGTTAGATTAGGATGTTCAAGATGATACTCTCACAATTTCCCCTCATCAAGCTGTTACCCCTTAACTGAGCGATCAGGAACGTTATGTCTCTCGAACGTGAAAATGAGCAACTACGCCGTCGTGTCGCCGAACTCGAACAAGAATTACAAGAGCGGAGGCGTTTTGAGGCCCAAATGGGGTCAATGACTCAGGATTTCACCAGCTCAGTTTTCTCAGACTCACTTGAGGCACAGTTAAACCCAGAAGATCGCCACTTTTGTCTGGATAGTCAACTGTTCCGTGCCTATGTTGAAGCGGCAAATGATATGGTCTATGCCGTCGATTTACAAGGCCAGTTGACCTTCATCAACTCCTATGGGGAACGGTTGCTCGGTTGTCCCCCTCAAGGCTGGCGGGGCAAAACCTATTTAGACTTTGTCGCCCCCCTCTATCGAGAGGTGACGGCTCAAGCCTTTCAACGACTTTTAACCTACGGAGAACTGAAAGATTTTGAGTTTCAGGTTCAAAACAGCTATGGGACTTGTCTGGATTTAGAAGTCAATGGCCGTCTCTTGTATCGCCAAGGGGTGTTAGTGGGGGGGTTAGGCATTGCCCGGGATATTACGGAGCGCAAACAGGTACAGCGCCAGTTGCAAATGTTTATGAAAGCGGTGGATTCTGCCTATGATAGCACCACCATTGTGGCGCCCAATGGCACGATTATTTATGTGAATCCGGCAACTGCTCGAATGTTTGGCTATGAGCGAGAACGTTTGATTGGTCAACGAAGTACCTTGTTTTATCCCGAGGATGCTGTCATTTCAATGGAGTGGTTGCTCGAACAGGTTTTGGCTCATGAGCAACTGGGTTGGAGTGGTGAGGTGACCTGTCAACGGGCTACGGGTGAGTGTTTTCCGGCCTTAATTTCTGTGGGCGTGATGCTACGGGATGATGGACTCACCACGGCTGATCGGGCACATCTTAGTCCGGTTAATGTGGATCGAATTTTGCTGACCTGCCGCGATATTACGGAGCAAAAGCAGAATCAAGCAAAATTGGCGGCAACGAACTTAGAGCTAGAACGGGCTAGCCGGTTGAAATCGGTGTTTTTAGCCAATATGTCCCATGAGCTACGAACTCCTTTAACTTCGATTTTAGGGTTCTCTAATCTCTTGCTCCAAGAAATGTTTGGAGATATTAACTCTAAACAACGTCTTTATTTAGAGCGAGTTCACGAGAGTGGGGAGCATTTATTGAAGCTAATTAGTGATGTTTTAGACCTGTCTAAAGTTGAGGCTGGGAAAATTGAGCTAATGCGCCATTCTCTGGCTGCTTCGCAAATTTGCAGTGAGGCGATCGCCCTAATGAGTGAGCAAGCTCGCCTGAAGCAGATTTCCCTGACCTTAGAGGTAGATCCCCCTGAGATACAGATCATGGCTGATGAGTTACGGTTACGGCAGATGCTGTTGAATTTATTGTCAAATGCCATTAAGTTTTCCGACTCGAGGACGCAGGTGCAGCTAAAGATCGAACAGGATAGTACCTATGTTTACTTACGGGTTTGTGATCAGGGAATTGGCATTCCAGAACCGCAGCAAGCTCTATTATTCCAGCCCTTCCAACAGTTAGATAGTTCCCTGGCTCGTCATCATGAAGGAACCGGATTGGGTTTAGCCCTCACTCGTAAGCTGGCGGAACTTCACGGGGGAACGGTGACCTGTCATTCAACTCCAGGGGCGGGGAGCCAGTTTACGATTATCTTGCCTCGGGAGGCTCAACTTCCCAACGCCCCAATGGAGGACGTCCAGCAGTCGCCAACCCTGGCTAAGGGATCTCAGGTGGGGTCATGCTCCTTGCTACTGGTGGAAGATCATCAACATAATGCTCTGTTATTAACGGATATTTTACAGTTTTGGGGCTACCGGGTCACTCATGTCAAGGATGCCTATGAAGCTCTGGCTTGGTTGCAGGAGCATCGTCCTGATGCCATCCTGGTGGATATTCATTTACCGGAATTAGACGGACTGCAACTGACTCAAGAAGTGCGTCGGACTTTCGCTGAACCGAGGATTCCCATCATTGCCATTACGGCCTTGGCCATGGCGGGCGATCGCCAACGCTGTTTAGAGGCCGGCTGTGACGACTATCTAACGAAACCCGTCAGTTGCGATCGCCTGGCCGAACTCCTGAAAAAATACCTTCAGGGTGACTCGGAACCGTCTCAAACCGTTGACGGACCCTAGATCTATCGGTTGATCCATCCTCAGGGCGATCGCCACGGTACAATCTGATTTATCATAGAGCGGCGGGTTGGGGACTGTGTCATCTTCACCCAGTCGCCACCCCTCAATTTTTGAATCTAGGCAATTTCATGACGTGTTTAAACGGTCTTCTGGCGTTTCAGTTTGCCTCGCCAGGCCCGGTTTTGTTTGAGTTGGGCCCGCTCACCATCCGTTGGTATGGGTTTCTCATTGCTAGTGCCGTGCTGTTGGGGGTAACTCTAGCTCAGTTTTTAGCCCCAAAACGGGGACTGAACCCGGAGTTAATCGGAGACTTTGCCATTTGGGGATTACTCGGGGCCATTCCGATGGCGCGTCTGTACTATGTTTTGTTTCAATGGCAGGCCTACGCCGATCGCCCGGCTCAAGTCTTTGCCATTTGGCGCGGCGGTATTGCCATTCACGGCGCGATTCTGGGAGGAGTTCTGGCGGGAGTGCTATTTGCCCGGAAACAACGGATCTCGTTTTGGCAACTGTTTGATATCATTACCCCGTCGATTATTCTCGGACAAGCCATTGGACGGTGGGGGAACTTCTTTAACTCAGAAGCATTTGGCCGACCCACTGACCTGCCCTGGAAGCTTTATATTCCGGCGGCAATGCGTCCATCTCAATATATGCAAGAGGCCTACTTTCATCCCACATTTCTCTATGAATCCTTGTGGAACTTGCTGATTTTTGCCCTCCTACTCTGGCTGTTTTTTCAAGGACAACGGGGTAAGCTTCTTTTAAAACCCGGCGCCTTGTTTCTCAGTTATGCGATCGCCTATAGTCTCGGTCGTTTGGCCATTGAAGGCTTACGCATTGATAGTCTGATGCTTGGACCGCTGCGTGTGGCTCAACTGGTGAGTCTTGGGGGCATTCTTCTGGGAGTCGTTGGCTTGCTCTGGCTTTATGTCTTAGGACGCTCCCTACCGGATGTCGTTCCTCAAAATAAATCGGCTGCATCTTAGGGTGAAGAGGATTCTAATGGCAAATTTCTAAAATTTAGGGACAACCTTAACCTTATCTTCACCTGGTATCTATAGAATCTAGCCTGGCGACGACTGTGCGATCGCGCCAACCATTGGTTAAATTAAAGAGAGAGTCGAGTACGTTATGGTTTTTAAGGGACGTGTTTTCCTCGGCGCCTTGGCTGCGCTGACCGCTGGATTAACCGCGTGTGGTCCAGGGGAACCCCCTGACCCCAATCAAGCTGCTGGGGGGGGTGGAACGATTGCCATCAGTGGTGCAGGAGCGACATTCCCAGCACCCCTATTTCAGCGTTGGTTTGATACCTACAACCGGGAAGTCGATTCCCGAGTTCAGGTCAGTTACCAGTCTGTGGGTAGCGGTGCCGGACTAGAACAATACATCAACGGAACTGTAGATTTTGGTGCTAGTGAAGCGCCCATGCAGGGCGATCGCCTAGAATCTTTCCGAGAACGCTTTCCTTTTGAACCTCTACAACTGCCCCTCGTGGGTGGGTATGTTGTCTTTGCCTATAACCTGCCTGGAGTCGACGAAGAATTGCAGTTCTCTCGGGATACCTATTGCGGGATGGTCGGAGGGACGATTACCAACTGGAATGATCCGGCCATTGCCGGGGATAACCCCGGGGTTGATTTCCCTGACTTGCCCGTTACCTGGGTTCACCGTTCCGACGGTTCAGGAACCACCTTTGTCTTCACCAACCACATGGACACCATTTGCCCGGATTGGCCTGCTGGTGCAGGAACATCCGTAGATTGGCCCGTAGGCATTGGCGGTCAAGGAAATGAAGGCGTTGCTGCCGCCATTTCTCAGAACGAAGGGGCATTGGGTTATGTTTCCTACGCCTTTGCCCAGCTCAATGAGATTCCCGTGGCCCGGATTGAAAATGCGGCCGGAAACTTCCCCGATCCCCTGCCGGCGAATGCCTCTTTGGCCTTTGAAGGGGAAGATATCCCAGAAGACTTTGCACTCCTGGTTCCTGACCCTCAACACCCGGATGCCTATCCCATCTCCGGGCTAGTGTGGGTGTTGGTGTATCGCGAGTATGACGATGCCGAAAAATGGGAAGCCCTTAAAGAGGTCTTTGAATGGGCAATCGGCCCCGAGGGCCAGGCCATTACCGAAGAACTCTTCTACGTTCCTATGCCCGCTAGCCTCATTGAGCGTATCCAAGAAGAACTCGATGCTGTCAATGCTGGATAACCTCTAACATAACTAACCCCCTAAGCGATGTAGCGTGGCTTAGGGGGGCATGACTCTGATTCACCTATTTGCCTGTCCCGTTAACACGACTATGACTTCAGGAACCGACCGTGATTTCGCCAGTTCCGGCAAATCTCTTGATATTTATAAACGTGCCTCGACCGCGAGAATCCTTGATTTAGGCTTCTGGGGACTCACCCTCAGTTTAGCCATTGGCGGTGGTGCTGTTCTAATTTGGATTATTCTGCAAACGGCGATCGCCGGCTGGCCGGCTATGCAGCTATTTGGGTTGCGTTTCCTTGTCAACACCAGTTGGGACCCCGTTAACAACATCTACGGCGTTCTACCGCAAATTTATGGAACCCTAGTCACAACCTTCATTGCCCTGATTGTAGCCATTCCCGTCGGAGTGGGTACCGCCGTCTTCCTCACCGAAGATTTTGTCCCCAAATTCATTCGTACTCCCATTGCCTTTGCCATTGAACTAATTGTGGCCATTCCCAGTGTGGTCTTGGGGATTTGGGGGATTTTTGTCCTGGTTCCCGCCTTACGGCCCTTCTTCCGTTTCCTCAACAGCTCCTTAGGCTGGCTACCTTTTTTTGGTGGTGGTGCTCCCCGAGGCAATAACCTTCTATTGGTAGGACTCGTCTTGGCCCTCATGATTACCCCCGTGATTGCCTCTCTGACCCGCAGCACCTTTGAAGTCTTGCCCAGTGAACTGCGTCAAGGCTCCTTAGCTCTTGGGGCAACTCGTTGGGAAACCATTTTACGGGTGATGATTCCGGCTGGACTATCAGGAATTATCAGTTCCATCATGTTGGCGATGGGCCGAGCTATGGGAGAAACCATGGTAGCGGCGATGTTGGTCGGCAATGCCAACCGTATTAACGCCTCAATCTTACAACCGGGGTCAACCATTACAGGGTTAATTGCCTCCCAGTTTGGGGAAGCCGGGCGCACTCAAGTTGCTGCCCTCATGTATGCCGGGGTCGTTTTGATGATCTTATCTCTATTGGTCAACATTGTTGCCGAACTCATCATTCGTCGCTATCAAAATATTGAGGGCTAAACGGCAACATCAATTGGCTGATTTATTTGTTCAATCCAATACCTAGAAGCATCATTCAAACGTCCTATGGGGAGTCTTCCAGATACAACCGAGAATCAAGCCTTTGAAGTCCCCGACTTGACCTCAAAGGCCATCAGTGGCAACCGAGCTATCCTCGGTAAAGTCCTAACTGTTGTGAGCGGTCTCTGTGCGGCGTTGCTCATCGTGCCACTGTTACTGTTACTGATTAACATCTTTAATAAGGGTCTGTCTCGCATTACTCCAGAACTGTTTACCGAACTACCTCCACCACCGGGGTTGACAGAAGGGGGAATTGGTCATGCCATTATCGGCAGTATCATGACCCTATCGATTGCAGCGGCTGTGAGTTTCCCTTTTGGGGTGTTAGCAGCTATTTATTTGGCAGAATTTGGTCGAGGAACCCGGATTGCTTACCTGGTCAAATTTTCTGCCAACGTACTAACGGGGGTTCCGGCCATCCTCTGCGGACTATTTGCCTATAGCGTTGTGGTGGTTCCCCTGGGCTATTTTTCGGCATTTTCAGGGGGGATTGCCCTCGGGGTATTGATGTTACCAATTGTCATTCGTTCTACTGAGGAATCCCTATTACTCGTTCCTATGGAAATGCGGCAGGCAGCAATTGGCATTGGGGCAACGCGCTTCCAAACTATCATGAAAATCACCCTGCCAGCGGCGTTACCCGCAATTGTCACTGGGTTAGTGTTATCACTAGCGCGGGCGGCAGGGGAAGCCGCTCCCCTCTTGTTTACTGCGTTTAACAATAGTTTCTGGTCAACCGATCCAAGGGGTCCAATTGCCACTCTACCAGTGTTGATCTATTTCTTTTCTATTGTTCCCTTCAAGGCACAGCAAGAATTGGCTTGGGCAGCGGCTTTAGTCTTGATTGTAATTGTCTTGATTAGTAGCTTACTCGGCCGGCTGTTGATCCGCGCTAAGCGCATTTAAGGGAATGTCCCCTATTGTTGATCGGGCAGCTGAGCCATTGGTTTGATGTCCTAGTCGGCAAATCATTGTTTTTTTGAGGTTTTTTATCTTATGGTTTCTGATTCTTCCCATCAATCTCAATCCTTCAAAGATTCCCAAGCAATGTCGCCTGATGCGGCGCTGAGAACTGAGGATCTTCATGTTTTTTATGGTGATAATTTAGCGGTGCGGGAGGTGACTTTAAAAATCCCTAAAAACCGTGTTGTTGCCTTTATTGGTCCTTCTGGCTGCGGTAAAAGTACCGTGCTGCGCTGCTTCAACCGCATGAATGATTTAATTGCTGGGGCGCGGGTAGAAGGAAAGATTACCTTCTATGATGTGGATTTATATGCCAAATCCGTGGACCCGGTATCCGTGCGGCGGCGAATTGGTATGGTGTTCCAAAAACCCAACCCATTCCCCAAGTCCATTTTTGAGAACATCGCCTTTGGGGCCCGCATTAATGGCTATAAGGGTGATATGGATGAACTCGTCGAAAAGTCGTTGCGGAAGGCGGCCATTTGGGATGAGGTGAAAGATAAACTCAAGGAGAGTGGCTTGGCGTTGTCTGGGGGACAACAACAACGGCTTTGTATTGCGCGGGCGATCGCCCTCTCGCCAGATGTGATTCTCATGGATGAACCCTGTTCGGCCCTAGACCCCATCTCGACGATGCGGGTTGAGGAACTCATCCATGAACTCAAGCAGCAATACACGATTGTAATTGTCACCCACAATATGCACCAAGCCTCACGGGTGTCCGATCTGACGGCATTTTATAACGCAGAAGCTACCCAGAAAGGCAATAAGGTGGGCTATTTGGTGGAATACGATGAAACCACTAAAATTTTCCACAATCCGGCTCGTCAGGAAACTCAGGACTATGTGAGTGGTCGTTTCGGTTAATCCCGGTAGGGGCGAAAAATCTTTCGCCCCTATCCCTATCATTGCGGGGATGGGAGTAGGGGGAAGTAATGGCCCACCGGGCCCTGGCCTTCACCAATTGCCAAAGCATGGTGCAAGGCTTGGGTGAGATAGGTTTTAGCTTGTTTAGTTGCCTCAAGGGGACTCTGTTCTAGGGCCAGATTGGCCGTCATGGCGGCAGAAATGGTGCAGCCGGTTCCGTGGGTGTGATGGGTTCCGACGGTTTCGGTACTGAGAACTTCTAGGGTATCACCATCGAACCAGACATCCACACCGCAGAGTTTCCCCCGCATTCCGCCTCCTTTGATTAATACAGCCTGACTGCCGAGTTTAAAGATGATTTCGGCGGCGGCTTTCATGTCGTCGAGAGTATGAATCTCTTGCTTGGCCAGGATTTGGGCTTCGTAGCGGTTGGGAGTGAGGATGGTGGCTTGGGGAATCAGGCGATCGCGTAGAGTGGCGATCGCCGCGTCGTCAATCAGACAGACCCCCGTGCGAGAGACCATCACCGGGTCCACCACCAGGCGATCGCAGTCGCAGGCCTGCAACCGCTCAGCCACCACCATCATAATCTCGGCGTTGAGCAGCATCCCGGTTTTTATGGCATCTACGCCAATATCATTGACAACAGCGTCAATCTGTGCTAACACACTTTCCGGAGGCAACGCATCAACTCGGGTCACACTGAGGGTATTTTGAGCCGTAATACAGGTGAGGGCGCTAGTTCCATGGACACAGTGGAAGGCGAAGGTTCGCAAATCCGCCTGAATCCCGGCCCCGCCACCACTATCAGATCCGGCGATCGTCAGGGCCACCGGAACCTTAGCCGAGGGTTGGGCCGCTCTCGGACGCTGTACCATGCCCTATTCCCGTCCCCGCCGCCGTTGCAAGAACTCAGGAATATCGAGGCCCACCCCAAAGCGAGGAGGAGGGGAGCCAACGGGATCACGGGGAGCGGGAGGAATATAATCGCTCGATCGCGTCGGTTCGGGCGTTTGGGCCACGCGATTAGCATCATAGCCCTGACTCTGCCCCGAAAAACCGGTTGCAATCACCGTCATCTTCACTTCCCCTTGCATCCGTTCATCCAAAACAGCCCCAAAGATGATATTGGCATTGGGATCAACCACTTCATAGATCGTTTCCGCCGCCGCTGTCACCTCATGCAGGGTTAAATCCATGCCCCCAGTGATATTAAAGACCACCCCCTGGGCCCCCTCAATAGACGCTTCCAGCAAGGGAGAGGAAATGGCCGCAGCAGCCGCTTCTCGGGCCCGGGACTTGCCAGAGCCTTGGCCAATCCCCATCATCGCCGAACCCGCATCCGCCATGACGGCGCGAATATCGGCAAAGTCCACATTCACCAAGCCGGGGATGGTAATAATATCGGAAATCCCCTGAACCCCCTGACGTAGAATCTCATCGGCATAGCGGAAAGCGTCTTGAACTGGGGTTTGCTCAGGAATTACCGCTAACAACTTATCATTGGGAATCACAATCAGGGTATCGACCCGACTTTGTAAGGCTTCAATCCCTTGTTTTGCCTGTTCCGAACGGCGGCGGCCCTCAAACAGGAAGGGACGGGTGACAATCCCCACGGTCAACGCACCGGCTTCCTTAGCCAGCTCAGCCACAATTGGGGCGGCCCCAGTTCCTGTTCCGCCCCCCATTCCTGCCGTAATAAAGACCAAATCCGCCCCTTCAAGAGCAGCCATCAGTTCATCACGGCATTCTTCAGCCGCTTTCTGTCCAATGGCAGGATTACCACCTGCACCTAAGCCTCGGGTAATTTTTTGCCCAATCTGCATCCGTTTGGCGGAGGTGGCGTGAACCAACGACTGAGCGTCGGTGTTTACCGTCCAAAACTCGATCCCCGAGAGTTCCGAGGCAATCATGCGGTTGACAGCATTTCCCCCACCACCGCCAACGCCGATGACCTTGATTTTTGCCTCATTACTGGGCTGGATTGAGGCGGGAGTGGGGGTTTCCTGGGGAACTCGCCGGTCTTCAGAACGCTCTCCATACAAGCCCGCGTTGCCGAAGGGGTTAGGGTTATCTGCGGCGGCTGGAAAATTCGATTGTCCCTCAGAAGGGGGGGTTGGATGCGACGCGAGTTGACTGTTTGAGGTCATTGGAATCGAGCGAAATCGGTTAACAAGAAGTTTCGAGGTTCGGCAACTGAAACGTCAACAGTACGGTGCAAGGAATTTCGGCGATCGCGCTTCAGGCAGGTCAGAGCTTGGGGTTAGGGTTCCAGGAGGAACACCCACCCGAGACTCAGGGCCGCCCTAGACGTAATCAGCGGTGAACACACCGACGGCGTAAGGATGGGTTATCCAAATTGAGAGGGAATCCGTCTGAAGTTTAACATTTTTCAGGGGTTGCCTCCTTTCCTGAACTGAGAAATCTCTAAGTAAGGAGATGGCCAGCTCAAGACCTTATCTATCTAAGGCGTGCGATCGCCCCATTGAGGAGATAAACAACGCCGACTCGACCGGAGAATAACCCATCATACCAACAACTGGCAAGGCCATTCAATGACTCGATAGGGACTGACTTGGGCCGCTAGACCGTTTCTGCAGATAGGGAGCCTCCGGATTTTGCAGGTCGATATACTCCACCTCATTCATATCAACCTCCTGGGGTAGATTCCGCAGGCGGTGAATCTCTTGCAGTTGTTCCTCAAAGCGATCGCCCAAACTCCCTAGGTGAACAGACCCCAGTTCCTGAGTCTCTAGCATCACCCGGCTGGGATCTCGCCAATCAATCTCAGTCACCTGTACGTCACTCGCCTCCAGGGTGGCATAGACGTGGGGCCAGGACTGTTCGTAAACTTGTCTGGCTCCCCGAACTCGCAGGGGAGGAAGCTGGGGCAATTGTTGCAATAAGTCCTGGGTTTCTAGAGGAACCCACAGCCCCTGAGCGTCAAGGAGTCCCACTTGCTCTTGAGAGACACCCTGAGAGTTAAGTTTGGGGGGAAGTACGGCCACGGCGACGGGGGAGCGTTCCTGAACATGGATGATGAGTCGTGGGGGCAGGAGTTGACGTTTGACTTGAGATGTGGTAATGGGCAGGTTGTTTTCCAGGCTGCTGGAAATGGCCTCAGGACTCAGTTGCAACAGGGTTTCTGGATAGGACAGGGGTAATTGTTCACGAACTAGGGCATCGGGTAGCCATTGATTGCCCTGGATATGGATATCTCTGGGACTGTGAATGACCCAGTTGGGGTGAGACAGAAGCCAAAGGGAACTGGCGGCGGCACTGCCAACAATGAGCAGTCTCCAGAGCATTCCTACTCGTCGGCGTTGTCGGCGAGTCTGAAGACGGCGGCGGCGTTGTTGTAGGGGATGGGGGGGAAGGGGGGTCATGGGGGGGGAAGGGAACAGGGAACAGAAATAACGTAGGGGCGCGCCCTTGTGGACGCCCTAGGCAGTAGGGGCGCGCCCTTGTGGACGCCCTAGGCAGTAGCGCCCTTGTGGACGCCCTAGGCAGTAGGGGCAATCCCTTGTGGTTGCCTGGGAGTTAGGGGGTTAGGTGGGGGCTGAGTTGATGGGCGGTTTGGGTGAGTTGGCTTAGTCCTCGGAGGGAGCCTTGGATTAGCTTCATAGCGGCGGCTGGTTGCTTCAGGAAGGCGTGGGTTAGGGGGAGGGATTTTAATTTGCCGTTTGGGGCGATCGCTTTGGATATATCGGGTAAATCTTGGTGGCAGCCGTCGCTGATGACTCGAATCATGGCGGCTTGGGGGAAGGCTTGCCAAATGGCCCAGCCCTCCATTTCGACGACGGCGGCGCCGCTGGTTTGTGCCAGGTGCTGTTTTTGGTGGGCGAGGTGGAGGATGCGATCGCTGCTGTAGGCGCTGTGTTGGGGCAGAGGCTGACCTTGCTGTTGATAGAGATGCTGTAGTTGCCCGAGGAGATGACTATCAGCGACTTGGGACTCTCCCTGGGGGCTGAGACAGCGATCGCACAAGACTACGTCTCCTGGACGCAGTTGGGGGATGAGACTCCCGCCTAGGCCCATGACTAAAACCCGCTTGGCGCAACTATACTGCTGCTGCGATCGCCATCTCCTTAACGTTGCCTCCACGGCGGTTAAGCCAGCGGGAATGGCCACAATGGGGATGGGCAACTCGGCCCTCTTGACGGCCTGGTACTCGGGGCCTTGGGGGACAAAAATTAGATCAAGGGATAACGTCATCGTTTTTTCTTCATGATTTCCTGAAAAAAACCAGATTTCCTGACATTTTAAGGGAAGATTCAAAACTCGGGGCAATTTCCTGAAAGGTTCAAGTTGACTCCAACCCTTTGGGGTTAATCCAGTTCAAAGGAATGGTCGAACAGTCCTGTAGAATTAAAGACTATCTTCTTGTTCAACCCTTCTGATTGCTAAAGGTTCTTATATCGTGGTCACGCAACGGTCTAATTCAACTCCCTACGACGCCAAAACTCAGGACATTGCCCGAGAACTTTTGGCAGCTACCCGCGAAGCTGGGGGATTTTTCGCCAAAGTCCGCGAACAAATGCGCTGGGATGATAAATTGCTCGATTGGGCCATGAGTAATCCTGGTTTACGGGTGCAACTGTTCCGTTTCATTGACTGTTTGCCCGCTTTACGGAGTAAGGCAGAAATTGCTCGTCACTTGCAAGAATATCTAACGACGGAGGAAGTGGAATTACCCGAGGCCCTCAAAAAGCTGATTGGCTTTAGTGGGACGGACTCCATGGCCGGGCAGATGGCAGCGACCACAGTGGCTACAGGGGTAGAAACCTTAGCGTACAAGTATATTTCCGGGGAAACGCTCCCCAAAGTTATTGAAACCGTTAAACGGCTCCGCAAGGATAAGTTGGCCTTCACCATTGACTTACTTGGGGAAGCCGTCATCACAGAACAAGAAGCGCAACAGTATTTTGACCGTTATCGCGAGTTAATGACGGAATTGGCGACGGCGGCGCAAGATTGGCGAGCGGTTCCGCAAATTGATGAGGCGGAGGGGGAAGCGTTGCCTCGGGCCCAGGTGTCGGTGAAGTTGACGGCGTTTTATTCTCAGTTCGATGCCCTCGATGCCCAGGGAAGTGAAAATCGGGTGAGCGATCGCGTGCGGGAGATTTTGCGCCATAGTCAGGCCACCGGGGCGGCGGTTCACTTTGACATGGAGCAATATGAGTATAAGGATCTGATTCTCTCGATTCTCAAGAAAATTCTCTTGGAACCGGAGTTTCGCGATCGCAGTGATAT